>NZ_JBFRDN010000048.1:0-26767 GCF_052113785.1 Phyllobacterium sp. TAF24 | reverse complement strand
TTTTATGTCTCAGCATACCAAACCGGTGGACCCGCGCCTTGAAAACCACATGCCCTATCAGATCTGAAGCGACATCCGGATTCTTGTTGGTTTTCAAGGCGCGGGTCCACCGGTTTGGTATGCTGAGACATAAAAGACAGAACCACCATAATAGACCACGGTGTCATTGCAATAAGGTTGAGAGCCATTGGGCCGCTGGCTGAGCGGCCCAATTTCACTGGTCGCCTCTTATCGGCATTATATGTAAATAAGTGGGTTCGCTCGCCAAGGGTCTAGTATTAGCTAATGGCCTTTATCAATCCAATTCAAAGATTGAAACAGTATGGCAACATTGATTCAATACGTTGATAAACGGATATGTGTCACGCCACGTCCCACAAATCTCGTTCGCTGATTTTTGGAAACTTCGTTCGTGCAGTCACACCGAACCTCTGGCTGGTCGTCCTACGCCGCTATAGGTGCCCCGAACCACTTGGTTAGCGCATCAGCAAGCCCGATTGGAGTTCCGTCTCCTACCCATGCCACGTATCCGTCTGGACGAACCAGCACCGCAGTGGGAGCAGGCACAATCCCATGAACAGGGAGTTTCAGCGGACCGGTGTATTTGGCGTTGATCAATTGAACCCGATCGGCCCACGGTGTGATCTCAATACTGCCAGGCTCGCCGAAATTGATCAGCACCGGCCGGGCACTGTGTAGCAGGGCGAAGACCCGTAGTGGCCCTTTGTCAGTGATCAGGTCGAGATCGGGCATGCGGCGTCCAAGCAGCGGATGTCCCACGCCGAGGTCGTAGGAGATGTCGAGGCCTGACATCATTGCAGCATAGCGTTTGCGAGGCTCATCCAATGTGATGAGCTCGGCGATAGTGTCGCGCAGAGCGGTTGTGCGTTCGTCAGGGCGACGAAGCGCTACAGATGCCATGGTGTTACGCAATACGCGAGCTCCGACCGGGTGGCGCTCGGCATGATAGGTATCAAGGAGGCTTTCAGGTGACGTCCCCTTGACCACCTGTGCCAGCTTCCATCCCAGATTCACAGCATCCTGCATTCCGGTATTGAGACCTTGTCCACCGTCCGGGGCATGCACGTGCGCGGCATCGCCGGCTAGGAGAATTCGCCTGTCGCGGTAGGTAGCCGCCTGCCGGGTCGTATCGGTAAATCTGGAGATCCAGATGGGACTGTGGATGCCATAGTCAGTTCCGCACGCCGCGATGAGTGCATCACTAAGATCGTGCAGCGTGGGCTCATCAGTGGCTCCAACACGTTGTTCGCTCACAAGTAGGCGGACCGGCCCTTCATCTTTGTAGACGACCTTGCCATCGTGTATTTCGTACTCCACCCGGCCGAACGAATGAATGCCAAAGGCATTGTGGTGAACGCCCCATTGCGGCTCCTCGGCTATCTCAATCTCGGCAATCAGATGACTGGTTGTCGGATCCCATCCGGGGAAATCGATACCGGCGGTTTTGCGGATCAGACTGCGTCCTCCATCGCAACCAACGAGATATTGCGCCCGCAATGACTGACCATTGCTGAGTTCAACGTCAACTCCGGAATCATCCTGTGCAAAGCCCACCGCCTCCAGTCCGCGATAGACGGGCACTGCCAATTCCTCGATCCAGCTGGCCAGAATCTGCTCGATGTGGTTCTGCCATAGCCCCAGCCCATAAGGGTGCCGCGTCGGAAAGTCACCAATATCCAATGCAACCCCGGCGAACGCTGTAGTCTGTGCTACCTGTCCCTTGGTTAGGAAGCGATCGGCAATGCCGCGCTGATCAAGGACTTCGATACTACGTGAATGCAAACCGCCCGCCCGCGAACCGGCAAGCTCCTGATTGGGGCGACGTTCGACAATGACAACACCCACACCTGCCAACGCCAGCTCGCCTGCCAGCATCAGCCCAGTCGGGCCTCCTCCGGCAATCACCACTGGATGCTCTGTCAAAGAGGTGGACTTTATGAGCGCGGGGATGCCCTTCGAGCCCACATTTGCTTGCGTCACATTTGATTGCTGCATGTTTACCGGCCTTTTTCGCTTAAGGCCCCGCAGTCTATGCATAAAAAGGTCAGTGACAATTCTTGTACTTAACTGTTTCATCCCCAGATATAGGGTAGGGCGAGGCTCCAGGCTTTAGAACGCGTCTGTCTACAGTTTCCTTGAGATATCGACGTAAGGGATTCTATTTTTAGGGCTGGTTTTGTGTTTGCTTGATGGAACAAGTTTGCAGTGCTGACGGCTGCGGCTTTCGCCATGCCTGCTTGTGACTGCTCCAAGCGACACCCTTGGCCGGTATCGAGCTCATTCATACGATGCGCAAACAATAGGCCCAGTTTTTCTACGCTCAACTTCCGTCCCTCGAAGTGGTCTTTGAGAGACGGAAGTTGAGCGTAGAAAAACTGGGCCCATCGTGCACGGGATTTATTTTGTTGACGCGTTTTTCACAAATTCCGTAGTGTAGGTTTTCGATAAGTCGATCTGTTTGCCTTGTATATTCTTTGAGAACGCTGAGAGTACAGCGAGAACCGTTTTCGGGCCATCATCTGGCATCACGCCGTCAACGGTGAACATCGATTTGCCGGCATCAAGCGCCTTGACGTAGCTTTCCTTATCACCGACATAAAAGTCCTTCGGCATTTTGTCCGCAATCTCAGATCCTGTATGGGTGTTGATGTAATGTAGCGTTTTGACGAAAGCATTCGCCAGTTTCTGTGTTTCGTCCTTGTGTGTATCAACCCAAGTCGTCTCCATGTAGAGCGAAGCAGCGGGATAGGTGCCGCCGAGCGCCTTGCGTGCACCCTCTATCGTTCGCATGTCTACTGCGATCGTGGCCTCCTTGGTTTTCAACATGCGCGAAATGGTGGGCTCGGTTGTCATGCCAACCTGAATGGCATCTTGCTGCATGGCAGCAATGAATGTCGTGCCTGCTCCCACTGGCACCGATGTCACGTCGCCCGGTTTGAGGCCAGCCTGTGCCAGCATGAATTGGGTCAAGAAGTTCGTAGACGAACCCAAACCCGTCACACCAGCACTGTGGCCCTTGAAATCGGCAACACTCTTGATCTGGGGATACTTTGTCGACACTAACTCGACTTCGCCTGGTGCCTGGCTAAACTGGACGACGGATTCAATAAATTTGCCTTTGGCTTGCAAGTCGACGCAATGGTCGTAGAAGCCGACAACGCCCTGCACTGCACCAGCGAGCAGCTCGTTTTCTGCATCAACGCCTGCGGGCTCATTGAGTAGTTCGACATCCAAGCCTTCATCCTTGAAATAACCAAGTGATTCCGCGAGCTTTGCCGGCAGATAAATCTGCTTTTCGTAGCCACCAACCATCAGTGTGATCTTATCAGCCGCATAGGATGCGTTTGTGGCAAGAAGCGAACCAACGATAATAGCCGCCTTGGTGACAGTATGAAGAAGAGTGCGTGTTGAACGCATTGTTTGTTCCTCCGGGTTTCAGTGCATCCATGGTTCACTTCGTCCTGACGACGATGCGCTCCTCCCATGACGCATGCTGATTATGGAATACTCAAGCTTTCAGTTGGCTTTCAGCTGCCCGTTTGCATTCGCAGATTTTGACGGTTCCCAAGGGGCGCTAACCTGTAATTGCTGCCCCCTTGCTTGGCAGCGTATCAAGCGCTCCAGTATCTTCAGCATATGTGTGTCTGTGAGATCCCCCGAGCGCCAGATACACAACCGGTGTCGTAAAAAGGGTGAGGACTTGCGAAACAACAAGCCCGCCGACAATGGCAATCCCGAGTGGCGTGCGCAGCTCGGCGCCGGGTCCCGTGCCGAGTGCCAGAGGCAATGCTCCCAGGAGCGCGGCCATTGTTTTCATCATGATCGGCCGGAAGCGTAATAGACAGTTTCGTTGAGAAACATGATAATCTCGTCATATGCTTGTTTACGATGGCGCTCAAGCAGGACCATATGCGTCGCCTGACCGATTTCGATAAAACGCTTGTAGGGTACGTTATCAAGTTTGTTAAAAAGATCCTGAGCCATATCGATGCGCACATCTATGTCCCATTCTGCAGCGACAATCAGGACGGGCGAAGTAATTCGCGAGGCATCGTAGATCGGCTTGCCTGCTGTCCAGTGCTCTCGTACATCCTGCACAGGGCCGGATGGCGCCAAGAAGTGCCCATCGGACGTCGTTTCCGGATTTGAGACAAGCGTCGTCTCGAGCCATGTCTCGAACCAACCCGTCGGTATCAATGCTTCGCGCGCGCTCTCCGGGGCAGCAATGCGCCAAGCTGTCTCAAAAGTTGCCGGATCGATGTTTCGATAGGCGCTAAGTGGTGCTCCCGAATCGATACGCAGCGGCTTATGTGAGAGCCAGAGCGGCGTCACAAGGACGAGCTTCGAGAGCTTAGCGAAGTGGAATTGTTGCTCGTACCGGAACTGACGGCCCGATTGCGCACTGAAGCGCCTGGTATCCGGCTTCTTGGCCGGCCTACGACAAGCGATGGTGTCCATCGTTTATTAGACGATGGCGAGTTTGATCTTGCGATCGGTTGCTTTGAGGCGAACGCACAGCGTCATAAGGCCGAAATTCTTTTCGAGCAGGATTTGAGCTGCGTGTTCAACCCGGCTCTTTTGACGCTTAAAGAGCCGCTGGGGATGGATGATTATTTAGCCTTGCCGCACGTATTGGTGACTTTGACCGGGCGTCTCCAAGGTTGCTTGGACCGGGCCCTCGACGAGGTTGATTCGAAGCTGAATGTTGTGACGGCGGCGACAGAATTCTTGACGGTGCTGTCGACCGTGGAACGCGCGCCGGTCATCTCGACGATACCGACACGGATGGCAAGACTGCATGCGCCGCGCTTCGGACTCAAAGTAATCCCAACGCCGCTCAAGCTTTTGCTTCCATCGGTGTCTTTGGTTTGGCCGGTCCGGCTTGACCAAGAGCCCGTATCGGACTGGGTGAGAACCCAGACACGAGCAATCATTTCCAAGATGAACCACTGCTAGCTCGATGAGGGTGATTGATGAGTGACAGCCTTGCCCATGCGCAAGCGTCTCGGTTCTACCGCCTGTTCATTACCTCACCGTTCCTTCCACTCCAAATCATCTTGCGAAATGGGTGATTTCCCGAGATGACCTCACCGCGTTGATCATTTCACTGATTTGACAGCCTCAAGGATCACATCGGCTGTCTCCTGCGGATGGGACATATAGACCATATGGCTGGACTTGATGTCGGTCGTTTTCGTTTGAGCTCGTTGGTACATCCAGCGAAGGAGTTCCGGAGCAATGACGTGATCCTCAGTTGTAACGATTCCGAATGTCGGCTTGCTTCGCCAAGCTGCGTGCTCGAACTTCACCTGGTAGGGTTCGAGTGTCATCGGCTTTGATGATGCTGACATGAAATCAGTTGTCTCGCGAGGTAGGTCAGCTGCGATCGCATCATGATACGACGCCGGATCAGGAACGAAACTTCTCCCATCCAACATTTTCATATCGATCTTCATGGGATAGCGCTTCGAGAGCTCTGTCAGACTTTCGCCTTTATCCGGTTGGAGAGCCGCCACATAGACCAATGCCTTAACATTATCCTCGACGCCAGCCTCCGTGATGACGGCTCCGCCGTAGCTATGGCCCACCAGCACGGTCGGTCCCTTTTGCTGTTCGAGAATGAGCCGTGTGGCAGCGATGTCGTCCTTCAGGCTGGTATGTGGAAGTTGTACGATGCTCACGGACAACCCCTTGGCCTTGAGGATATCATAGACGGTACGCCAACCCGAACCGTCCATCGTTGCCCCATGGACCAGCACAACATTCATTGCGTCTGCGAGTGCATGGCCGGATATTGACATTGCCAGCAGGCCAGCAGCGGTGATTATCTTTAAAGTCATCTTAAACCTCAAGCAAAATCCGGTACCGACGGAATGTCGGCCGGTACCAACTGACAACTCGAAAATATACGGTTCTTTACCTATCGATTAGATCGGTTAATTTGCATGGGTTTAGAAAGAGGATTGATAAATGGATCGCCTTATCTTCCGTGACCTTTCGGTGTTTGAAGTCGTAGCACGACATCAAAGCTTCACCGCTGCTGCCGCCGAACTTGGCATTTCGCAATCGGCCCTCAGCTACACTGTTAGCCAGCTGGAAAAGCGCATCGGCGTTCCCCTTCTGACCCGGACGACCCGCAATGTCTCACCAACCGAGGCCGGACAACAATTGCTTGGAACCTTAGGTCCGGCGCTGCGTGAT
Source organism: Phyllobacterium sp. TAF24 (assembly GCF_052113785.1). Taxonomy (NCBI): domain Bacteria; kingdom Pseudomonadati; phylum Pseudomonadota; class Alphaproteobacteria; order Hyphomicrobiales; family Phyllobacteriaceae; genus Phyllobacterium; species Phyllobacterium sp. TAF24. Next base: position 20,545 of record NZ_JBFRDN010000048.1, on the reverse strand, counting down.
ATTGCAGACCAGGTGCAGGCCTTGAAGGACCAGAGTATGAGTGTCTCGGGAACAATACGCTTGACCATGGTGTCTGTCGCGTACGAGACCATTCTGCGACCCATTCTCTGCGGCTTCTATGCGAAGTATCCGAATGTCTCGGTGGAAGTTTCTATCAACGAAGGATTGAGCGACATCGTTTCTGAAGGTTTTGATGGTGGGATAAGGTTTGGGACGCTTGTCGATAGGGACATGGTGGCCCTTTCCTTGACGACGTCTACACCAGTTGCGATCGTAGGCGCTCCAGCCTATTTCGAAAGAAATGGGCCAATGCCCCAAATGCCAAGCGATCTCACAGCTCACCGGTGCATCACTTATCGCTTCGTTAGCTCGACGAGACTTTACCGTTGGCCTCTCGCAAAGAACGGCCAGGCCATCGATTTCAAAACCGACGGAACGCTAATCTTGAGCGACGGTGAAGCGATCCGAACGGCAGCGATCGACGGACTAGGCCTCGCGTTTCTGTTCGAGTCACAGATATCTCAAGATGTTGTATCGGGTCGCCTGATCAGGGTCCTAGCGGACTGGTTGCCAGAATTACCGGGCTTCAGCCTTTACTACCCGAGCAGAAGACGAACCACCTCCGCATTCCGTGCGTTGATTGACTACATTCGAGGATGACATTACTCAAAATGGTAAACATGGAGCAGTCGGATGGCGCGTCCTGGATTACTGGAATCTCGACAATGCCCAATTCGTAGCGAGATAGCTCAGCGAAGCTGCAGCGCTGGAAGCCATTGTGCCCCAGGCCATGTCAACGACAGTCACCGCTGTCGACCATTGTTTGAGCGTTGCCTGGTTGGTCAGGTCATAGGTTCCATAGGCTATGAAACCCAGCAATGCTCCGTACATTGATGCAGTTATCAAGCGGCCACTTTCCAGAGCCGGGCCAACGGCGAATATAACGATTYCAGCAACAAAGATGAGATAGAATAGCAGGCCCGCAACATAGTTGACGTCCGTAGCTATAATGTCAGGAATACGAGCCCGATAGAAGTTTGTGGCCATGGTGCTGAGCCAGATAAAATCGAAAATAAAAAAGACTATAGCTGTCGAAATGTAGGCAAGTGCATATTTGAGCATTTGTTGGTTCCTTCTTGCGATGCAAAGGCGACAGCTGCAATGATAGGAATGGCATAAGGTGCCGCGCATTGATTGGTTGTTCAGGAGGCAGTCTGGCTGATGTTCAACGAGCGGCGAATGCAGCATACAGAGCTTTTTGATTGGCAGAATACAACACCGTCAGGAACCATTTTGGTTCCGAATTCCGAGAATAAAATTTGCCGTGTCGTGAAGTGTTGGCGCGATGAAACGGATCGGTGATCCCATGGCACCAATGATGCCGACGTGACCCACATTGGGGTAAAGCTTTATTTCGACAGGTGAGCCAACTGCCCGAAGCTTCTTCTCCAATGCAATACTATTGCTAGGATAAACCACAGTATCGCTTTGCCCGTGCAGGAGCAGTACAGAGGGATTGCCGTGCCGGACCTGATTGACGGGCTGTGTTGCCTCCTGTGACTTCGCCGGACTGAAGATATCGGCGACTATCTTGTCATCGAATGGCAGAAAGTCATAAGGACCAGAGATACCAATAAATCCTTTCAAATCATGCGCCGGATTGAGGTTTTGTTGACCAAGCCATTGCCTGTCGAGTGCAAGCATGGCGGCGATATAAGCTCCGGCTGAATGCCCCACGACATATATCTTTTCCGGATCACCACCATAGGTTTCTGCGTGGTCCCTGGCCCAACGAACGACAGCAGCGCCGTCCTGAATAAAAGCCGGATAACGCACCGCTGGATAAAGCCTGTAGTCAGGAACAATTGTAACGATGCCTTTGGCCGCCAGCGCCGATGCAACAAATGCATAAGTAGCCTTGTCGCCGCTCTGCCAGGTTCCACCATAGAAGAATACGGCAACCGGCGCAGATCTGACGTTCTTGGGTACATAGATGTCAAGTGTCTGCCGCTTGTCCTTGCCATAAGCAATGCTTCGCGTAACCGATGCACCGCCTGATGACGTGGTGATGTCCAAAATCTTACCGGCGGAACATCCTCCCAGTGTAATGAGCAGGCAAAGCATAAACACCAATTTGACCATGTTAAAAGCCGAGCAAGGGCTGGATGAGACGTCCGAGCCTGCTCTTCATCTGCAAGCGACCATCGACCGCTGCAAGGCAAATGCATTCCTCGTCTGGTCCCGCTGAAGGTTCATGCTCAAGGCTGGCATCGGCCATAATAAAATCACCAGGATAGTAATCGCCGATARCATCGTGCAGTGACCCTTTTAACACGAGCGTATATTCGACACCTTGGTGTGTGTGTTCAGGCAGGACCATTCCCGGCTTGGAGCGCAAAAGCATGGGGCGGTTGCGTGGCGTTCCGCCTTTGCCGATCGAACTCCACTGTACACCGGGAGCCAGAAATCTCCATTTGCCGATATCGTATTCCTGTAGTGGCGCTGGTAAAATCAGACCCCCGGGCATATCCGCAAGATGTCGGCCACGAGGCGGAATCTGCCTTACCGATTCTCCGTCAAGCTGCGCAAGAACTTTTTCCAGAGCATCGGACATCAATTCGGCAACAGGTGCATCATCAAGAGTGATACCGCCTGCAGCTTCGAACTGGTGCACGCGTTGCGCACTTTCAGAGCAAAGCGAAAGATGTGCTGAAACAACAAGCGCCGGCCCTTGAGCGAGGTTGCCCGCAGCATAAGCCATCAGAATGTCATCGGAAGGGCGGTGGGTCATAGCAGTCTATTCCTCGCCCAGCAGATTTCTGAGATGCTGCATCGCCAGGCGCAATCGTGATTTAACAGTTCCCAGTGGCAAATCCAGCGCCCGGGCAATTTCACTGTGGGGCTTGTCATCAAAATAATGAAGTTGAATGACATTCATCTGATCCGATGAGAGTTCCCTCATGGCTCTACGGACCCGTTCTTCGCTTTCCACGCGCAGCAGATCATCCGAGGGGGAGGATTCAAATTCCGGCTCATCCATCAAATGCGCGGCTGGATAACGTTCACGCCGGATGGCATCAACGCGCAAATTGCGGGCAATGGTAAAAATCCAAGTGGAAGCTGAAGCCTTGGTGGAATCGAACAGTTGTGCCTTACGCCAGACGGTCAGCATCGTCTCCTGCGCCAGTTCCTCGGCTTGCCCTGGGGCCATGCCGCCGCGCATAAAGAAACCTTTGATGCGCGGTGCAAAGTAGGCAAAAATCTCGGCAAATGCCACTTTGTCGCCATGCGCTGCAATCCGGGTGATCTTTGCGGAATAATTGACGGCCTCTGTCATTGCTTGAAAAGAACGCCTGATCGCGGACTTTGTCTTGCCAGCTTTGGGCATGCTGCGCCGGGCACGCAGCCATCTTCCATTAAAATTGCCAAAGGTGAGGGTTCCGAAATCATCCATACCGCTCTGTACGCAGATACAACGCAATCGGATCAATGCCGAAACTAATCCTGATCCAACTCCGTATTTCCACCGTATGCACTGATGTTGAAAGAAACAACGGCTGATGGCTTTCGTCTTCGTTGTTTCCACACAAAGGGAATGGGAGAACTTCGTTGAAGATTGCCGTCATTGGATCGGGTATTTCGGGCATGTCTGCTGCCTGGCTTCTTTCCCAAAACCATGAAGTGACCGTTTATGAGCGCGAGAGCCGCGTTGGCGGTCATAGTAATACTTTCCTTGTTGAGCAGAAGGGCGAGGACCCCATTCCCGTCGATACTGGATTCATCGTTTTCAACGAGAATACCTATCCAAATCTCATTGCTCTGTTCGATCATATTGGCGTTGAGACGGAAGCATCGGATATGTCCTTTGCGGTATCGCTTGATGGTGGAAAGCTGGAATACTCAGGCACAGGATTTAGCGGCCTGTTTGCCCAGCAGCGAAATCTGTTCAATCTCAGGTTTTGGATGATGCTGCGTGATCTTTTACGTTTCTATCGCGAAACACCTGCTCATGCCGGCAAACTTGGTTTTCTGGCTCTAGGAGAATTTCTGGAACGGGAGGGATACGGTCGTGCTTTCCGCGACGATCATCTTCTCCCCATGGCTGCGGCCATCTGGTCGGCCCCGGCGTCAACTTTACTGGAGTATCCAGCGGAGGCATTCATCCAATTTTGCGATAATCACGGTCTTCTGAAGCTGGCCAATCGGCCACGTTGGCGCACCGTAAAAGGTGGAAGCCGCGCCTATGTCGAGCGTCTGACGGCGTGCTACAAGGATCGTATCCAGACAAGCTGTGCCGCAACATCCATCCGGCGCGCCAATGGCAATGTAGCTGTCACCGACGTCTACGGTGTTACGCGTGTTTTCGACCACATTGTACTGGCCAGCCACGCTGATGAGTCTCTCGCTTTGCTTTCCGATCCCACGCCTGTTGAAGAAAATCTCCTCTCGGCATTCCACTATTCGGTGAATCAGGCCGTGCTGCATGAAGACGAGACGCTGATGCCCAAGCGCCGTGCCGTCTGGTCAAGCTGGAACTATCTCGGCCAACGTCAGGAAACCAATCCAAGCAGTCAGCTCTGTGTAACCTACTGGATGAACAAACTACAACCGCTTGAAACCAACCGGCAATTTTTCGTCACGCTCAACCCTCAGCATCAACCGGATATGCGAAAAATATTGCATTCCGAAACCTATACCCATCCGATTTTCGATGGCAAAGCCATGCAGGCTCAAAAGCAACTCTGGCAGATGCAGGGGCAGCGGAATACGTGGTATTGCGGCGCTTATTTTGGTGCAGGATTTCACGAGGACGGATTGCAATCGGGCCTTGCGGTAGCGGAAGATCTGGGTGGCGCACGCCGGCCTTGGAATGTTGCTAATGAGTCCAGCCGAATCTATCGCAACAGCCAGGCAACGCCGATAGAAGTAGCAGCATGAATACATTTGTCTCGGCAATCTATGCTGGCAAGGTCACGCATAAGCGCTTGCGTCCCAAACGGCATTTCCTGCGTTATCGCATGTTCTATATGTTGCTCGACATTGATGAGATCGACCAGATTGCACTCACCCATCGTTGGTTCTCACATAATCGCTTCAATTTTTTCAGCTTCTTTGATCGAGACCATGGTTCCAAATTTGATGCAGCGGCGCAGTGCTCGGATCTTCGCTCTTATGCCGAGGGCCATCTTCGTGAGGCGGGAATGGTGCCCGATAACGGGACCATCAAATTGATGACGATGCCAAGAATCCTCGGCTATGTCTTCAATCCCCTGAGCGTTTATTTCTGCCATGATAGCAACGGTAAATTGAAGGCGCTGATATACGAAGTGAACAACACTTTCGGCCAGCGCCACAGCTATGTTTTCCCGTTGGATGGCACCGATGACGCCAAGCCAATGCATCAGGAATGCGGGAAAGAATTTTATGTCTCTCCATTTATGGAGATGGCGCTGAATTATGATTTCACCGTCACGCGACCGGCTGATTGTGCCTCCGTTGTGATCAATGCCAGCGATGAGGATGGGTTGGTCATTGCGACTGTCTTCACGGGAAAGCGGCGCGAATTCAGTGATTGGCAATTGTTGAAGCTGTTCCTTGGTTATCCCCTGCTGACGCTCAAGGTTATCGCAGGTATTCACTGGGAAGCTTTAAGGATCTGGACCAAGGGTGTTAGCCTCAAGCCCCGGCCGCAAACACCTGTTCAAACCCGAACAATAACTCCACATCAGACAAGCGCGACATTCAATTCCCGAAGTGACAACGAGCGACCATCCATCAGTCCATCCTGATCATCCGGAATGTGAGTCAAAACGCATATGCACCATCTGCTCGTTATTTCATGCTTAGCGCCGACCGATAAGCGTCATCTTTGCACGGACAGTGGATTGGAATCTAAAGGACGGTCGGCGCCGGCATCCTCTGCAACGTCCATTTGAGTGGAGCTGTTTAGCCACCCATGGCCTTGTCGAGCGTCTGCTGCAGCCGGTCGCGGTCCTGCAATGAGATTGCCCCGCGATAGCGACGGATCAACCCGAGCCGCGAAAGTTGATTCAGCTCCCGGGTGACCGCCTCCCTGTGGCTGCCAATGCGCGCGGCGAGCTCGGCATGGGTCGGCGGCGGCGAGATGATATAGGATCCCTTGCTGGTGGCGGACGGTCGCGAGAGGCGCAGCAACTCCGCCATCAGCCGGTGTTTCATGTTGAGGGCGGATGTTTCATTGACGCGATCGGTTAGCGCCCGAACGAGGCTGACAAGCGAGATCAGCAGTTGCCGACCCACATCAGGGTATTCCTGGATAACCCGCCAAAATATATGGGCGGGCATATGCGCCACAACCGAATCCGTCAGACAGCGGATATGCGCGGAGCGGGGCCGGTTATCAATGGCGGCAATTTCACCGAAATATTCGCCGGCTTTGATATCGCGCATGATGGTTTCCTGCCCGGCGATGCTGACACTGGCACGAAGTTGTCCGCGGACAACGAGAAAAAGATGATTGCTGTCATCCTGATCATCGATGATCACTTCGTTGGYACGGTAGCGCCGCCAGATACATTGGCTTTCCAGTCTCCGCAGCGCCTGCTGGTCTAGGCCTTTAAACAGGGTGATGGTGGTTAAGCTCGGGGAATGCGGGTCCATCAAGCGGTCCTGTTCAAATGATCACTGACCTGACTGCCAAAAATCGCACTTGCCTCTCATTCATCATATGGGCGCTGCCAGTGTTCGGTCTTTGGACACTTGCAAAAACCCTGCGACCATAACAATTCGAATATTGTATGTCGCAAACAGCAATGCAGATTTATTTGATACACCATCATCATATCAGAAAATGTATCTGACATACTATAAGTCAAACATTTTAAATATTGTACGTTATACAAATATTCATTGAGAAAAAGATATATTGAGTGATATCTTTTTCCAGTCGATTTGCCCTGATCCCCTATCAAATTCTCACGAGATACGGACGAATGTATTCTCTCGTAATTCTATTAACCGATCAGGGTGTGGGTGCATGGGGGTGTCTAATGCCGTTTTCACAGTATACATCTGCAATGGATGCTCCATCGCACATGGCGATATCGCCCGCTTTTCTAACGGGGTCTGTTCCAAAGTACGCAGCCAGCGTTTAATTGCTTCGCTGTGTCTTGCGAGCGGGAGAGCCGCCATTATCCACCGCCGATCCGGCGGTCGAGTAACGGATTTTTTTGACATTAACAAGCGACCTATAACGGTAGTGCGGTTTGTCCAATCCAAGTATTTCGCTGCAGATATCAGCGCCTCGGTGATGCGGATATCGTCTTCAATCTGGTTTGATGCGCTGAAAGGGGAGATTTGATATTCATGGGGCAAGCGGTGCGAAAGATTGCAATCGTTGGCGGCGGTGTGGGAGCTATTACCGCTGCATTCGCCTTGACCGACCATCCGGACTGGCAAAGCAAGTATGATATCACGCTCTATCAACTTGGCTGGCGGCTTGGCGGAAAGGGGGCGAGCGGGCGAAATCGTGAGAAAGCCAACCGCATCGAAGAGCACGGCTTGCATATCTGGGCCGGCTTTTACGACAATGCCTTCCGGCTGATGCGGGGCTGTTATCAGGAACTCGTCGACAGGCGGCTCAGAACACCTGAGGACCCGCTGGGAACGATTGAAAAAGCCTTCAAGCCGCTCAACACGTTCTTTTTGAGTGAAGAGGTTACCGAGGAGTCCCGTATCGAATGGCGGCCTTGGCTCATTGAATTTGAGGGGAATGGCGAAATACCCGGGACGGGCGGGGTGCTGCCGACGCCATTTGCTTACTTCAAGCTGGTGCTGGAATTCCTGGTAAGCCAGTTTGAAAAAGTTGAAAACAAGCTGCCGCTGCCACCGCCTGCGGCAGACGACGCCGGATACCGCTCCCCGTTGCACCATGTGCTGGCTTATGCCAGCACGCTGCCAGAGGATGCCCGCCAGCATACGGCCCGCCATCGCAGTGAACTTCTGGAAATCCTGGAGGGCATCCGTATCTGGCTTGACGGCATTCAACCGGGGGAATGGATCAATGATGATACTGCGCGCCGTGTTTATTTCATGCTGGATCTTGGAACGGCCTTTGCAACGGGCATGGTCGTCGACCTGGTGTTCCTGCGCGGTTTCGATTCGATCGACAACATGGAATGTTCAGCCTGGCTATTGAAACACCATGCCTCGCAGCAGGCGGTGGAATCGGCGGTCTTTCGTGGATGTTATGATTATGTGTTCGGATATCCGGGCGGCGTCTGTGACGACCGCGGCGTAGGGGCCGGGACAGCGATGCGTGGTCTGCTGCGGCTCGCATTCACCTACAAGGGTGCGCTATTCTTCAAAATGCAGGCAGGGATGGGAGATACGATCTTTGCTCCCTATTATCAGGTTCTCAAGGCCAGGGGTGTGAAGTTCAGCTTCTTTCACGCCGCGACCAATCTGGCGTTGGGTGCCGGTCGGAATGCGGTTGAACGCATCGATATGGTTGAGCAGGCAAGCCTTGTCTCGGGCTCGTATGAGCCGCTTTTTACCGTTGCTGGCTTGCCGTGCTGGCCTTCGGAGCCCGACTGGCCACAATTGGTCGATGGGCAGAAACTGAAAGCCAGCGGCATCGATTTTGAATCGGAAAAAACCCCGCCGACCGGAAAGGCGAAGAGCCTGTATCGGGGCACGGATTTTGACGATGTCATCCTTGGTGCGTCGATAGGTTCACTTGGTTATATGACTTCCGAGCTCGCGGCCGCTTCGCTCCGCTGGCGACAAATGCTTGCTGAGGTCAAGACTGTTGCAACCTGCGCAGCTCAATTCTGGATGAGTATACCCGCTTCCGCAACAGGCTGGCCAACTCTGGTCAGGGCCCATAATCAGGACGCCAAATTCAATCCGGATACACTGCAGACGGTCATGACCGGGTTTGCCGAGCCGCTCGACACATGGGCGGATATGAGTGACCTTCTGGTGCGGGAGACCTGGCCTGATCCGCAACCGGTTTCCATTGCGTATTTTTGTTCGCCTTCAAGGGACGCGGATGTGCCTATGCCCCCGCTACAGGAGCAGGCCGCTCAGTGGGCTGATCAGCGGCTGACGCAGATTTGGCCGCAGACAAGGAACAAGGCAGGGACGTTCGACAGAAATCTCCTGGTTTCCGTAAATAGCAAGACCGCGTCCGGGCGGTTTGCCGATCAATATTTCCGCCAGAATTTCTATGGCTCGGAGAGATATGTGCTCTCGGTTCCGGGATCGGTCTATTACCGTCTGGCACCCGATGAATCCGGTTTCTCCAATCTCGTTCTGGCTGGTGATTGGACCCGATGCGGTGTCAACGCCGGCTGTGTCGAAGCAGCCACAATTTCCGGTCTGGCCGCTGCACGGTCATTCACGGGGTCGACGGAAGCAATCTATGGCGAGATGGATCTTCCTGCCGATGGCGGGTTGGCGACGCCAGCCTTGCTGTCGTCGATCATGGCGCCAGATGCGGACTGGCCGCTGACCCCGGCTTTCCTGCGCGGCGCGATGGAAGGAATATTCAGTTTTCACGCCCTGCCGGAAGATGGCCTGCGTGCGATGCTTCCGGAGGGTTTGGTTCTATCCCGGCAGTCACTGACCCCTGCCAAAACCCATCCTGTGACATTTCTATTCAACCGGCAGACCAATGTGCGCGCCAGTTTCCTGCCGCAGTTTTTAGGCTTCAGCACCTATCTTGAAAGTATTGTAGCGATCAATTGCGTGGAAATAGCGGGCGGTGACGGCACCACTTTCAGCTTTTTGCCGGCTTTGTTTCTGAACAATCGGCTGGCCACGTGGTCGGGCAGATTGTTTTATGGCCTTGCCAAGCATTACGCCAAAAACCAGATGGCAGGAACCAGCTACCGCACGAAAAGCGAGAAAAATGCCGCAATCTGGGACATGCAATTCTTTGAGCACGCGCCCGTTTCCCGGCTGATTGATCTGGGGGATGTGGGGCTGGTCCGATCACTGCTTGACACGCCAATCTTGACACCTCGGGGTAAGGGGGCCTGGCAGGCCATGGCTTTTGACTTTGCCGTTGGGTCGGCGTTTGCAGTTCCCGTGGCTACGCATATAGACATATTCCCGACAAACGGGATCGGCCTGCCAGCCGGACGGCTCATATCGCCGGCGCTGAAGCCGTCGCCTGAACAAGCCGGATTACCCGGATCCTTCCGCTGCTGGACCAACTGGACGCTCAGCAATCCCCTTGATTCAGCCCGGGTGAAGGCGGTTGCATCGGCGCAGCAGAATCTCGAACGCCAGCGACTGTGAGAGAATAACCGCGATGGCTTCGTTTGAAGAAAGGCCTGAGGGCGATGATCTGGAAGAGCGTCGCCAGGTGACGGTGCTCTTTGCTGATATTGTCGATTACACAGCCATTGCCCTGCGGGCGGATCCGGAGGATTTGCGCGCCCTGCTGCAACGATATTACGCGCTGGTACGCCATGAGATTGAGGTGGCCGGTGGCATCGTTGCGGAATATCTCGCCGATGGTGTCGTTGCGCATTTCGGCATTCCACAGGCTCTTCAGGATGCCGCCGATCGCGCCGTTCAGGCGGCAGTCGGCATTGTCAGCCAAGCAAAGGAGATTGATGCGCAAGGCCATAGCCTTGCGGTGCGTGTTGGTTTGGCAACAGGGTTCGTAGTGGCGGAATACCATGGCCGCACGTCAAAAATCACCGGTGCATGCGGGGTACTCGCTGCCCGGCTACAGGCGGCTGCCGAACCTGATTCAGTCTATTTGTCTGACCTGACCCGCCGGCTTCTGCGGCGCGAAACGAACGTGCATTTTGTCGGAGACCTTTCGTTAAAGGGCTTTGCCAAACCGCAACCGACCTGGCGTCTGACCATGGGGGAAGCAGGCATGGCGGACATGGAGGCATTTCCCTTCGTTGGGCGCGTGGCGGAGCTGCGGAAGCTGGCGGCGGTCTGGAGCAGGGTTGTAAGGACAGGTCGTGCAAGTCCATTTCATGTTCTTTCCGGATCGCCGGGCATAGGCAAAAGCCGTATCGTGCGGGAACATCTCACCCGGTGTCCGGCACATCAGCCGAAAATCGTGCTGGCAGCGTCAGAACGGCAGCGGGCGACGGCGCTTTATCCCGTTGTGGAATGGCTCAGACATGACGACCGGGTTGCGCAGACCGGCGAAGGCATGGATTACCTGCGCGCACTCCTCGAACCGGGGGCGGCCGCAGATTTGCTGGCACGGGAGACGCCGAGCGCCATTCGCCAGGGAACGTTTGATGCACTTGCCGGCGCATTTCGCCGCATTGCCCAGCGCATGCCCATACAGGTCGTTGCCGAAGACCTGCAGTGGATGGATCATAGTTCCCAGATGCTGATTGCCAGGCTGTGCGCTGATCTTAGCGATTGTCCCATTCAGTGGCTGGGGACCTGCCGGACGGAATTCAAGGATCAGTTCGGGGAGATAAGGGCCCGGATCGTAAGCGTTGCAGAACTCAACCCGCCGGAATGCCACGCCCTTCTTGCCAATTGCAGCGACGCGATCAATCCCGACCTGGCAGCAAAGATCATCGCCCGGTCAGAAGGTGTGCCATTGTTTCTGGAACATCTTCTCCGGGAATTGAAAGATGGGCTGATATTTGGGCCTGACGCTGTTCCCGAAACGCTGGTGGGGGCGCTCACCGCATGGATTGACCGGACGGGTCCCGCCCGCCGGGTGGCTCAATGTGCTTCGGTTATCGGAAGCCGCTCCAGTATCCCGCTGCTTGCGCATTTGATGGAGGTTGTGCCTGGTGACGTGACAGAGGATGTCGAGCGTTTGTGCAGGGCCGAAATTTTGCATCGGGACGGTGACGCGCTCCTGAGCTTCCGCCACGATCTCATCCGCGAGGCAGCCTATGGGTCATTGCTCCGCGCAAGGCGTGCCAGCTTGCATCGGCGTGTGGCCAAGTTTCTTATGGCTGGTGATGCGCATGGCAATGACAAGGTCATGGCTGAAATTGCCTATCACTTTGAAGCGGCTGGTGACTATGCGATGGCAGCACACCACAGGCACAGGATTGGTAGGCTGGCTGTGGCACTGGGGGCCTTTACGGAAGGCGAAACACAGCTTCGGCGCGCCTTGGATCTGCTTGTTAAGGCGGGCGAGGGTGATACAGAGGCAACAAGGCAGCGGACGACCATTCTGATCGACCTGGCGGCAAATCTCATGCAGACACGCGGCTTTACGGACCGCGAAGTAATCGAGACTTATAAAAAGAGCCTCTCACTTCTGAAGACGCTCGATCGTATCGAGGGCGATAGCCTGGCGATCTTTTGGGGCATTTTTACTTACCAGGTGCTGATGGGCCGTATCAAAGAAGCAGCAACAACGGTTGCAAGAATGGAGACCGTGCTTCAGGGCATGCCGGAAAAAGACAGGCCTGGAGAACATACGCTGGCCGTGCTTGGCACACGCAATGGCATACAGTTCTATTCTGGACGGTTTCGTGCACAGCTTGCAACGCTGGAAAAGATCAGGACCTGCTACGACTTCAAGCGGGATGCACCGCTTGCCGCCAAGTACGGCATGGACCTGTTTGCGACAGCCCATGCTTTTGCCCCACATTCAGCAGCAATCACCGGTCAGTTTGCGCTGGCACGGCACCTCATCACGGAAGCCGACGCATATCAAATGCGGCTCGATGTTCCGCTGATGCTGCCATACATCCATATCTGGGGTGCCGTGGCTCTCGGCTACCTTGGTGATTTTGATCAGGCGCTGGCGCGGATGCAACGCGGCGTGGCGCTTGCCGACCATCAGGGGGCGGCGTTCTGGTCGGCGACGGGCCGCATGTGGCATGCAGTTATCGAGTTCGACGCGGCGGGTACTCCGGCGATCCGGGCCAAAATGGAACAGGCGCTTGATGTGCAGAAGGCTATGGGCGTTGGCATCGGCATTCCCTACTGGTCGGCAAAACTGGCGGCGGCCTATGCAGTCGATGGGCATGACCGCCAGGCCCAACGGCTCATTGCGGCGGCAATGACAGGTTCTCCCGGGACCATGGAGGGAGCATGGCGGGCGGAACGCCAGAGATTGTGTGGTTTTGTGCACGAGTGTGCCGGGCGTGCGGATGAAGCCCGCCATTTTTATAAACTCGCTGCCCAAACAGCGAGAATGCAGGACGCCGTTTTGTGGGAAACGCGGGCGCGCCGGGCGATGGTGCGGTTGAAACACGGCGATGATACGGGCGACCCGCGTTTGGCGATGCTTTCGGCCGGGATCGTGCAGAGCAATGTGGAGGATGCTTCGTTGCAATTTCTGCCATCTTTGCGGTGAGATTTTGATGAGAAGTGCCTGGAATTTCGCAGGCTCGCATTCTTCTATTCCTGTACGATCAGCACTTTTGCCAGATCGGCATTGGCGGGAATGATCTCGGCCCAGGAGTAAGCGCCCCAATTCCAGCCGGCATTGATGTCGTAACTCAGCGCGCGTGTCTGATTGGCGGCTGCCTCAACCAGGAGGGAGGGACTGTAAGAGGCGCCGGCTTGAAATTCCATGGCCAGTTTTTCAATGAGTGTACCGGGTTGAAGGCTCGCGGTGGTAAATTGCAGCAGGACCTTGGGTAAGGGGGCGGCGATATTCGTCTGGTTCCCATACAAGGGGACAGCATAGATGGGAACGGTAGTCTCTTCTCCGCAGATGGCTCGGGCAAAGCCGGATGTGAATGCGCCTGCCGTTGTATTGGCGATGGCAATTTTCGACACCGGGCCGCCGGCTTTGACCTGCCCGATGCCGCCGCTCGTGACGACAAAGGTCTGGCCAATGTTGATAGGCACTTCATAGCCGATCCGAACGACACTGCCGCTGCTGATGGGCGTGAACGATGTATAGGCTGATACATCTGCCTTCCACACGATTGGCATATTCGCCGTGATATTCTGCGTTGAAAAACCAATGGTTGGCCGGGCTGCCGCATTTTTCATCTGGACGGCAAACATCGTGTAAAAGGAGTATCCGCCGTCGACGAGTGCTTCGATGGTTGCCGGCGCGAGCGAAAGATCAATCTGGTAGGTTGGAGACGCGGGCATCTGAACCTCCTTCGGTTGCCGGGTCGCATCCATGAAAGACTGGCGGGCGGCCGCCGGATATGCAGAGGCCGCCCGTCTGCTTCAAGACAGTAAGAATCTCAGAAGGCGTTGCTTTCAATCAGCAAGGGCACGACATTGGTGGAAGGGCGAATAGCCTGAGCCCAGCTGTAGCCACCCCATGCCCAGCCTTTGTTGATGTCGAAGGAAACCTCGCGATTGGTCTTGGCAGTGAGATCGATCAGAATGCTCTGGCTATAGGCCTGTTCGATGACCGTGCCGGTGTTGACCGGTCTGGTGGAGAAGGTGAACATGACCTTCTGGATCGGTACGATCGCATCAAGCCCGTTGCCGTAGAGCGGGAAGGCGCAAAGAGGCTGGGGCGTCCCATCGACCACTTCGGAAATCCCGCAGGTTACCTGCGTTGCCGTCCGGTTCTCAATTGAAATCATCCCAGCCGTGCCGTCGACGACGACACCGGTGCCCTGTGGTGTTTCCACTTCCAGCATCTGTCCAAGGTCAATCGGGTAAGAACTCAAGCCCTTGATCTGCCCGTTCGGAATAATCGCAGAGCGGGAGGTGTAGGCCTCGTACTGAACTTCCCAGGAAACACCGGTGTCCAGACCGAATTCGGTCGATTTGAACCAGACCAGTGGCCTGCCGCCGCCGGCGCTGGATTGGACCGCTTTGAAGCCATAGAGGGAATAATCGCCGTTCGACAGGGCTTCTACAGTCGCCTGATCCATTTTGATCGATACCCCGTACTGGGTAGCGCCGAGAAGATTACCAATGCTGGGCGTGATGGAGCCAATGCTGCGGGCCGCTGGCATATCGGCATCATTGTCGTCATCGGCGCCCTCAGCCACAAACAGCACGCTGGTATTTTTGAAACCCAACTGGGTTGCGGCATGTTCCAGCGGGCTAGTGGCCATGTCGCCAGGCCCCGAAGCCTGGACCTTCTTCGTGCTTTTTTCCTCATAAGTATAGAGGGCGGGATTGTATATCGCCGGCTGCTGCCGGTTCTTTCCAGCCTGGGTGATGATGTTCTTGACATTGGCCGTGTTCAGCGTACCGCCTGTCCTTTCGAAAAGATAAAGTGCCATCGTAGTGCTCCTTTTTCGTTCTTTTGCCAAAAAAAGAGGCTCCAACTCTGCATCATCGATTGAGTGATGACATGAGAACCCCCCTTGTCGTTCATGCGGGGGAGACGAGATGTCCTTCCGACTAACGACCGCTTCACCGTAGGGGTTGTGGTCTGATCGCGATGTGCGGAATGTCACAGACCGAACAAGCGGATTGTGGGTGCAAAAAGTTGAGCGATGGCTAAGCAGACATCGGACCGGAGTGCAGGGCGATATCCTGCAATCCAGTGCATCGCCCTTGGGCGGTGTGGCGGGCAGCACGAGGGAGAAGCGGCTCGCGCTTTCTACCGGTGCTGAGCCGGTCGTGTCCTAATTCGTCAGGACAAGGTTTTGTCCCACCCAATCGGCCAGTTCCGGGATCGTGCGGGCACGCCCTTCCGACGGATCACGCGATACCGTGCCTCCGTCGGGCATTTTCAATGGCGGCAGGCGTTCGGGTGCGGACATCGGATAGTTTCCGTCCTTGTCAGGCTTGACCTGGTGCACGTTGCGGACAAATTCCTTCAGTCTTGCATCGTCGCCGGAGGTCCGCAGCATTTCCGTCAGGGCTTCCGGAGTCATCTTGAGCTGCTTGGCAAGCGGCTCGATAATCGAGCCAACGCTGTTCCCGTCATCGTCATGATCCGCGAGAATTTTAGCGGTTTCCGGTCTGAAATTGGCCTGGATCAGGAATTGCTCGGTGGGCCCTTCATAATAACTGGCCGCCTGGCTTCGGCGAATATTGTTGTAGACCATTTCGCCGACGATGCCGACGACGGCTAGCCCGGCACCCCACAATCCGGCCTTGGGTGATTTCATCATTGACAGGAATGTGCCCAAGGTGGTGGTGGCAGCAAAGGCCGAATTGGCCCATTTGCCTTTGGCGACATGATCAAGCGTATAGGCAACCATGAGAAGGCCCCCGGCACGATCAAAATACTTAGAGAACCAGCTCCATTTCGGCGTACCACCGACTTCGGCAAAACTGGATGCCCGGTCAAGGAAACCGCCTTTTGGAAAGCGGCCGTTTTCGACTACGGATCGTGCCATGCCGGCTCCGAACTGGCCGGCTTCGTAGGCAATGCCACCCGTCAGCCAAACGGCAAAAGACTTTGATAGAAGGTCCGGGTTACGGGCATTTTCAACCGTGCTGCCAAGGTAAAGCAGGCCCTGGATCGCCGCCAGGCCCTTGCCGAAACCGGATGCCGTTGTGATGCCGGCGCGCGGGTCGAATTTCGAACCGTCAAAGGATTTGCTCAGGCTTTCAAGGGCCGCCTTGCGGGCCGCCGGGTCGGTTGCCGCATTGGGTCCATTCAATAGGAGAGAGGATTTCTGCGCGAGTTTGCCGTCAACCTGAGCTGGATTGAGGCGGGAGGCGATGTCGATGCTTCCCGGTGTGGGCGGTTTGTATGCCTTGTTGCCGCCTAGCGCTTCATAGGCGGCAATGGTCTTATGCATGCCAATGACCGCGCGGCCGGACCAGAACAGGCTTGGAGTGGCAGGAACGGGAACCCCGTCCGGGGGCGTTGTGCTCTCGATGTAGGCTTTGCCCATCTCCTTCCAGGCACCTTCACTGTTATTGACGGCGAACTGCACCTGATCGTCAGTCTCAAGCGTGTGGATGCTGGCCTGATAGCGGTCAAACCCCTGAAGCCCATGCAAGTCGGTCTCGGCAGCATGGAGGGCGGCGAGCGAGCGAAAGATCAATGTTCCCTGGCCGTCCATTTTGTTCTTGCTGCCTGGGTTCTTGGCAATCGAGTCATTAATGCCATCGGTCAACTGTTTCGTCGACAGGGCCGACTTCCAGTCGTCCGCCACCACGAGGTGGTCTTTCGAGAATTCGCCAACAATATTCCGGCTGTTTGCGACAAGATCGTCCGTGCCCTTGGTCGCGGCGTCCAAAAGCAGGGCCGCATTGGCCGTATCGCCAGAGTTTTTGAGCCGGTTAATGATGGCAAGCGTCAGGGACGGGTCCTTGCCGTTGGCGATCGCGTTGCGGAAGGGCTCGCCGATCTGATCCGGGGTGGCGGTTTTAATCTCCGGATAGGGGTTTCCCATTTCCTTGCCGATTTTCTTCTTCTCATCCAGCGGGAAGCCGCGGACCTTTTCGGGAAGCTTCTTCTCCCAATCCGCGAATGTCTGGTCCTGTGTCGCCTTGAGGGAGTTTGCTATGGACTGTGCCCGCTCATCAATGAAGGTTTTCCCCTGCGGTGCCTGTGCGATGTGCCCCATGACATTGGAATAGTTCGCCACCGTATCGCGCTGCGTCAATTGCAGCGAAAACTTGATCTCGCCGGCAATAGTGGAGTTCTTACCGCCGAGCCGATGATCGGGGCTGGCACCCGAGGTTATTGCCGTGCGTTTGCCAATTGTCTGCTCGATCAGATCAACCACGCGCGTCTTCTGGTCGCCAAACGCGCTGATTTCCTTATTGGCCTCTTTGACGATGAGAATTGCCGTTTCCGGCGTAACGTTTTTCGTCACTTCATCCAGGACCTTGGCTGCGCGGCCTGCGCCGTCTTCCCGCTGCGCCTCCTTTCCGGCCTCGCCATCAAGTCCATTGAACTTGTTCGCGCCCTTGGAATAGGCCTCCTGAACATTGCGGGCTGGCTTGCCGACAAGGACTTCATAGCCACCGGCGTCAAGAGCGTCGGTAAACTTGCTGTCGGCCGGGCCATAGAGTTTCAAGGTCTCGCGGGCACTGTTGATCGCCGCTTCACCGCCATCGGGCGCGTCCTTGGCGAGGGTTTCGAACTGGCGGGTGATTTCGGTCTTGACGTCACCCCAGCGGGTTGGGTCCTGCTGGGCAGCGTTTATGGCCGCGCTTAGCGGTTTAAAAACGTCATTGAAGCCGTCTTCAACGGCTTTGCGTTCCTCTGCCACGATGGTTTTGTAGGAGTCCGTCCTTGGCCCCAGGGCTTCAAGATCTGCCTGCCGCTGGTCGAGATAAAGCTTCAGCGTTTCCGGTGCATAGCCGCCATTCTTTGCGGCTGAAAGCATATCCGTGTTCACAGCGAGCTTGAGTGCGCGGGTCTTGTCGTCCTTTTCCGCCGGTGACGTAGCCTTGTCGATATCCGCCTGCAATGCCTTGATGGTTTCGAGGCTTGTGCGCCGCTCCTTGCTCAGGATGAGCAGTGTATCGCCCTCATTGATCCGGTTGATATCGGGAATGGGGTCGCTGAACTCCAAAATGTCGGATGGGGCCTGGTTGTAGATCCGTGCGATGCCATCGAGATTTTCCGTTCCCTGAATACGATGATCGACGCGGCCATCGGTTTCCTGTTCCGGGTTGCCTTGCGGTGCAAATGGCTTCTGGCTGTTCTTCCCGGCCGCTTTGGCGGCGACAACAGGGATTTCCTTTCCGTCAGCATTGGTGATGGTCGAAGAGGTGCCGCCATGCTGGAAATCTTCATAGTGACTGGCGATAACGTTGCCAGTTGCGCGGTCAATGATCCTGATTGTTCTAACGTCGCCATTGTCGCTTGTCGGGTCGATTGTCTGGAGACCGAGCCCTGCAGCTTCCATCTGCCGCAGAATTTCGGGGCGAGTGCGCTTTTGATCGGCCGCCATCTGGTCGATGCTTTTGCCCGCTTCCACATCGGCAAGGATCGAGGGCGGTGCACCGTTCCTGCTTGCGGCAACGGCTTGGTTGAACTTGATCTGGGACGCGTCTGTGACGGGGTCGATCTTGGGTATGATGAGCACAATCCCTGCATCCAGAACCTGGTCGACCCGCATCCTGTTGGCTTTGGCGATCGCCTGGCCGCCATCACTCTGGCCAAGTGCCTTTGCGATCAGTTGCGGGGTCTGACCTTGCTTGGCCGTATAGGTGGCTGCGGCCATCGTCGCCTGTTTTGCCAGCTCGATATTGCGCCAGAATTTGGAGAACAGAATTGGGCCAGGACCGAACGTCATCACATCATCTCCGGGTTGGCAGCAAAGCGCAGGGGCACAATTCTTTGCTGTGAGCTATGTCACAAGACTGTCATATGAACTCACAAATATATAGCACCTAATCGCAAATATTTTAGGCATTCCTTTTATTTTTCAATGCAGTTTTGGAGAAAACCGCTATTTATGTGTATTTCATAAAACGTGTGTTAGTGTCGGTTTGGCATTTGTGATCAATTTGTAATCTGTGAGAGAGGCCGGATGTTGCAACCGACCGGCTCGGTTTAACCAAAATGGGTAAAGTTCAGTTTGTGACATTCACTAGCAACAGCCATGGAATTGTCAGCCAATATCTCAATAATCCCGACCGCCAGATCATGGAACTGGACAAGGCCATCGCTCTTCAACCGGATGATCCGTTCCTGTACTATAATCGAGCCGTATTCTATGGAGATTTCAATGAGGCAATACGGCTTAAGCCGGATTTTGCGGAGGCTTTGGGCATGTTTGGGGCAATTCAGAAAAGCAGAAATCCCTGATAAGCGATGTGTTGACATGGACGCTGTGGGTGCAACATTCCACAATCTCTTACTGAAGTTCCCTTTGGGTCGCTGCGTTTGATCCAATAGCCACCAGAATAGTTGTGGCGATAATATTGGAGCGGACCATGCTGACGCGGCTTTTTCCAGTTCCAGCCATCCTAAAATGGCTGTCACACTTTAACCCGCTCAGGTGATCTTTCTGAAACGTGCCGCTTGTAAACGGAAACGATCATAATAATGGTGGCCTCCAATCCAAGAAGACAAATGGCGGCCCAGAAACCTGCTTTGTACGGATCATATTGAGATGTTCTTAGGGTATACCCCAAGAACAGGAATGGTGCGTTCCACAGAAGACTCCCCAAAAAGGTTGCTATACCGAAAGGCAGAAAATCCAGCTTCAATATGCCTGCAGGAAGCGCCATGTAAACCCGAGCGCCGGGGACGGTTTGTCCAACCAAAGTAACCCAGAAATGGTTGCGCCGATATGCCTTCGTAAGGCGCTCATAAAGTTGGGCGCTCAGAAAAAAGAACTTGCCATATCGCTTTACTTTGGTTGCAACCCGTTCGCCCCCCAATGTCCGGCCAATTGCAAACCAACAGCAGGCACCGAGTGTTGACCCCAAAGTTGTCGCACCAAGGGTCATAGCGAGGTGAGGTGCGTTGGGTATTGTCATACCCAACAGCATCAGCAGAATGTAAGATGGAAACAAGGGCACAAACTTTTCGATGACTGCCAGACATGTGATACCGATAAATCCATACCCGATCAGCCATGCAATGATGTGAGGCGTCTCCATCTGATTTAGCTCAAGCCTGCTGTGTCAACGCGCCTTTTAATGCGGTAAACGGATGCTGGTGGAATATTGCGCATAGTTTTGGCGACGAAGCATTCCTCCAATTGCAAAATGTCCAGAATTTCTTTCGATACAGGGCAGCGTGGGCCATAGG
>NZ_JBFRDN010000047.1:0-27041 GCF_052113785.1 Phyllobacterium sp. TAF24 | reverse complement strand
CTCCCTTTCATCACCTCTCTCCCTCATGGTGAGCTTGTCGAACCACGAACCACGCACCACAAAGCCCCCAACTGGCAGAGGCAAGTGCAGGGAAAGCCTATATCAGCCTTTGAGTGTTGCGTTGCGGATGAGATCGATATTGGCGCGGTAGCTGGCTTCCGAGCCACCCTTGAACACAGCAGAACCTGCAACGAGTGCATTGGCACCGGCTTCAGTCGCCAGTCCGGCCGTGTCGGCGGTAATTCCGCCATCGACTTCCAGATCAATCGGGCGGTCGCCGATCATGGCTTTGATCTTGCGGATCTTGCTCAAAGTTTCAGTGATGAATTTTTGCCCGCCAAAGCCGGGATTGACGGTCATGACGAGCACCAGATCGACATCGTTCAGAACATATTCGATGGCGGATTCAGGTGTGCCGGGATTGATGGCAATGCCAGCCTTCTTGCCAAGTGCGCGGATTGCCTGCAGCGAGCGGTGGACGTGCGGACCGGCTTCGGCATGAATGGTGATGATATCGGAACCCGCCTTGGCAAAAGCTTCGAGGTAGGGATCGCAAGGCGAAATCATCAGATGCGTATCGAAAACTGCATCGGTGAGCGGGCGGATCGCTTTGACCACTTCCGGGCCGAAAGTGATATTGGGGACGAAATGGCCGTCCATGGCGTCAATATGTACCCAGTCAGCACCAGCTTTAAGGACCGTGGTGACTTCCGAGCCAAGCTTGGAAAAGTCCGAAGCGAGGATGGACGGGGCGATGACAAGCGGACGGCTCATGGCGTTCTCCGGTAGAGGTTTTGTGCGCGCCCGTTACCATGGGTATCCGGCAGGCACAATGAAAACCCTGTCAGGCGCGCGTGCTCCACACAGGAAACAGGTCATTGGGCGCTGCTGTGGCAGCAAATACGCCGCGTGCAACGGCACGCGCCATGGTTGAAGCGGCAGCAGCGCAAAGCTCGATGAACTCATCGATTTCAGGTGCCCGTCCAGCGGTTCCGGTTGCAAGGGCAAACACCAGATCGCCATCGAATGGTGTGTGCGACGGCCAGATGGCGCGGGTAAAACCGTCATGGGCCGCAATGGCTAGACGCTTTGCCTGTGCCTTGGTGAGTTGCAAGTCCGTCGCAATGACGCCGATGGTTGTGTTGGTGTCCTTAGCCGCTTCCTTGAATTTTGTTTTGACGTCAGCTGCATCGGAGGGAAGCGGATGGGGCAGGCCAAGACCGCCAAACTCATCGCCGATCTCAAAAGGTGCTGCCCAGAAATGGCGGGTCTTACCAACAGTAACCGATCCAAGCGCATTAACGGCGACAAGTGCACCCATGATGGCGCCGCTTGGCAGGATGGATGAGGCGGAACCAAGGCCGCCTTTCATGCCGGTCACAAGCGCACCCATGCCCGCACCCACGCTGCCAAGGGCAAAATCACGCGATGCGGATTGCACTGCCTGATAGCCAAGCTCGCGATAGGGTGGATAAAGCCCCCAATCCTTGTCGCCGCCATTGATCAGGTCAAACAATATGGCGGCGGGAACGATGGGAATACGCTGGCCACCGACTTTGAAGCCGATACGCTTTTCGCGCAAAGCCGCCTGTACACCGGAGGCTRCATCGAGACCAAAGGCCGAGCCACCTGACAGAACAAGCGCATTGATGGTTTCAACGGTGTTGTGCGGTTCAAGAAGATCAGTCTCGCGCGTGCCGGGTGCACCGCCCAGAACCTGTACAGCCGCCGTTGCCGGTTCATCGCAGAGAATGACGGTGGTGCCGGATTTGATTGTGGCATCCGCAGCATTGCCGATGCTCAATCCGGCGACATCCGTAATGAGGTTGCGGGGGCCAGATTTAAGCGGCATTACTTCGTCTCCTGCACAAACTGCTTTCCATCATAGCGTTGCAGACGAAGGGTGTCGGCAATACGCTCGCCATGCGCATCGAACTGAACGGGTCCAATGGCTGTATCAAATACGTTTTTGCGCAGGAGATCAGCCAGCGAGGCGGCTTGCGCCTGTGCGGTGGTCAGAAGCTGGATGGCAACTTCTGCCGCGGCATAGGCGGGCACCGTATAGCCCTCCGGTGCCTTGCCCGCGAGTTCAATGGCATTTTTGGCATTGCGCGCGCTTTCGAGCGTTGCCGGGTCAACGGGTGCGACCATCACGGTTCCCACGGAAAGATCGCTGCCATTGGTGATTGCGTTGAGCGTTTCGCCGCCGACAATGGTGAGAGGATAGTTGAGTGCCGCCGCGCTGCGGCCGATGGCAACGACATCATCCCGTTCTCCACCAATGAAAACCTGTGTCGCTCCGGCACGTTTCAACCGGCCGATAAGCGCGTTCTGATTATCGAGACCGGGGCGATAGGTATCGGTAAACACCGGCTTCAGGCGCTTTTCCTCCAGCCGCGCCCGCACGGCGGAGGCGATCTCGCGGCCAAAAATGGTGCCGTCATCGATGATCGCAAAGGGGGAAGATCGCCAGATACCCGCCAGAAGATCGCCAGTCTCGCGTGCGGCATTGCGCTCGGACGGAGCGATRCGAAATACCTGATAGGGTGTTTCGGCGCGCAATTCTGTCAGCGTCTGGTCCCGTACACCCGGTGTTATGACGGCGATGCCCTTCTGGCTGAGAATGGGCAAGGCCGTTTCAAGCGATTCTGCACAGAGAAATCCGATAACGATGGTGGCATTGGCGAGCACCATTTCGCGAGCCGCAGCGGCACCGCCCGCAGCGTCACATTTATCATCGGCGGTGACGACGCCAATATCCTGACCCTGCTTATTGCCCGAGACAGCCACATTGACGCCATCCACAAGCTGGCTGCCCAGCCGCGCAAAGGAGCCGGAAAGCGGTGCGATGACGCCGATCTTATCCTGCGCATAGGCGACACAGCTAAACAACAGGCATAGGCCAAGCGTTGCGGCGCGTATCATGGGATTCATTGCGATATTGCCGTACCTTCGGGACATTGGATAACCAAACGTTGGATTTGGGTAGCTGTTTCCTTCACTCTGCGCAATGCGGCTCTATATAAAAGGATAAGCATGGTGCGATAATATCGGCGTCAGATCACAGGCGCGGAAAAAATATTCTGCTCCAGTGGTTCAAGCCCTATGGTTCGGAAGCATGTTGCGATAGTGATGATTTGGACAATGGAAATAATATAGTGCTCATCGCCAAAGATCAGAAGATAGAACCGCTCGCCTTCCGCAATGCCATGAGCCATTTTGCGGAAGCGGTTCACATCATTACGACAGATGGACCGGCGGGCAGGCGCGGCGTGACGATTTCAGCAGCGTGTTCCGTGTCTGACGACCCGGCGACCATATTGGTCTGTTTGAACCGCCAGCATGAATTCAATCATCTCTTCATCGAGAATCAGGTTTTTGCCCTGAATGTGCTTTCAGCGGGCCAGCAGGCGGTTTCGGAGGCTTTCTCAGGCAAGGGTGATCTTTCGCAGGAAGACCGCTTTGGGCTTGCGCACTGGCAGACGCTGCAAACAGGCGCGCCGGTGCTCGCCGATGCGCTGGCCAGCTTTGACTGCCGTATCATTGCCACCCATGAGGTGGCGACGCATTATGTCATCTATGGCAAGGTGACGGCACTGCATATTGGCGAGCGCAGCCAGTCACTCGTCTATCTCAACCGCTCCTATCACGGTGTAGGAGACTAGAACCAACGGAGACTCCATGGCCGACCAGTCCGTTTCACCATTGCCGCAATCGATTGACGAGACGTTGGCACTGCTTGAAATCGGTGGCTATGTGGCGGATCGGTCGTTGGCAACGGTGCTGTTCCTCTGCCTGCGCATGAAACGTCCGCTGTTTCTCGAAGGTGAGGCAGGTGTCGGCAAAACAGAGATTGCCAAGGTTCTGGCGTCGACGCTAGATCGCCCGCTCATCCGTCTGCAATGTTATGAAGGTCTTGATATTTCCTCCGCCGTCTATGAGTGGAACTATGCGGCGCAGATGATCGAGATCCGGCTGGATGAAGCGACAGGAACGGTCGACAAATCTGCCATTGAACGCAATGTGTTTTCCGAAAAGTTCCTGATCCGGCGTCCTGTGTTGCAGGCGCTGTCGGGCGAACCGGGCAGGGCTCCGGTGTTTCTGATCGATGAACTGGATCGCACGGATGAGGCCTTTGAAGCGTTTCTGCTGGAAGTTCTATCTGAATATCAGGTGACGATACCTGAGCTTGGCACGATTGCGGCCGCCGAACCGCCCATCGTCATCATCACCACCAACCGCACCCGTGAAATCCACGATGCCTTGAAGCGCCGCTGTCTCTATCATTGGGTTGACTACCCCACGGCGGAACGCGAGCTTGAGATCATCAGGCGCAAAGTCCCATCCGCCAATGAACGGCTTTCCGACGAAATCGTCCGTTACGTGCAGAAATTGCGGGATATGGACCTGTTCAAGCTGCCGGGTGTGGCCGAAACCATTGATTGGGCCGGGGCATTGACCGAGATGGACAAGCTGGCGCTCGATCCGGAGACGGTTTCCGATACAATTGGCGTGCTGCTCAAATATCAGGATGACATCGCACGGATTTCTGCGGGCGAGGGACGGCGCATTCTTGACGAGGTCAAGGCGGAGCTGAACGCAGCCTAGGATGGAAACGCCAACCTCATCGCCATCAACCAGCCGGCTGGCAGACAATATTGTCTATTTCGCCAGAGCCCTGCGCAAGGCGGGTATGCGGGTTGGTCCCGCGGCGGTAAAGGATGCCATAGAGGCTGTCCTTGCCGGTGGTATCGGCTCGCGTGAGGATTTTTATTGGACCTTGCGCAGCGTTCTCATTGTCAGGCGCGAAGATCATGCAACATTTGACGAGGCTTTCCGGCTTTACTGGCGCTCACGTGAGCTGATTGAGGCAATGCTCGCCATGTTTTCGCCCGATGCCATGGAACCGGAGCGGTCCAAGCCAACCGAAGCGCGTGTCGGCCAAGCGCTTTTCAACGGCAATGGCCGCCATGAACCCCAGCAGCAACCGCCTGAAACAGACATTGATGCGCGTTTCACCTTTTCCGGCAGGGAAGTGTTGCGTTCCAAGGACTTCGCCCAGATGAGCGCTGGCGAGCTTGCACAAGCGCGCCGGGCGATGGATCAACTGGTCTTGCCTGTCGACAAGGTGGAGACGCGGCGCTTTCGGGCTGATCCGAAAGGACGGCGTATCGATCCACGCGCCATGATGCGTGCGAGCCTGAAAACCGGCGGCGACCTCATCCTGCCGAAATTTCGCTCGCGGCGTGAAATACACCCACCACTGGTTGTGCTTGCGGATATTTCCGGGTCCATGAGCCAATATACCCGGATTTTCCTGCATTTCATGCATGCGATGATGGCCAAGCGCCGCCGTATCAATTGTTTTGTCTTTGGAACGCGGCTGAGCAACATCACCCGCCCCTTGCGCTACCGGAACCCCGATGACGCGATTGCCCATTGCACCGGTGCTGTACGCGACTGGTCGGGCGGCACGCGTATTGGCGAAACGCTGCGGGAATTCAATCGGCACTGGTCGCGCCGGGTTCTGGGGCAAGGTGCGGTGGTTCTGCTGATCACCGATGGGCTGGAGCGGGAGGAAACCGATGGGCTGGAAGCGGAGATGGAACGGTTGGCAAAATCGTGCCGGCGGCTGATCTGGCTCAATCCGCTTCTGCGGTTCGAGGGTTTTGAACCACGCGCCCGAGGGGTGCGGGCCATGTTGCCCTATGTCGATGATTTTCGCGCCGTGCATAATCTCGATGCGCTGGAGGATTTGTGCAAAGCGCTGGGGCGTCCGTCAGAAAAGCGTGATGACCCGAAACGCTGGTTGCAAAGGTCTTTCCCGCAACCCACGTTATATTCATAATGCTGCGGGAGGCCTTTATGACACAACTGAACACGAATGAGCTGGACCCATTGCTGATTGCCGAAAGCTGGATGCTTGACGGCCGTGATGTTGCTATCGCCACGGTTGTCGAAACATGGGGATCAGCACCGCGTCCCGTTGGCAGCCACCTTGTCATTGACGAGAAGGGTAATTTTGAAGGCTCGGTTTCAGGCGGATGTGTCGAAGGCTCGGTGATATCGGAGGCGATGGATGTTTTGACCAGTGGCGAACCGCGATTGCTGGAATTTGGCGTTGCCGATGAAACCGCGTGGCAGGTTGGACTTTCCTGCGGTGGGCGCATCAAAGTCTATGTGGAACGGTTGGGCTGATCGTGGACCCCTATTGCCTCAAGAAATTGAACATTGAGCGCCGGGCGCGCCGCGCCGCGCTGCTTTTGACCGATCTTGGCGATGGCCGTGACCGGGTGATCAAGGAAGGCGATCCGGTTGCCGGAGAGTTGGGCGAGGTGATTGCCAAGGCATTCCTGTCGGGTCAGTCAGGTGTTGTCGAGGTTGATGGACGTTCATTCTTCCTCAATGTGCATCTGCCGCCGCCGCGCCTTGTGGTTATCGGCGCTGTGCATATCAGTCAGGCGCTGGTGCCTATGGCGAGGGTTGCAGGCTATGATATGGAAATCATCGACCCGCGTACGGCTTTCGCCACGCCGGAGCGTTTTTCCGATGTGAGGCTTTTTACCGAATGGCCGCAGGATGTGTTGAAAACGCATCCGCTTGATGCCTATACGGCGGTTGCGGCTGTTACCCATGATCCGAAGATTGACGATTATGCGCTGGAAGCAGCGCTGAAAGCCGGGTGCTTCTATGTCGGTGCGCTGGGCAGCCGCAAAACCCATGCCAAACGGGTGGAGCGTTTGCAGGCGGTTGGTCTTAGCGATGAAAGCATTGCCACCATTCACGCGCCGATCGGGCTCAATATCGGGGCGGCTAGCCCTGCCGAGATTGCCGTGGCGGTGCTGGCTGAAATCATTGAGGCTTTTCGCGCCCGCAGTCTGCGCATGCCGCAAACACTGGAAAAGACCGCATGATTTTCGGCGATACACCTCTGGATCAGGCGCTTGGGGCCGTGCTGGCTCATTCTACCCACGCGGGTGCCGTGAAGCTGAAAAAGGGGCACGTCCTGACAACGGATGATATCGAGCAGTTGCGCGGTGCCGGTGTTACACAGGTGACGGCGGCTCGGCTTGACGCCGATGATGTCGAGGAGAACGCCGCCGCCCGGCAGATAACCAGCGCCTTGCAATGGTTCGGCATTCAGGCGGGGCCCGCCGCAACTGGCCGTGTGAACTGCTATGCGCAGGCATCGGGCGTTTTTACCGTGGATGCCGATCTCATCAATGCGATCAATTCAATCGATCCGTCTGTGACTATCGCGACGCTGAAACCGTTTGAGCGGGTCGAGCAGGGGCAGATGGTTGTGACCATCAAGATTATCCCTTTTGCCGTCGCGAAATCGGTTCTCAGTGAGATTGCCAATCTTGCCCATGGACGCAATGCTTTTGGGGTTTATGCTTTTTCCGGCACACGCGTCGGGCTGATCCAGACAACGCTCGCATCGGTCAAATCCTCCGTGCTCGACAAGACAACACGGGTTCTCGACGCGCGCGCTGCTGCCAGTGGTGGCAGCCTGATTGGTGAATTGCGTCCAGCGCATGAAGCCAGCCCGCTGGCGGTATCGATCCGGCAAATGCACCGGAACAGCGATATGGTCATCATTTTCGGCGCTTCGGCTGTCGTCGACAAGGATGATGTGGTTCCGGCAGCTATTCGCGAAGCGGGTGGGACGGTGCATCATATCGGCATGCCCGTTGATCCCGGCAATCTGCTGGTGCTGGGCGAGCTGGATGGAAAACCCGTTATTGGTGCTCCAGGTTGCGCGCGCAGCCCGAAGGAAAACGGTTTTGACTGGGTGATTGACCGTCTCATGGCCAATATTCCCGTCACCAAGGCTGATATTGTCGGCATGGGTGTCGGCGGTCTGCTGATGGAAATCCCGACAAGGCCACAGCCGCGCGACCCCCGACCTCCCTTACCCAAGCCCGTAGTTGCCATCGCCATTCTTGCCGCCGGTCAATCCACCCGCATGGGCGGAACCAACAAATTGCTGGCGACGTTCGATGGGGTGCCACTGATCCGCCGCTCGGCGGAGATGGCGATCAGGGCGGGAGGCGAACCGGTCATTGCTGTTCTCGGACATATGGCGGAGGAATGCAGCGCGGCGCTCGATGGCTTGCCCGTGAACATCGCGCTCAACAAGGATCATGCCAGCGGGCTTGCCTCGTCGCTGCATGTGGCTATCAGGCATCTTCCGCTATCGGCGGATGGGGTGATGATCATGCTTGCCGATATGCCTGCTTTGTCTGCATCCGACCTGCAGACCCTGATCCGGCAATTCCATGATGTCGGCGGGCAAACGGTCGTGCGAGCCACGTTTCGGGGCAAGCGCGGCAATCCGGTCATCCTGCCGCGTTTCCTCTTTGATGAAGTATTCACGCTCGCCGGAGATGTCGGTGCGCGGCATCTGGTGGAGCGTGGCGATATTCCCGTCATTGATGTAGAGCTTGGCGAAGCGGCGGCCATTGACGTGGACACGCCGGATATGTTGCGGCTGGCAGGCGGGACCATCGTGGAAACGGTGCGGTAATCAGGGGACTTGCATTTGATCAGGACTATTCTTCTTGGCGCGCTGGCTGCCGTCTGTTTTTCCAGCGCCGCGCTTGCCACGCAGCTTGAGCCGTTCAAAGACGATATATTTGCTTATCCGGGCATCATGAAAACTGGTGATGGCGGCGATTACATCGTGGTCGATTACAATGAAATGCGCGATATCAACGGTCGTGACGAGGTGCCTGAACTGCGCGTGAGACGCAAATATATCGATCTTGCCGCCAAGCGGGCCCAGAAAGATCTGGTGGTGACAACGGTCAATGGACCGGTGAAGGTCATGGCTGCCGGGAAGATTGAGCCCGGCGCTTCCATCATCACAATCTATCTGCACGGGCAGGGCGGCAATCGCCAGCAAGGCATGAATGATTTTACCTTTGGCGGCAATTTCAACCGCATCAAGAATTTGATGGTTCTCAATGGCGGGCTGTATCTGACGCCGGATTTTCATGATTTTGGCGATAGAGGCGTCGCGCAGATTGCCGGGCTGATTGCCTATTTCAAATCGCAATCACCACAAGCCAAGCTGTTCGTTGCCTGCGGTTCAATGGGTGGCTCCCTGTGCTGGGGGCTGGCGCAGGATGCAGAGGCGGCGAAAAACATATCCGGTCTGGTTATTCTCGGCTCTCTCTGGGAAGACAAATTCATCGGTTCGCCCTCATATAAGCGGCGTATTCCTGTTTTCTTCGGCCATGGCAGCCGCGATCCGGTGTTTGGCATCGATGATCAGGAGGCGTTTTACCAAAAGATACGCAAATCCTCCAAAGGCTATCCCGTGCGCTTCGTTCGCTTCGAGACCGGTAATCACGGAACGCCGATCCGTATGTCAGACTGGCGTGGCGTTTTGAATTGGATGCTCGCTGTTGCACCATGAGGTAAGGTTTGGGGATTGTGGCAATAAAGTGCCATTGTGGCAATTGCGCCACTAGACAAATGGCTAAAAGCGAATAGTTTCCGGCCTAATCAGACATCACCCTGCGATGAGACTTTGCGGAGAAAGCCATGCGCCTGCCTACCTCTCTTTTCAGCCGGATTGCTCCCTTGGCAATTCTTGTTCCCTTGGCCGCATGTTCGACGACCGGTGAGCCCAGCATGGGCCCGACATTCGCAACGTTCTCGCCGGTTCGTCCTCCCGTTAGCTCGGAACTCGCAGGTCCGTGCATCGCGGCGGCAGCCAGCAAATATGTTCTGTCGGAACGCAATATCCGCGCTGTTGATGAACGTGAAGTTGGCGCTGGTTTGAACGAAGTCAGCCTGAAGGTTGATATTCGCGATGCGCTTTGCACCGTTTCCGACAAGGGCAAGGTTCGTTCGGTTGTCGATACAATGGGCAAGAGCGCTGATCAGGCCGCCGCAGAAGAAGCTGCCGCTGCCAAGAAGGCCGCTGGCGGTACTGCTGCCGATGCGCCTGTTAAGAAGACCCGCAAGAAGCAGGCTCAGCAGCAGGGCTGATTGTTTTACCTTGTTGATGAAGCGGCGCGGCGCGAGCTGCGCCGTTTTTATTTGAGCAGCGGTTGAGCGGGAACCAGAACTTTCAATTCGCCCGCATGGATTTTGATGGTCACGTTCTGCCCCAATGGAACAAGCTCACCGTCTATTGTTGCCCTGGCCTCGGAATAGAGATGCGGAAAGTGCAGATCCACTTCTTTGGCCAGAATTTCGTTCACATCAATGTTTTTGCGCCATGAGCCCATAAGCACTGTTGCCGCCAGTTTGATCACTGACAGCGGCGAAAGCCGCTCGGCGATGTAAACACCAAGTTCGCCCCGATCCAGATCATCGGCGATCGGCAGCATGCCCCGGCCATAGGGATTGTTGGAGATGGAAATTGCCGAGACGGTACGCTCTGTCGGTGCGCCGTCAATGGTCATGCGGACGGCAAAACGCGGCGGATTACCAATGACAACCGCAAAGGCCCGCATGCTGGCCAGACGTTTTCCCCAGCGCGAGTTAAATTCCAGCGTATTGCGCAGCTTGATCATTCGCGGCTGAAACCCGATGGAAAACTGATGAACGAATGTCTGTCCATTGGCGGTCGAGATATCCACCGCCTTAATGGTTCCATCTGCCAGACTTTCCAGCGCGGCATTGAGTTCCAGTGGTATTTTCAATGAGCGGGCGAAAAGATTCATGGTCCCCGCAGGTAAGACAGCGAGCGGCACACCCGCTTTCCATGCAACATCCGCTGCAGCGGAAATGGTGCCATCGCCGCCGCCTGCCATCAATATGTGATCATCGTCTTGCGTAGCGGCCTTTGTCAGCGCCTTGACGATGTCTTTACCAGCCACGCTTTCACTTTCGAAGCTATGGCCATGTTTTTCAAAGATTTCCTTCGCTGTCCGGGCGAATGCATTCATATCCATCGTGCGGAACGTTCCGCCATCGTGGTTGAAAACGGCATGGATTTTCATGAATGGTCCCCGATGGCAGGCATGTCATAATATCAGGCCGGAATGTGACCGGCTGTTCTCGATGTGGCAATGCACAATCAGGCCATTGGTTCCAAAATTGCCTGCTCACTATTGGCAAGATGCGGGCTGGTGAAACCAAGCTTCTGCAATCCCTGCTGCACCTCGGGCACGCTCATGAACAGGTTCCACAACAGGCCGGTGCGGTGGTTTTCAATCATCGCGACGATGGGACCCTGATCAATGCCGAGATAGGTGCGGGCATACCAGCCGCTGGTTTGCGAGAATGCATCGACAAAACCAAAGCGGCCCCAGATTTTTCCTTCAGGGAGTTTGAAAAAACGCCTGATTGCATTCATGGATTCATCGGGCAGATAAGGCAGGCTGCAAAGGGCGGCTGTCGGCGCGATCAGGCCGAAATCCGATGCGGGTGAACTGACGACATAGCCAGCTGGGCCATGGCTGGAGGTCAGGCCCCAGCTGTCAGGGCCATAACCGCGATAGCCGTGCGGGTTTTCCACGCAATGCTGGTAGTTGATGCGGACATGGTTGCAATTCTGCTGCCAGTAATCGGCATAGCGGTCGGAGAGACCGCGTGGATCAAGGCCGCAGAACGAGTAATGTGCGAAGAATAGCGGGCCGCCATAATCAGGACCAAGCGGCAGGTTGATGCCGTAATAATCGCGCCGGTTGATGAACTGGCTGCCTTTGGCAAAACCCTCATGATAGATGTCGGCGTCAATGCCGTGTCTGGGTGCGCCAGCGGCCAGAACATAGGTAATGAGCGCTTCATTCCAGCCCTGAATGGGTACATTGCGGGCAAAATGGTAGCGGGGGCTGTGATGCCAGTACAATACCTTCTCGTCATGCTTGATGTGTGCCGTCCACTCGACGCCATGCCAGAGATGATTGATCCGTTTGCGCAGCGCAGTCTCATCGGGCGATGGCGTGGCAAAATATTGCCTGACACAGAGCAGCCCCTGAAACAGGAATGAGGTTTCGACGAGATCGCCGCCATCATCGCGCATGGAAAAGGGAATGGTTGATCCGTCGGCGCCATGAAAGAAATGCGGGAAGACGCCGTGATAGCGTTTGGTGTTCTCCAGCGCGGTCAGCATTGTCCCGATACGGGCAATAGCCTCCTGCCGTTCGATCCAGCCGCGCTCGATGGCCACGAGAATGGCCATGAAACCAAACCCTGTCGCCCCCGCTGCGACGAGATCGTTGGCAGGATCGGCATTTTTACCTGATCGGTCGCGTGCGAGACCGCTTTGCGGATGGGCACCGTCCCAGAAATACTGGAAGCTTGCCCGCTGAACCCTGTCCAGCAAAGCGGCGTCATCGGCGGTAATACCCGTGTTTTCGCGCACGAATGTTTGATCCATAAAGGCTGAATATTCCTGCTACAGGGCACAACGCCGCTACACTTGCCCAGATATATCCGATATCTGTCTGATCTCCATACCATGTGTAGCGTGATCGTCCGTCTGCCAAGGTCAAATTGGACCAAGGCGATCAATCTCGTGTGAAAGGCCCATGATGCAGAATGATCAATTCGTCTTCCAACCGGTTTCGCAACCCGTCCTGCGCATAACCGGATCGGAAAAACTGTTTCCTGTCCACCGGATTTACTGCGTCGGCCGCAACTATGCCGATCATGCCATTGAAATGGGCCATGACCCGAACCGCGAGCCGCCGTTCTTTTTCCAGAAGAACCCGGACACACTCGTTACCGGTAATGGCGATTTTCCCTATCCGTCCGGCTCCAACGATGTGCACTACGAGATGGAAATGGTGATCGCGCTGGGGAAGGGCGGATCGGATATCGCCGCAGACAAGGCACTTGACCATGTGTTCGGCTATGCGGTCGGGCTTGATATGACCCGGCGCGATTTGCAGGGCGAAGCCAAGAAGCTTGGCCGTCCGTGGGAAGTGGGCAAGGCTTTTGAAGCTTCTGCGCCCTGTTCGGATATCGTTCCCGCATCGAAAATCGGCCATCCGTCCTCGGGAGCGGTCTGGCTCAACGTGAATGGCAAGGAGCGCCAGCGCGGCGACCTGAAGCAACTGATCTGGAATGTGCCGGAGACAATTGCTTATCTTTCGACATTGTTCACGCTTCAAGCGGGCGATTTGATCTTCYCAGGCACGCCTGCCGGGGTTGGAGCCATTGTCAGGGGCGATGAAATGCACGGCGGCGTTGATGGCATTGGTGAAATTCGCGCGCGGGTTGTTTGATACCAGAGCGTCGCACCTTATTTACGGCATGACGCTCTAGGGTTGGTTGCATTCAACTTTGCCAGCGAACGGAACCATTTTCGTCGTGTTGCTCGCAAAAAAGTGCAAAATAATTTTTTGAGGCTGATCTGCGGGAATTTGCCTTTATGCTCCAGGTAGATTGGCCTCAAAATGCGATAAATCGGCCTGCAGAGGCAGCAAGTTTGACAGTTTTGTGTCTACGGGCCGATTGTGCTTCGGCTAAGTAAATATGCATAACATTTTTGTTAGAAGTTCCCCTGTTGTCTTTGAAATTAAATGGTCTATTGAAGATTCTGATTTCCTCGAACCAGAACTCCAGAGCACGCGTTTTATGAACCACCGCATTCTCTTTGGCTCCTATCCGATCCCGCGCTTTGCCGGGATTGCCAGCCATAATTTTGTGGTCTGGACCGATGAGACGGGCCGCCCGCTCTATGAAATCAATGGCGGTGCAGCCAATGCGGATGACAGTTTCAACTATTGCGCGATCCGGGGCCGACTGACGGCTGTCGTCACGGATTATTCCAACCGGGATCTGATCTACTATCCGGAGTTCTATGTGCGCCCGACATCGCGCACGACGCTGCTGCTTGAGGGTAATTATACAGCCATCGCCACAAAATGGCGTGCAGCGGTTGATGTGGCTGCCCGTATCCGGGCGTCCGATCT
Source organism: Phyllobacterium sp. TAF24 (assembly GCF_052113785.1). Taxonomy (NCBI): domain Bacteria; kingdom Pseudomonadati; phylum Pseudomonadota; class Alphaproteobacteria; order Hyphomicrobiales; family Phyllobacteriaceae; genus Phyllobacterium; species Phyllobacterium sp. TAF24. Next base: position 13,158 of record NZ_JBFRDN010000047.1, on the reverse strand, counting down.
GGTTTACTCATTCCTGATCCAGAACAGCAATTCGGTGGCGACAGCCATCGCGGAAGGCATGGGGCTTACGCCACCATCTGCAGCTGTAGGTAGAGTACGGGCGCCGGGATCGTACCGTCACCTTGCTTTGGACCAGGCTGCCTAGTAGCACAATTCACCAGAATGCAATAACTAACGGGTTATACACTCGATTTTGGCATGGCCAAAGTTGAGTGTTGCCGCTGTTGTGGCATATTGACGCCATGATTGCCGAGCTTATGACGCCTGCCAAAAATCATGTTGGTTTTGGCTTTGTTGGAAAGACGACACATTGATTTCGGACCCAGCCACGTCACCGGTTCACAGCAATGAGAAAGCGCTGCAGCAGATTAATGCGCGCTCGCAGCTCAAACTGCCATGGGGCAAGCGGACGAAATCCGCCTTGTTCACGTTCTTCGGCGTCGGTGTGGCTGTCCTTAGCCTGTTGGTGCTGACCCATCTGTCGAGCGAAATTTCCTTCCGCGCCGTCAAACATTCAATCCATGCCATCCCCAATAGCACGTTGCTGCTGGCACTGTTCTTCACATTTGTGAGTTTTGCCGCCGTAGCGCTCTACGACGTCGTGGCTGTTGAGACGATCGCGCCCAAGCGCGTGCCCTATTATATTTCCGCGATGGCGGGGGCGGCGGGCTATGCCATTTCCAATGCGCTCGGCTTTTCACTGCTAACGGGCGGTGCGCTGCGTTACCGGGTCTATGCGGCCGAAGGCATCAATGTTGCTGATATCGGCCGGATTATCGGTACATCATGGCTGGCGATCTGGTTTGCCTTTACCATCATGATTGCCGTTGCGCTGGTGATCGACCCGACGCGCATTCCGTGGATTGTGTCGTTTGGTCCTGATCTCGATCAGTTTATCGGGGCATCAATCCTTGTTGCGGTTGCCGTGCTGCTGGTCTGGTTGTCGCGCCGCGAACGCACACTGAAGGTCGGCAAAGTATCGGTACGCCTGCCTTCGTCGCAGGGTGCCATGCTGCAGATCATCGCCGGTTTGGTTGATGTGGCTGCTGCTGCTGCAACACTCTATGTCCTCATGCCGCATGGGGCTGTGCCGAGTATTGCGGCTTTTGCGCTGATTTATGTGGTGGCTGTCGCCTTGGGTATTATCAGCCATTCCCCCGGCGGTATTGGCGCATTTGAAGCCACGATGATTGCGGGTCTTGGCATTGGCCGCAACCCTGACGCCATTGCCGCTTTGCTGACATACCGGGTGATTTACACCCTGATACCCTTTCTTTTGGCCATTATCGGCTTTGTCATTTCCGAGATATTGCGCCGCCGGCACCTGATCACAGGGCCGACAATCCTGGCGGTGCGCGTGTTCGAAACGCTGATACCGCCGCTTTCGGCAGGTATTGCGTTTCTCGGCGGTATTGTGCTGCTGATTTCGTCGGTTACGCCGGATTTCAGCCGCAGACTTGAGGTGCTTTCCGATTTCGTGCCGATGCCGTTTCTGGAAATGTCGCATCTCGGCGCCAGTTTTGTTGGTCTGGCCCTGCTGATCGTGGCACGTGGCCTTGCCCGGCGGCTGTGGCGTGCCTGGGTCATGGCGGTGATCCTGTTCAGTCTTGGTGCTGTCTTTTCGCTCGCCAAGGGGCTGGACTGGGAAGAAGCGCTGGCATTGACCTTGATGGCGGGCGTTCTCCTGCTATTCGGCGATTCTTTCTATCGCAAACCGATGGGCGAAAGCTTCAGGCTGACTTGGGGCTGGCTCGCCAGTATCGGCACAACGGCTTTCGCCGTGCTGTGGCTCGGTTTCTTTGCCTACCGCCATGTAGAATACGCCAATCAACTCTGGTGGGAATTTGCATGGGATGCCCAGGCATCACGCTTCCTGCGTGGCAGTGTCCTGCTTCTGACTGTGCTGGCGGCAATCACAATCAATACGATCATCAACGGTGTTGGCCGGGGCAAGCTGCGCGCGCAGCCCATACCGGAGGGTGTGCCTGATATGGTGGCGCAATCGCCGCGTGCATCTGATGCGCTGGCGCTTCTGGGCGATAAGCGTTTCCTGATGGATAATAAGGGGCGGGGTTTTGTCATGTATGCCCGCTCTGGTGGCAGTCTGGTATCGATGGGCGAACCTGTCGGCAGCGATGATGCAATTGGTGATCTCGCCTGGTCGTTCCGCGATATGGCTGACCGGTCAGGCGCGCGCACTGTTTTCTATGGCGTCGGTCCTGAACGCCTACCGCTGTTCCTCGACATGGGGCTTACGGCGTTGAAGCTGGGTGAAGTCGCGCGGGTGGAACTCGCTGATTTCTCGCTTGAGGGTTCCAAGCGCCAGCCGCTGCGTTACGCGGCGCGCCGTCTGGAAAAGGAAGGCATTTCCTTTGAAATCCTGCCGCGGGAGCAGACACCTGCGGTTATGAATGAATTGCGCGAAGTCTCCGATGCATGGCTCGAAATGAAGTCCGGTTCAGAAAAACGCTTTTCGCTCGGTTCCTTCGAAGCGGATTATCTCTCGCATTTCGACATTGCGGTGCTGCGCAAGGAAGGCGCCATTGTCGCCTTCGCCAATGTCTGGCGCGGGGCAGGGCAGAAAGAAATTGCCGTTGATCTGATGCGCCATCGCCCTGATGCGTCGAGTGTGATCATGGATGGTCTTTTCGCCAATCTGCTGATGGCCGCCAAGAACGAAGGCTATGAATGGTTCAATCTTGGCGCCGCGCCACTATCCGGACTTTCCGACAGCCACCTTGCCTCCCGCTGGAACCGTATCGGTTCATTCATCTACCGGCGCGGCGCGGAATTTTATCGATTTGACGGATTGCGCGCGTTCAAGGATAAGTTCGGCCCGAAATGGACTCCTTACTATCTGATTTGCCCCCCAGGCCTTGCCACACCACGTTCCCTGATCGACGCAACGAATCTGGTAAGCGGCAGCCCCTTCGAGGTCTTTAAACGATGAAATTTCTACGCAGGCCCTATCTGTATCTCGTCGCTGCGCTTGTCGTCCTTAGCATCATACTTGCTGCCGTTGCCGGCTATCTGCCCCGATTCGGCTGGGGAACTTCCAAGAATATTCTGGTGACATCCGAACGTCTCAGCGACGTGCCGTTGCTTCAACCAAGCGTGAAACCAACGGGTATTGCCATTCAGGTGTCGCAGAAGGGTGGTATTGCTGCCGATGATCAGGCGCTGACCAAGCTGCTGCTCGATCGCGGTTTTCTCGTCCTGACGGTCAACTTGGAAAAATGGCGCGCGCAACTCAATCAGGATACGGGCGAATGCACCTATTTCGTCTCCGAGCTTGAAGGCATTGCCAAAGAGGCTCAGCGGATGATTTCCCTCGATAGCTATATGCATCCTGTTATGATCGGTATTGGTGAGGGCGGCGTGATGTCCTATGCGTCGGTCGCCAATGCGCCGCCTGCGACACTGGCCGGTGCTGTTGCGCTTGATCCATCACCGGCGCTTGATACCAAACTGCCATCCTGTGAAGGTGCGGACTTTGAAGCGGTGCCCGGTCAGGGTTTCAGCTATTCCTATGATGCGGATTTGCCCAACCCTGCTGTGATTGTGCGCGAGAAGGCTGATCCTGCACCCTCGGGTCCTGCAACGCCGGGATTTTTCAAGGCGCAGGAAAAGCTGGCTGCAACCAAGCAGGAACGCATGCAGATTGCTGCGGATGCGGCGGTGGAAATTGCCAAGGAGGACGCATCAGCCGATGCCCTGCCGATCATCGATATCCCGAGCAGCAATGGCCCGGCGAAATATCTGGCGGTGTTCTTCTCCGGTGATGGCGGCTGGCGCGATATCGACAAGTCGGTCGGTGATATCATCGCCAAGGAAGGCGTGCACGTGGTGGGTGTCGATTCCCTGCAGTATTTCTGGTCGGTGCGCAAGCCTGAGGATATTGCCAAGGATATCGGCCGCATCGTCAAGAAGGCTGATCCCAACAGCAAACTGCCCGTGGTGCTGCTCGGTTATTCCTTCGGGGCCAATACGGTGCCCTTCGCATGGCCGTTCCTCCCCGATCACCTGCAAAAGCGCATTGCGATGGTCGGATTGATCGGCACGGAAGAGACAACGCCGTTTCAGGTTTCCGTCGGCGCGTGGCTTGGCCTTGGCGGTGACAATGAAGTGGCTCCGGCTGTTGCCAAGATGCCGCCAGAAAAGGTTCTGTGCGTCTATGGCACGGAAGAGGATGATACCGCCTGTACCGACCCGACATTAAGCACCGTGCAGAAAATCCTGCTGGAAGGTAATCATCATTACAATGAGAAATATGATGCGCTGGCGGCCAAGCTGATGGAAGCCATTGCTTCCCGCGTGCAAGGGCAGGCGGCAGCTCCGGCAACTGCACCGGCACCTACAACAGCTCCGGCAACAGCTCCGGCAACTGCGCCTTCAACTGCCCCGGCGCAGTAATGACGCTGGACCAGTTACGCATCTTTATCGCGGTTGCGGAACGGGAGCATATCACCCATGCGGCGGCGGCGCTTAACATGACGCAGTCGGCGGTGAGTGCCGCCATTACTGCGCTTGAGAACAGGCACGGCGTTGTTTTGTTTGACCGGATCGGGCGTTCCATCGTTCTCAACCAGACCGGGCGGGTTTTCCTGAAAGAGGCCATCGCCGTGGTGGCGCGCGCCAAAGCTGCTGAAGCCGCCCTGACCGATCTTGCCGGTCTGATGCGCGGCGAGTTGTCGATCATGGCAAGCCAGACGATTGCCGGTTACTGGCTGCCGGAAAGGCTTGGCGCATACCGCAAGCGCTATCCCGGCATTACACTGGATATCCGGATCGGCAATACGAAACAGGTGGCCGAAGCTGTTGAGGCCGGTGAGGCGGAACTCGGATTTGTCGAGGGCAAGGTCGACCACGCGCTGCTGTCGACCAAGATCGTGGCAACGGATGATATGGTCATTGTCGTTGCGGCTGGTCAGCCCTGGGCGGCGCACCGGACAGTGGAAGCCAAGGATTTCAGGGATGTGGCCTGGGTGCTTCGCGAAAAAGGATCAGGCACGCGCTCGGCTTTCGACCAGTTGCTCGGCTCCGTCGGTATGGATGTGAGCATGCTCGAAATCGCCATGGAATTGCCCGGCAATGAGGCAGTGATCGGCGCGGTCGAGGCGGGTGTCGGGGCAACGCTGATATCGCGTAGTGTCGCTTCATCGAAATTGCGGGCAAAGCTTTTGCGGCAGGTTGCCTATCCCACCACGCCGCGCCCATTCTACCTGCTGCATCACCGCGAGCGTTATTACAGCAAGGCAGCCGATGCCTTCGTTTCTCTGGTGGATGCGAAGGTTTGAGACCGTTCGATTTTACCGAATGATTTGATGAGTTTTATGCGTTGGAAGTGATGAATAACTGCCTGCTATTGGTGCTCTGGCACAGACGCAGAGAAAATCATGACCACGCTCGACACATCCACACGCTCCGTTCCCCGTTCGCATTCCGGTAACCGGCCCGGCATTATCAGGCAGTTCACGCCCAACTGGTTTGCGGCGACGATGGGGACGGGCATTCTATCCGTTTCGCTTGGCCAGTTTCCTGAATATGCTGTGGTTTTCGGCGCTGGCGAGCTGTTGTGGTTCTTCAATATCCTGCTCTTTGCGACCTTCACGCTCATCTACGTCGCGCGCTGGCTGCGCTATCCTGAGGAAGCAAAACGGGTGTTCGATCATCCTGTGATGTCGATGTTTTTTGGCTGCATTCCCATGGGTCTTGCCACCATCGTCAATGGGTTCCTCCTATTTGGGATTGCCCATATCGGGGAGCGCGCCGTTGATATCGCCTATAGCCTCTGGTGGCTGGATGTGGCGCTGTCTGTCGGCTTTGGTCTGGTGATACCGTTCATGATGTTTACACGGCAAGCCCATGCGATGGAGCAGATGACATCCGTCTGGCTTCTGCCTGTCGTGGCGTCAGAAGTGGCGGCTGTTAGCGGCGGGTTGCTCTTGCCGCATATTGCCGACATTTCGAGCCAGCTGTCTATTCTTCTCGCCAGCTATGTGCTCTGGGCGCTGTCTGTGCCGCTGGCCATGTGCATTCTCGTCGTTCTGTTCCTGCGCATGGCCCTGCACAAACTGCCTCCCGCAAACATTGCGGCATCAAGCTGGCTGGCGCTCGGACCCATTGGAACAGGAGCGCTCGGCATGTTTGTGCTCAGCGCCAATGCAACTGATATCCTTGCGGCGCATGGTCTTGGTGCTATCGCCAGCGCAGTATCCGGCGCAAGCCTGATGCTTGGCGTGGTCCTCTGGGGCTATGGTCTGTGGTGGCTGGCCATGGCCGTGATGATCACCATCCGGTACTTCCGCAACGGCGTTCCATTCAATCTTGGCTGGTGGGGTTATACATTCCCGCTTGGCGTCTATGCCGTGGCAACCCTGCGCCTTGGCCATATTTTCCCGGTTGCCAGCATTGCCGTGTTTGCGGAAATTCTTGTCGCCGCGCTGGCTCTTATCTGGCTTGTGGTTGCCGCACGCACGGTGCGGGGTGTCTGGCTGGGACAGATGTTCGCCGATCCCAGCCTTGAGCTGCGTTCTGCCTAACCGATTTCCGTCAGGCTGCTGAAGACCAATCCCGTCGGGTTGGCTTTGGCGGAAGCCTTGATCGTTGCGATGCTGGCGCTCACCCGGTTAACGTCCGCATGGATGAGGCCTTCGGCAATCTCCAGAACGGCAATACTGCAACGCATCAGCGGAAAATGGCGCTCGCCGCCGGATCGGTCATGGGCGCGGATGGCACCCGCCGCACGATCTTCAGGCGTGTAAAGATCAAGCACATTGGTCTGGAAATCGCTGAGCAGGCTGGTCAAACGTTCCTCCACGTCGGCACGATTGCCGCCTGATATACCGATGAAAAAGTCATCGCCGCCGACATGGCCGAGGAACTTGTCTTCGCCGACGAAATGGTGCCGGAGCAGCGAGGCAAACAGGCCAAGCGCGAGATCGCCTTTCTGAAAGCCGTAATGATCATTGAACGGTTTGAAATTGTCGAAGTCGCAATAACAGAAGAAGCGGGGGGCAGAACTGTCGCGCATGACGTCCTGCACATAATCGCGGATGGAGCGGTTGCCGGGCAGCCCGGTGAGGGGATTCTGGTCCTGCGCGGTCTTCAGCTGTTTTTCGTTGATGATCTTCAGCAGCGAAGAGGCAGAGAGCACACCGGCATAGCGCAGATTTTCCGTGAGGATCACACAGTCACTGCCGTCGATACCGGCGAAAATCTTGAGCATCTGTTCGGCTGGCGTATCCAGATCGGCAATCGGCGTGCCAGTCACAAAATGGGAAATGCCGCGCTGATAGATGCGGTTTTTGAGCAGATCACGGCCGAAGGGATGATAAATCATCGCCTTGACGTGGTATTCATGCAGAACACCGCGCGGCTCGTCATTGGCGCCGAGCACAGGAAAGAAGCTCTGCTGCGGGTTTTTGCGGAAGAGTTCGAATACATTATCGAGATCGTCATTCTCATGCACCACCGGAAGGCGCTGCACCTGCGCGCGGATGAGAATGCTGTCAAGCGTTGTGGTCTGCCTGCGGCCGGTCCCTGCCTGTTCAAGGTGCGGGTAGCTGTCCTGCAATTCGCCGACATTGGTGGTGGGTCTTGCGATGTAATAGCCCTGAACGAGATCACAACCGAGATCACGGCAGACGATATATTCAGCTTCGGTCTCGACACCTTCGGCGATGACGCGTGCGCCAAGCATATGCGCCATCTGGACGATCTGCTTGACGATGTGACGTTTGCGCGCGCTGGCATCGAGGCCGGAGATGAAATGGCGGTCAATTTTCACATAGTCAGTGGGATAATCGCAAAGCAGTTTCAGCCCGTTGAAGCCGACGCCGAAATCATCAATGGCGAGCTTGAAGCCGCCATGACGCAGCTTGTTGATCAGCGCGGTGAAGGCGGGATCCTTGGTGTTGTCGAAGCGCTCGGACAATTCAAAGCAGATGGAGGAGGGGCGAATACTGGCCTTGATGAGCTGTGTGGTCAGGCGCTCAACGAAATTGTTGCCGAGGCTGATCAACCGTGCATCAATGTTGATGAACAACATGCGGTGGGCAAAGCCGGGCAGGCCGGAAAATCCGGCAAAGGCCCTGATATTGATCATCTGTTCCAGTTCGGCCAGTTGCCCGACATCATAGGCTTTGTCGAGCAATTCGGGCGGTGAGCTGAAACCCAGCCGGTCAAAGCCGCGCATGAGGGATTCATAGCCGAACGTCGCCCCCGTTGCCGCCTCGACGATGGGCTGGAATGCGGTTTCTATGGCCAGCTTTGCGAGGGTCACGAGCTGATCGTCGCCAAATCGACGCAGAACCAGCTTTTCGGCGGGTTGGAAGGACATGGGGTACTCCGGCATGAATGCGAATTGCCGCGGGATACTTCGTGCCTATCGTTGAATATTCCGTTTCTGCCAGATGACAGTTTTATGAAGTTTGTAGCGGGCACGCTGCAGGCGCGCGCTTTTGGCTGTTCCAGTGCGTTTCCGGTCTCACAGTTCACCCGAAACCTCTCGCCTTCGTTGATCGAGTTCTTCGCTGTAACGACGCAGCGTATGGCTTTCGGTCAAAAGGCCCATAACATTACGCTCGATGAGATTATCGACAACGGCAAGCGCTTCACTTTCGGTCTTGTCAAAGATGCCGACCGCCTGCCTGGCATTCATTTGTGGGTGCAGGAAATCGCTCTGGTATTTCATCAGGCTGCCAATTTCCTGTGTGCTCGCGGTTTCATCGACCACTGACGAATGAGCTTCTGGCACGAGAACGATGCCCGCATATTTCCCTTGATCATCAAGCACAACAACCCGCTGGGTGGAACCGAGGGGAAAATCATGGCGGAAATCGGCGATGGTCATGTGGGTGGATGCGGTGCGAACATCCCGGCGCATCAGGCGATCAACAGTCAGATTGCGAATCCAGCCGACATCATGCGCACTGCGGATACTTTCACCGCGAAGGTGAAAGCGCCATGTGGCAAAGGAATAGCCAAACGTATTGCGCACGGTCAGCGACGCGGTGATGACGGCGGCCAGAACCAGAGCGGTAATCGGAAAATCGCCTGTTATCTCCAGTGCAAGGAAGGTCATGGTCAGCGGGCCGCCGATGACAGCCACAGCAAGAGAACTCATGCCGACAACCGCGTAAATAACCGGAGTAAGCGTCGCATGGGCGAAAATGAAAGGAGCGGAGTAGGCAAATATCTTGCCGAGCAGGGCGCCCATGAACAGCGAGGCGAAGAACAGGCCGCCGCGGAAGCCTGATCCGATGGATACAGCCGAGGCGGTGGATTTGAGCAAGAGTATGCCAAGGAGTGTGGCAATGGTTGCCGTGTGATCGAGATTGAGATGCAGGGCGCCATGGCCGCCGGATAGCACCTGCGGCGAGATCAATGCGAGAGCACCAACGACAGCTCCGCCGATAATGGGCCGTACGGACGACGGGACGGAACTTTTGCGCGCAAGCTCTTCGACAAAGGAAACCCCCATCATCAGAAGGATGCCCGCACCGGCGCAGAGAACGCCGAGAAGCATTGCCGGAACATAATCGGCAGTCACGACTGATCCGAACGTGCCGACATCGATCATGAAATCACTGCCAACCAATGCACGGGCAACGATGGTTGAGACCAGTGCCGAGACGACAACCGGAGCCAGACTGACGATGGTATAGGAACCGATGATCAGTTCGAATGCGTAGAACGAGCCTGCAAGCGGTGCATTGAAAGCTGCCGCGATGGCACCCGCTGCACCGCACCCGACGAGAATGCGGAGTTCCGCGCGGCGCAATTGCAGGGATAGGCCAAGCTTGGATGCAAGGCCGGACGCCAGCTGTGTATAGCCGGCTTCCAGCCCGACGGAAGCGCCGAACCCGTTGGAAATGATGTTCTGCGTGGCAACGATCAGGCTGTCATTAAGCGAGAGACGACCGCCATGCAGGGCGTTGGCCTCGATGGGATCGACCATTGGCCGTCTGCGCCAGCGCGCCAGTATCAGGACAAGTATGCCAAGCACAACGCCGCCCACAAGCGGAGCGGCGAAGACCACCACCTGATCCAGCGCGCTCATGGAACTCAGGCGCTCGCCATCCTCGATTTTGAAGATGAGCTGATGCATTTCCTGGGTGATGAGGCTCATGCCGGTGACGACGACACCGGCGACCACGCCGATGAGTGCTGCAGCCAGAACAAGCCCGATTTCATTGCCGCGTGCGAATGCCCTGAGGCGGCTGGGTGCCAGAAGGATGGATAGGACACCAAGGCGGCGAATGTTGAATTTGCGGAACATTTTGGACTGCGAAGGAAAAGACAGCTGCCCTTGCAGGTTTATACTGAACGCGCGGCGGCGTCAAAACGCAGAGCGTTAAAAACGTCGCAATATAGCTTTAGTTGCGCGTGTATCGTGATCTGATCTGCGGGCGGGTGCCAGGCATAACAGGCGTTTTCAAAACCGCTGCTTCGATCTGCTCACGGCGCAATTGATGTGCCCGTGCTGCATCAATCGTCAGGCGCAGTTCAAAGTTCTTGCGCACGGCCCTGTCTACCGCAAGCTCGGCAAGCCGCTTCACATCCGATACGCCTGACGTGAAGATTTGCAGAATGATCAGGGAGATTTCCTGCGCATAGACTTTTGACCGCGGCCCAAGGTCCAGCATGCGAAAAGCTTCGGCATAAGCTTTGCGCATTGTTGCCAGATCTTGCGGCGAATATATCGGACCCGCTGAATCACAAAAAATCATATCTGCCCCTGACACGACATATGTCGTCCGCCGCCACTACCCAATCCACCCGCATATAAACTATTTGCAATAGTTTCAGAGGACAACTGAAATTCGCATTACGGCAAAAAAACCCATTATGGATGAATATTAGGCCACCAATATGAAAACTCTATTGGCCTGGTGTGTCACGAATGTGGGCAGGTCTGGGGTTGTCCATTCAAACCCTGATGTTTGATCTCGAGCGTTGCCTTTGCCGTCTCACCATTTCTGGTGATGGTCACAACATAGATGCTGTCAAAGTCATCGCCCTTCCATTTTGGCACGTCTGTTGAAGCGGCGTTGTTCGCTTCCAGAAGGTCGCTGACAATATTGTCGATCTTCTTGTGTTCCCAGGCGACGAGGATACGGGCATTGCGCAGCTTGGAATTGTTCAGAGCCTTGTTGAGGTCTTTGCGATCGGAAACACCGATGCTCGTATCAACAGGCAGACCGAAGGATATGGCTGTTGGCTCGATTGTCGCAAGCGGACGGATATAGTCGTAATCGACCCCGTCATCTTCCTTCCGGTCCGATGGATTGGGTGCAAAAATGAAATCGGGCTTGCCCAGTACCTTGGCGATGACGGGCGGAAGGGCGAGAGAACGATTCAAGCCCTGGCAACTCAGCTGTCCCAGTCCTTTTTCCGGCTTTTCGCCGTGCCTGATAAAGGCAATGGTCTGAACACTGCTGCTGCTCCATGCGGGGCTGGATGCGAAAGTCAGGGCGCTTAAGGTCGTCAGAGCTATTGTTGTCATTGTTGCGATTGTTGGTCTTGCCATGATGGGCTCCCTCGTTTGTCACTTCCTATTCCGGCTAAGTTGGAAGAGCTATAGAATTCTTTAAGAGTGAGCTGCGACATATGCATATTCGCTGGTTTCGACTTGATTGCGTTCAATGACGAAGCGTGATGAATGGTCTCCGGTGAACGTTCGGGGAGAGTCATTGAACGACCTGTGCGAACAAATGTGACAATCCAAGATAGAAAAGTGCACTTTTGTGTTAAAAACGGCAGCTTAACTATTGCTAAAAGTGCTTCGATGGGAAAAGTACGACTAATATATCAAGAGGCCGCTGAACTTGACCAAACATACCCCGCTTCAGTCCCGAATTCGCGATCAGCTGCAACGCCGGTTCGGTGAAGACCTGCACGTTGGCGACAGGGTCAATGAAGCAGAAATCGCCGATGCGCTTGGAATTTCGCGTACACCGGTGCGCAAGGTGTTGTGGCAGCTGCAAAATGAGGGCGTCGTCAGCTATGAGCAGCATCGCGGCTTTCGTCTGGCAGATGCGACTGTCGATACTCTTGAGGCGGATGGCGAAAGAGACGAGTTGCTTGATGAGCGCGTCATGCGTGATATGGCCCTCGGCAATCTCAGTTCGGTCATCAGTGAACGCGCATTGATGCAGAAATACGAGGTGCCGCACGGCATTCTCATGTCGACACTGCGCCGCCTGATGCGCGATCAACTGGTTGAGCCATCGGTCGGGCATGGCTGGATATTTTCCGATGTCAGCGCTACAGCGCTGGAGAACGGGTATAATTTCCGCCAGATTCTGGAACCGGCAACGATCCTTGCCGATCCTTATTTCATCGATGTCGAGGCGTTTCAGGCGCTGGATCGCGATCATGCCAATACAATCAGCAATATCGACAAGCTTGATCAGAGACGGCTGTTCGATCTCGATGCAAAATTCCACCGGCTGATTGCGCTCGGTGCCCGGTCAACGCATCTGGTTGATGCCATAGAACGCCAGAACAATATTCGCCGGGTGAATGAATATATTGGATTTGTGCGGCTGGACCGGATTCGCGAATCCCTGATAGAGCACCGCAATATCATCGCCGCGCTGCTGCGGGGCGAACGTCAGGTAGCGGCGGCGCTGATGCGGCTGCACCTGCAAATCTCCAAAGATGAAACATTCAAACATATTGATGAGGATTTGGAGAGGGTGCGTGCGGGTGAATTGCAACTGTTGAAGTAGGGGCGGTTGCGATAGGGCCTGTGAGCGGTAGCTGGTACGCCTGTCGTTCGTGGTGTTTGGTTTGTGGTTCGTGGTTCGTGGTTCGACAAGCTCACCATGAGGGAGAGTGATGATGAAGGGGAGCCACATTCTGAAAAGTTGATGATCTGCAATGCGGGCGATTAGCGTTGCATCCTCACTCTCCCTCATGGTGAGCAACTGTGTTTGGGTGTTGATCAGATTTGGTGTTCTAATCTCCATGGTGTGTCGGTTTTGATGATGGCGTTGATGATGACGATGAGTTTTCGCATGATGGCCACAATTGCAACCTTGAAGGGTTTTCCAGCGGCTCTGAGTTTCTGGTAGAAGCGTGCCAGTGGCTGGCTCTTGGCCCTTATGATGGAAAGGCACGCCATGTAGAGGATGCGCCTGATATGAGGGG
>NZ_JBFRDN010000046.1:0-29072 GCF_052113785.1 Phyllobacterium sp. TAF24 | reverse complement strand
GTGAGCTTGTCGAACCACGAACCACGAACCACGAACCACGAACCACGAACCACGACCGCCAACCACGGAAATGCACGCATCCCTCAACACGCAATCAGATTTATAAACGCGCGCGCTGGAATAAGATTGTTCTTCCAGTTACACCCTGCGGCTTAGAACAATAAAAAGACTTGGAAAGCCCTAAGGAATGTCCCAACCGCATCTTGATCACCGCAAGGGCCTGCTGATTACGGGTATTGGCGGGTTGATACTCTCCGTCGATATCCCGCTTTTGCGTCTTGGTCAGGGTGAAACCTGGTCGACGCTGCTGCTGCGCAGCGGTACGACCTTCCTCTGTGCCATGATCATCTGGGCGGTGTGGAGCATTGCCACCGGCAAGGTGAGAACGCTCATTCCGGGGCGCATTGGCGTGGCTGTTGCCGGGCTTTACGGCATGGGCTCCATCTTTTTCATGATCGCCGTCTACAACACCTCGACGGCCAATCTCGTGTTCATTCTGGCGTTCAATACGGTGTTCGCCGCGCTGCTCTCCTGGATATTCCTGAAAGAACGCCCGAAAACCGCGACCTTCGTTGCCATGTTTTTCATGCTGATCGGCGTCGGGATCATCGTGCGCGAGGGCCTGTCATCGGGGCATCTTTTCGGCAACATCATTGCCCTGCTTTCAACATTCTTTCTTGCCTCGGCCATTACCGTGACCCGCGCTTCGAAGAAGGATATGAGCTTTGCCGCAATCATCGGCACCATCCTGCCGATGTCTGTTGCGATTTTCATGGTGTCGCAGCATGGGTTTTCCGTTGCCGCGCCCGGATGGATCATCTTCAACGGCGCGGTGGTAACGACCATCGCCTTTGCCTGCCTTGCCACGGGGCCGCGATACCTGTCAGGCCCTGAAGTGGCAATGTTCTATCTCTTGGAAACAGTGCTTGCGCCGATCTGGGTCTGGCTGGTTTTTGCCGAGCGGCCCAGTGATCCTACCCTGCTGGGTGGCATCATTATCATTACCGCGCTTGTCAGCCACTCGATCTGGCAGATGCGCAGTGCCCGCAAGCGGTCACGGATGGCGGCAATCCGCCACCCGATCTGACAGAGCCTATTCAGCGGCCTCACTGGCAAAGCCCGGCGCCGGATAAGCAGGAACCGAGCGCACACCATGGGGTGTTGTGGTAGTGGGCTCATCCGGCTTGTTCGGACGGAAACCCCAATGGAATGCGCGGGCCATCCAGCGGCTGAGATCATCCATGATCGTGTAGAAGGACGGCACGAACACCAGTGACAGAACGGTGGAAATCAGAAGACCGCCGATCACCGCGATAGCCATCGGCGCACGGAACTCACCGCCGTCACCAAAGGCGAGTGCTGCCGGGATCATGCCTGCGGACATGGCAATCGTCGTCATGACAATCGGGCGGACACGCTTGCGACCGGCATCGATGATCGCCTCATTGCGCGGGATACCGTGTTTCACCTCTTCAATGGCGAAATCGACAAGCATGATGGCGTTCTTGGTGACAATGCCCATCAGCATCAAAATACCGATGACAACCGCCATGGAGACGGAATTGTTGGTGAGCAGCAAGGCGGCAGCCACACCGGCAATCGATAGCGGCAGCGACATCAGAATGGTGAAGGCGTGGAAAATACTGCCAAACAAAAGGATCAGCACCACAAACACCAGCATCAGCCCCATGATCATGGCATCGCGGAACCCGGCAAAGACTTCGCCCATGACTTCCGCGTCACCGGTTTCCTGAATGCGCACACCATCAGGCATGGATTTGACCTGCGGCAGGCCCTTGACGATGGAAAGCCCTTCGCCGATCTCCTTGCCGCCAGCCATATTAGCACCGACAACGACACGGCGTTCACGGTTGAAGCGCTCAATCGAAGAAGGCCCCTGTCCGAAACTTACCTGCGCGATGGAGGCCAGCGGCACCACGACACCCGAGGGAGCGGTGACTGTGAGCGTATTGAGCACAGTCAGATCGCGGCGCGATTCTTCCGTCAGCTGAACCCGGATCGGGATTTGCCGGTCGCCAACAGTATATTTCGCCAGATTGGCATCGAGATCACCGAGCGTCGCCACGCGCAGCGCATCGGAAACGCCAGATGTAGACAGGCCAAGTTCGGCCAGCTTGTCCATGCGCGGCGTCACAATAATTTCGGGGCGATCCAGTGCTGCACTTGAGGAAACCGCCTGAAAGCTACCGGTTGCCATCATGGCGCTCTGCATGGCGCGTGCCTGTTCACTCACCTTTTGGCCATCCGGCCCGATAACGCCAATGGCAAACTCGCGCTCGCCGCGGTCATTGACGAAATTGGCACGCAAATCAGGCACTTCGGAGAGCTTGTTGAAGATATCGACTTCAATCTGCTTCTGGGTACGGTTGCGCTCGCTCTTGTGGCTGAGCTTGACGATCATCGTCGCGCGCCGGGTATCCACTTCACCCTTTGGCGACGATCCCCCAACGACATAGGTCTGCTGAACCTCGGGAATTTCCCGCACGCGCGTTGCAGCTTCGTCAGTGACGCGGCGCGTTTCATCGATGGGAGAGCCGGGTGTTAATTCCAGATTGACGGCAACACGCGCTTCATCCTGTGGTGGCACGAAGCCCGACGGCAGGAAGCCCATGGCCCAGATGGCCGTGGCAAACAGCAGCACACCACTGATCAGCGTCAGCCAACGATAGCGCAGCGTGACACCAAGGAAGCGGGTATACGCACCCACCCAGCCGCCTGTATTTTCTTCATGATGCAGGCTTTTACCGTCACGCAGGAGATAGGCCGTCATCATCGGCGTGATCAGGCGCGCCACCAGCAGCGAGAAGAACACAGCAACGGCAACAGTCAGGCCGAACTGCTTGAAATACTGCCCGGCAATGCCGCTCATGAAACTGACAGGTGCAAAGACGGCGATGATCGTTACGGAAATCGCGATAACCGCAAGCCCGATTTCATCGGCGGCCTCCAGCGAGGCGCGATAGGGCGATTTGCCTGAACGCATATGCCGGACGATGTTCTCGATCTCCACAATGGCATCATCGACAAGAATGCCGGTCACCAGCGTGATACCGAGCAGGCTGATCAGGTTCAGCGAGAACCCAAGCATATCGATAGCCCAGAATGTGGGGATGGCGGATAGCGGCAGCGCCACCGCCGCAATCAGCGTGGCGCGAATGTTGCGCAGGAACAGGAACACCACGACAATCGACAGAAGCGCACCTTCGACAAGCGAACTCATCGCCGCTTCATAATTGCCATAGGTATAATTCACAGCATTATCGATGATGTTGAAGCGTGTATCGGGATATTTCTGCTTCAACAGGTCCATGCGATCCTGAACCCGCTTGAAGACGTCAGCATCGCTGGCACCCTTGGCGCGGAACACACCAAGCGACACAACGGTCTGGTTGTTCACACGGGCAAAGGACTTGGGCTCCTGAAACGCATCGGTAACAGTACCGATGGCATCAAGCCGCACGGAACGGCCACCGGCAAGGGGGATTTCCACGGCGCGCAGATCGTCCAGTGAGCGGGAGGCGCCGAGGGTGCGGATGGTCTGCTGCGTCGAGCCGAGATCACCACGTCCGCCCGTCAGATCGGCATTCATGGATTTCAAGGCACGGTTGACATCGGAGGCTGTCACACCCAGCGCTGTCAGGCGATCTGGATCAAGCGAGACACGGATTTCGCGCGTCACGCCGCCATAGCGTTCAACACGGCCAACGCCCTTGACGCCCTGAATATCGCGCAAAATCTTGTCATCAACGAACCATGAGAGTTCTTCCGATGTCATGGTCGGCGCAGAAACCGCATAGGTCAGGATGGCCGAACCTTCCACATCCACCGAGCTGACAATGGGCTCCTTGATGGTCGCAGGCAGATCGCTGCGAATGCGCGTCACCGCGTCCTTGACGTCGTTCAACGCTTTTTGCGTATCTACTTCAAGGCGGAACTCGACCAGCGTGGTGGAACTGCCTTCGGTCAGCGTGGTGATAACATTCTTCACGCCGGTGATATTGGCGACAGAGTCTTCAACCCGCTTGGCGATCTGGGTTTCAAGCTCGCTCGGCGCCACACCGGGATCGGTGACGGCCACGGAAATCAGCGGCACATCGATGTTGGGAAAGCGGGTAATGGGCAGCTTGGCAAAGCTCATCAACCCCAAAACCATCAGCACAACGAAAAGCAGGATCGAGGGAACCGGATTGCGGATCGACCAGGCGGAAATGTTCCAGTTCATTTGACCGCCCCCGTCGTTTCATTGGTGATACGAACCGGGGTGACGCGGTCGCCATTGGCAACAAAGGTGCCGGCACGCGCCACCACATCTTCGCCACTGGCGAGGCCATCAAGCACTTCAACCGCGCGATCACTGCGGATACCGAGCGTCACTTTGCGCGTATCGACAACACCGTCCTTTACCACCTGTACGAATGATGTGGGGCCACGATAGACCACTGCGGAGAGCGGGACATTGACACCATTGCGCCGGGTCAACTCAATAACAGCGCGGGCAAAATTGCCGGGGCGGATTGCTTCATTGCGCTCAAGTGAAATCTTGACGGCGCCGAGACGGGAGCTGGCGGTGATTTCAGGTGAGATCAGACGCACATGACCGGCAACGGGCTGCTCCATGCCGGAAACGCGCACGGATACGGGCATATCAGGCTTGAGGCGCGGCAGGTCAACTTCGGGAATGTTGGCGGAAAGCTCAAATTCATTGTCGCGGGCAATGCGGAACAAGGGACCGGCATTCATCGACACGATACCACCGAGCAATGCGTTGCGGCTGAGCACAACGCCCGACGTTGGTGCTTTTACATCGGCTTTCTCAATCCGCAGCAGCACATCGCGCTTTTGTGCAGCCACCAGTTGCAACTGCGACTGGCTGGCAACCAGCGCCTGCCGCGAGGTATTGAGCCGCGCATTGGCGCTGTCATGGGCATTGGTGGCATTGTCGAAGTCGGCCTTGGACGTGATCCCCTTGGCCGATAGCGCGCGGGCACGGTCCAGCGCTTCCTGTGCCTGCCGAACCGCGATCTGCGCGTCAACAATCTGCGCTTCAGACTGGGCAATGGATGCCTCAGCCTGTGCGCGCTGCGCTTCGATTTGTGCCAGCTGAATTTCGAGGGATGACCTGTCGAGGCGGGCAATGATGTCGCCCTCCTTTACAAAGTCGCCCTGATCGGCACCCAACTCAAGCACGATCAGTCCGGCAACGTCGGTTCCAACGGCAACTTCCTGCCGGGGAACGATTGTGCCCGTGACGGTGATGCTTGCGACCATCTCGCCCTCTGCGGCCGGGATGACATTGATGACAGGCGGCTTGACCCTCTGCACCAATGCATCATCGGCGAAAGCGCCTGAGACGAGCATGGATGACAGGCCAAGGGC
Source organism: Phyllobacterium sp. TAF24 (assembly GCF_052113785.1). NCBI lineage: Bacteria > Pseudomonadati > Pseudomonadota > Alphaproteobacteria > Hyphomicrobiales > Phyllobacteriaceae > Phyllobacterium > Phyllobacterium sp. TAF24. The sequence continues at coordinate 23,675 of NZ_JBFRDN010000046.1, read as the reverse complement.
CAGAACAATAGGTGTCAGAACTTTGTTGCGGCGGTTGCGCATCGGATGACCTGATCAAAAGAGGTATTTGCCGGGATCGGTAGTTCAGTAATTTTATGCGTATGTTTTATGCTTTTACCGGGCGCAAGATCGCCACGGCGAGCGCACGGAACATCGGTTCCAGCGCTTCGACAGGCACACCCTGTGCCGGAAAATTCCGCATGATCACGCCCTCGCCCATGGCAGCAAGGGTTGCTGCAACGAGGCCGAGATCGCCAATGGGATCAATCTCGCCGCGATTCTTGGCAGCACTGATGGCCGACAAAAGCTGTTCGCGCATCTGCCCTTCATAAAGCTCGCACTGGGCGGCAACGGCTTCGTTGCGGATGGCCTCGGCCCGTATTTCCGCGAAAATCCGGGCATTTGCATCACCAACACCATCGCCGGTGCTGGTCGCCGATTTTTGGTGGATATGCTCCATTCCAACCATCACCAAGGCGTCGATGATATTGTCGTACGCGCTCATACGATCGAGAATTTCAGCGCTTGCCTTGCGGTGGGCCGCGACAATGGTCTCGATAATCGACTCTTTCGACGGGAAATAACGGTAAAGCGCGCCGGGGCTCATGCCCGCTTCGGAGCAGATGTCATTCATGGACGCGCCGTGAAACCCTGCCCGGACGAAACAATTGGTCGCCGCTTCGAGAATGCGTGCTTCCTGAACTTCGCGGTTCTGCGCCCGTTTGCCGAAGAGTTTGGTGACAAAACAGCCGCCTTCCCTGTCCGATTTCTCATCGGCAAGGTGCTTGGTCGGTCTTGGGAGAATGTTATCAACCATGCGGCACCACAAAAAAGAGCGAATGTTCGTTCTCGTTTATAGCGAAACACAATCATCGTCAATACGAGAATGAACATTCTCGTTTATATTTTCAATCTACCTGCGAATTGCGTGTCAGGAAAACTTGCCCGAGCGCGGGAAACCTTTTGGCACCATACGCCCAGCGGTGGCACGTGGACCGATCCACTCGATGAGTTCATCCTTGCTGCGTGTGAAGGTACGGTCAGCCGCATCCTGCCACGTCAGCCCCTGCTCCATGGCAAAGACACGGATATCGGATACGCCGCCATCCTTGTAGCGCTGCAGGCGTACGCCCTTGCCACGGCCAAGTTCCGGAATTTCCGATAGCGGGAACACCAGCATCTTGCGGTTTTCACCGACAATGGCGACGCTATCACCAACAACAGGAACACAATGGCGCGCCTCATCCGGCGCCTTGACGTTCATCACCTGCCTGCCCTTGCGGGTATTGGCCATGACATCAGCCTCGGGCACAAGGAAGCCATTGCCGTCATGCGACGACAGGAGCAATTGGCGTCCGGGATTGTGGACAAAGGCCGTGACGATGTCCTGATCGTTCTCCATATCAACGATGATACGGATCGGCTCGCCATGTCCGCGCCCACCCGGCAGGCTGTTGGCGCCAATGGTGTAGAACTTGCCGCCGGTGGTCAGGACAAGAATTCTATCAGTGGTTTCCGCATGGAACGCCAGCTTGAGCTTGTCGCCTTCCTTGAAGGTCAGGGCGGCGAAATCAGGCAGATGGCCCTTCATAGCGCGCAGCCAGCCTTTTTCCGAGACGACAACCGTAACCGGTTCCTTCTCGATCATGGCGTGATGCATGTCGGTCAGATCATGCTGCGGCGCATCGGCAAAGGTCGTACGGCGCTTGCCCAAAGGCGTATCTGCCGCATATTTCTTCTGCATTTCGGCAATTTGCCAGGAAATGGTCTGCCACTGCTTGGTGTCGGAGGCCAGCAATTGCTCGATTTCACCCTTTTCAGCAGTCAGCCCGGCGAACTCCTTGCGGATTTCGAATTCCTCAAGCTTGCGCAATGAACGCAGACGCATATTGAGAACAGCTTCAGCCTGAACATCCGTTAGCCCGAAGCGGGCCATCATTTCCTGCTTCGGCTCATCTTCCTCGCGGATGATGCGGATCACCTCATCAAGATTGAGATAGGCAATGAGGAAGCCGCCGAGAATTTCCAGACGCCGCTCGATTTCCGCCAGCCGGTGGCGTGAGCGGCGAATGAGCACATCCTTGCGGTGATCAAGCCATTGCTGGAGCACGTCTTTCAACGACAGGACGTTCGGCACCTTGCCGTTGGTCAGGACGTTCATGTTCAGGGGAAAGCGCGTTTCAAGCTCGGACAGCTTGAACAGGGATTCCATCAGAATGTCAGGATTGACGCTGCGACTCTTGGGTTCGAGCACGACGCGAACGTCTTCCGTGGATTCGTCACGCACATCATCAAGCAGCGGCAGCTTCTTGGCGATCAGCAGTTCGGCGATCTTTTCGATCAGCCGGGACTTTTGCACCTGATAGGGAATTTCGGTGATGACGATGATCCAGGTGCCGCGTCCCTGATCCTCGACCTCCCAGCGCGCGCGCAGACGGAAACCGCCCCGCCCGGTCTTATAGGCGTCGAGAATGGCATCGGCGCTTTCGACCATCACACCGCCGGTCGGAAAATCAGGCCCGCGAACCATGGTCTTGGTATGATCGGCTGCATCTTCTTCAAGCGAAACAAGATCTTCGACCGTCGCATCAGGATGTTTGATCAGATGCAGCGCTGCGGCGCAGAGTTCCGAGACATTGTGCGGCGGGATTGATGTGGCCATGCCAACCGCAATACCGGACGAACCATTGGCCAGCAGGTTCGGGAACGCGCCGGGAAGAACAATCGGTTCCTCGTCTTCATCATTATAGGTCGGGCGAAAATCGACAGCGTCTTCGGTGATGCCTTCCAGAAGCAGCATGGCGACGTCGGTCATCCGCGCTTCGGTGTAACGCATGGCGGCCGGATTATCGCCGTCAATATTGCCAAAATTGCCCTGCCCGTCGACCACAGGGTAGCGCACCGCAAAATCCTGCGACAGGCGCACCAGCGCATCATAGATCGACTGGTCGCCATGCGGATGGAATTTACCCATCACTTCACCGACGATACGGGCGCATTTTGCATAGGACTGATCAGGCGAAAGCCTCAGCAGGCGCATCGCATGCATAATTCTGCGATGAACGGGTTTCAGCCCGTCACGCACGTCAGGCAAGGCACGGTTTGTGATCGTCGAAAGCGCATAGGCAAGATAGCGCTGTTCAAGCGCTGCCTTCAGATCAACCGGTTCAACATTATCGTCGCCATTGTCTGGCGGAATCAGGCTTTTTCCCATGTCAATGGGTTATCAACTCACTGAATCGCGAGCAAGCAATGATTCGCCAAGATCACAGCCTGTTGCGCTTTGTAATGGGTAAAAAATTGGCGGGGCTTGCTTCCGTCCGCCAAATCTGACTTTCTACCGCCGAATTTGCCAAAATTCATGCCGCATGACCGTCATAGTTTTGCCGCGCGACATGCGATAGAACTACCTACTGACCAAAACAAGGAATCCACTATGCGTCCAACCACCTCTCTGAAATCCGGCTTGCACCTTATGGCTGCGACCACTGCCCTCGTCGTTGTCTTTGCCGGTTCAGCCTATGCGGTGGACGGTAATGCCGTGGCTGCCCGTTTGAAGGGCGTTTATTCCGAATACGGCGCGACCCTCGAGTACAGCAATGTAGAGAGCAGCGGCTCAACCATTGTTTTGAAGGATACGAAGGTATCTGGCAAAGACGGCAAGGACAGCTTCAAAGTTGGGGATGTAACACTCAGCGATGTTGCGGATGCAGATGCTGGCGGTTTCAAGATCGGTCTGATCACCGTCCCTGACGTTGACTATACATCAACAGAGGAAGGCAAGGGCCGCGTAATTGTTCAGGGTATCAGCATGGAAGGCGTCACGCTTCCACCTGAGAACTCGACTGATCCACTCGCCCAAGTCCTGCAGTTCGAGAAAACAGAGATAAAGCACATTTCTGTTTCGGAGAAGGGCAAGGAAGCTCTTGCTTTGGACGATATATCTGGCACTCGCTCGCCGATTTCCGCAACCGCACCGGTTAATTTCACCTCCAACATCGGAAATTTCAAAGCTGACCTATCTGAGGTCGAGGACCCTAAAACCAAGGATGCTCTCAAGGCTCTTGGTTATGAAACTCTTTCCGGAAAATTCGATATGGGCGGCACATGGAACATGACTGATGGCCGTATCAACGTCGAGAAAATGAACGTCACCTTCAATGACGCTGGTGCCTTGGGAATTAAACTTGATCTTGCTGGTATCACGCCTGATTTTCTCAAGAGTGCGAAAGAGGCAACAAAGAAGGTAGAAGGCAAACCAGATGATGCGCAGGCCATGGCAATGCTCGGCCTGATGCAGCAGTTGAGTTTCACTGGCGCATCGATCCGATTTGATGACGGTTCGCTCACCAACAAGGCGCTTGACTATGCAGCCAAGCAGCAGGGCATGAAGCGCGATGATCTTGTTAATCAGGGCAAAGCAATCCTGCCGATGATGGCAGCACAGCTCGGCAATGCCGAATTTGCACAGGCCTTGGGAACAGCAGTCAGTGCCTATCTCGACAGCCCGAAGAACATCGAGATCAAGGCTGCTCCTGGCAAGTCTGTTCCGTTTGCGATCATCGCAGCTGGCGGCATGGCTGATCCTAAGTCGCTGATCAAGACACTTGGCGTCACTGTTAACGCCAATCAGTAATCCACACGGATAACAACGAAAAAGCCCGGCAGCGATGCCGGGCTTTTTGTTTATCTGGAGTCGGTTAGAAGAGGTTTTTAATCCTCTTTCTTCATCGGCGCGAGGCGGATGTTGAGATCGCGCAGCTGGGCTGGCGACACATCGGATGGTGCGTTCATCAGCAGGTCATAGGCCTGCTGGTTCATCGGGAACATGGTGATTTCGCGCAGGTTCTTCGCACCCACGAGCAGCATCACAATGCGGTCGATGCCAGCCGCCATGCCGCCATGCGGCGGTGCGCCATACTGGAATGCACGATAAAGACCACCAAAACGCTCTTCCACCGTTTCACGTGAATGGCCAACCGCCTCAAATGCCTTGACCATGGTTTCAGGCAGATGGTTGCGGATACCGCCCGAGGAAATCTCAAAGCCGTTGCAGACGAGATCATACTGGAAAGCCTTGATCGTCAGCGGGTCCTGATTTTCCAGTGCATCAATGCCACCCTGCGGCATGGAGAACGGGTTGTGGGCAAAATCGATCTTCTTTTCTTCTTCCAGCCATTCGAAGAATGGGAAGTCGATAATCCAGCAGAGCTTGAACTGGTCGCGGTCAACGAGGTTCAGTTCTTCACCGGCGCGGGTACGAGCGGCACCCGCGAAGGAAACGAATTTCTTCGGATCACCAGCAACGAAGAATGCCGCATCGCCGTCATCAAGACCAAGCTGCACGCGCAATGCTTCGGTACGCTCAGGTCCGATATTCTTGGCAAGCGGGCCAGCGCCCTCAAGCGCTTCGCCTTCCTTGCGCCAGAAGATATAGCCGAGACCCGGCTGTCCTTCGCCCTGCGCCCAGGAGTTCATGCGATCACAGAATGCGCGCGAACCGCCTGTCTTGGCCGGAATGGCCCAGACTTCGACCTTCGGATCATTGGCGATCATGTTGGCGAATACCTTGAAGCCGGAACCGGCAAAATGCTCGGTAACAGCCTGCATTTCGATCGGGTTGCGGAGATCAGGCTTGTCGGAGCCGTATTTGCGCATGGCAACGTCATAGGCGATGCGTGGGAATTCCTGCGTGACAGGCTTACCCTCGGCAAATTCTTCGAAAACGCCGCGCAGGACGGGTTCCATCGTCGACAGAACGTCTTCCTGCTCGACAAAGCTCATTTCGACGTCGAGCTGGTAGAATTCACCCGGCAGACGGTCAGCGCGCGGGTCTTCATCGCGGAAACAAGGCGCGATCTGGAAGTAGCGGTCGAAACCGGACATCATGATCAGCTGCTTGTACTGCTGCGGCGCCTGCGGCAGTGCATAGAACTTGCCGGCATGAATGCGGCTTGGCACGAGGAAATCGCGCGCACCTTCCGGCGAGGAAGCCGTCAGGATAGGCGTCGAGAACTCGGTGAAGCCGATATCGGTCATACGGCGGCGCATCGCGGCGATGATCTTGGTGCGCGACATGATGTTCTTGTGCAGCGTATCGCGGCGCAGATCGAGGAAGCGGTATTTCAGGCGAATATCCTCAGGATAATCCAGCTCGCCGAACACCGGCAGCGGCAGTTCCTTGGCAGCCGAGAGAATTTCGATCTCGCGGGCAAAAACCTCGATCTCGCCGGTGGGCATGTTCGCATTGACAGTATCATCCGTGCGGGCCTTCACTTCACCATCCACGCGGATAACCCATTCGCCGCGCACGGTCTCGGCCACCTTGAATGCGGGCGAGTCGGGGCTGGCGACGATCTGGGTCAGTCCGTAATGATCGCGGATATCGATAAAGAGAATACCGCCATGATCGCGGACGCGGTGAACCCAGCCGGAAAGACGAACTGTCGAACCAACGTCGGATTTCCGCAGGGCGGCGCAGGTATGGCTGCGGTAACGGTGCATGATATGTGCCTCTGAGATGCTTGATGCTTGTTGCCGGAAGGCGTGAAGAAAGCCCCGGATATAATCTGGAATTTGCGCGGACAAGCGCATTTTGATGATGATTTGTCAAGATTGCGAATTGCCCGACACGGCATTTGTGGCCTGTGAGACGCCATATGGAAGCAATGACAGCGCTCTGGTAACGAAGAAACTCAGACAGACGAGACAAATGCATTTCCATTCGCTATAGAAATTTCATGACCATGATTACAACCACAGATCAGCTTGACCAGGCTGTAGCCGCCCTTTCGCAATCCGATTTCGTAACCGTCGATACGGAGTTCATCCGGGAGACCACGTTCTGGCCGGAGCTTTGCGTTATCCAGCTCGCATCCCCTGATCACACAGCCATTGTCGATGCCCTTGCGCCGGGTCTCGATCTTGCGCCGTTTTTCCGGCTGATGGCCGATGAAACCATCGTCAAGGTGTTCCACGCAGCACGGCAGGACATCGAGATTATTTTCCATCTTGGCAATCTGATCCCTCACCCGGTCTTCGATACGCAGGTTGCGGCGATGGTCTGCGGCTTTGGCGATGCGATTGCCTATGACCAGCTGGTGCAGCGGGTCAATGGCGCGCAGATCGACAAGTCCTCGCGCTTTACCGACTGGCGTCGCCGCCCGCTTTCAGAAAAGCAGCTGGATTACGCACTGGCTGACGTGACGCACCTGCGCGACATTTATCTCTACCTCAACAATAAGCTTGAGGAAGAAGGCCGCACGGACTGGGTTCTCGACGAGATGAAGGTGCTCACCGCCCGCGAGACCTATGACATGCACCCTGACGATGCATGGAAGCGCCTGAAGATGCGCCTGCGCAAGCCGCAGGAACTGGCCGTGCTGCGCAGCGTTGCCGCATGGCGCGAACGCGAAGCGCGCGAACGCAATGTGCCGCGCGGCCGCGTTCTCAAGGACGATGCCATTTACGAGATCGCCCAGCAGCAACCACGCGATGTGGAAGCCATGGGCCGCCTTCGCACCATCCCCAAGGGTTGGGAGCGCTCCAGCATTGCAACCGGACTGCTCAATGCGGTCAACATTGCGCTCGACCTGCCGAAAGAAGACATGCCGCGCCTGCCGAAATCCGTGCAGTCCCCTGAGGGAGCCGGTGCCGCTGCGGAGCTTTTGAAGGTTCTGCTGCGTCTGGTGACGGAAGAACATGGCGTTGCCGCCAAGGTCGTGGCGACATCAGATGAAATCGAACGGATAGCCGCGGAAGGCGATGCGGATGATATTGCCGCTCTGCAGGGTTGGCGCCGCGAAGTTTTTGGCGAAAAGGCGTTGCAGCTGATCAATGGCGAGCTTTGCCTGAAGTTTGAAAACAAGCGAATCCGCGCTGTGCCCTGCGCAGACCTATAGTACGGTGCGGGCCGAAGTATCGGCCCGACAATTTGGCTAGCATCGGCCCATTGAAACCATGCTGATGCGAGGCAATGATGTCTGATACCACCATTCAAACCCCTTCTTTGGCAAGAGAATTGGCGCTTCTCGCCGCCCTCGCCACGCTATGGGGTGCCTCCTATACCTTCATCAAAATTGGCGTGGAGACCATCCCGCCCGTCACCTTCATTGCCGCGCGCACGCTGATTGCCGGTGGATTGCTGCTTGCCATCATCAAGATGCGCGGCCTTTCGCTTCCCCGCGACCCGGCGATCTGGAAGCGCTTTTTCATTCAGGCCTGTATCAACAGCGTCGTCCCTTTTACCTTGGTCGCCTGGGCCGAACAGACCGTGAATGCCGGGCTTGCCACCATTTTGAATTCAACAACGCCCATCTTCGCTTTCCTGCTGACCGCGCTGATCACCCGGCATGAGCCTGTGACCACGCGCAAGATTTTTGGCGTGGCGGCGGGTGTTGTGGGCATTTCGCTGATCATCGGGCTTGAAGCATTCAACGGGATTGGCAAGGAACTTATGGCGCAACTCGCTATCGTTGCCGCAACGATTTCCTATGCGTTCGCTGCGATCTTCGGCAAGGGTTTTAAAGGGCTCGACCCGATGATGCCAGCGGCTGGTTCAATGATCTGCGGTGCGGTCATTCTCATTCCGGTCAGCCTCGTGGTTGACCAGCCATGGACCCTGGCACCCTCAGCGCATTCCATGCTGGCACTGCTCGGCCTATCGGTGTTTTCCACCGCCCTCGCCTTCGTGATTTATTTCCGGCTGATCAACACGCTTGGTACAGTCGGCGCAACGTCGCAGGCCTATCTGCGCGTGCCGATTGGTGTTGGCATCGGCGTCCTGTTCCTTGGCGAAAGCCTGACATCAACAGCGTGGTTTGGCCTGATCTGCGTCATCATTGGTGTAGCAGCCATGACCTTGCCAGCACGCAAGCGGGTGGCTGTGCCCGCCTAAGGATGCGCTTCGGGAAAACCGTGCCGCTCGGTCAATGCTTTCAAAATAGCGTCCTTGTCTGAAATGAACGCATGGCCGTTATGGATGCCTGTCTGAAACGCTGACGTTTCTCCATTGGCCAGTACAAGCAATGGAAGCGACTGGTTTTCGCTTCCAAGCAGCGCCACGACGTCCTGACGTGGTCTTGGCCATGCAATCCGATGCACATCAAGGCTTTTGGCAAGCTCGGGAAAGGATGCGAGAACACCCTCCATCAACGCGCAATGCCAGCAATAGAAGCGCTTGTCCGGATAGGCAGGGTCTTCAAAGTCAGGACGAAGAAGAAAAAGCCGATCCTTCGTGATTTGCGTCACTGCATCAATCTCCATCCAGAAATGAGAAAGCCGGTTATTTGCCGATGGCCATTTTCAAGGTCTTGCCTGTCAGTTTTGCCAGTTGCTGCAAACGTCCCTCGGGAACATCGCCAATCAGATCGGCATTCTTTGCCGCGACTTCCAGATAAAGACCATCGGAAGCCTGCTTCCATGAAAGGTTCGGAACAACACCGGCCATGGATGCGGAGAACGGATAGACGATCCGCATGATCGCGGCCAACACCTTGGAATATTCAAGCAGACGCGGGCTGGCGAGTGCAGCCAGTTCCGGGTCTGCCGTGCTGTTGGCAACGCCTTCATGGCGGAAGAAATTGGCAAGCGCGATATAGGCCCGGCCCGGATGATCAATACCGACAAACGCCGCATTGGAGATCATATTCAGCGCCTGCGAGCCGCGATAATCGGGATGGGCGCGCCAACTGATATCGGCAATCAGGCAGGCTGCGCGGCGATAGCGCTTCTCATCCTCCGTCTCGCTGTAACCAAGAGCAGCAAACGCCTCTCCGCTCCAATCCGCAAGCTCGCGCGCATAGGCTGGCGAGCGGGCACGCAGAACGGCGAACTCGTCAGCCGCAGCAATCAGCGGATCTTCAAGGCGTTCGGATTCCGACAGTAGTGAAAACAGAAAGCCTTCCCGCACGCCAAGAGCGGAGAAGATAACCTTTGAGGGGCGCATCTTGCGGATGGTTTCCAGCAAGGCGATGGCGCCGTAGGACAGCAGTGCACGACGGTTTTTCGACACATCCTCGATACCGCGCATATTATCGAGATTGCCGTCGGCAACACGTTTGAGAAAGCGCTGCGCTTCCTCAAAGGGTATCTCGTAATGGTGCATGACGTGCAGGGGATAGTGTTCGGCGCTCATATGCAGCTTGGCGAGATTTCGCCAGGTGCCGCCAACGGCGTAAAAAGCACGGCCCTTGCCCTTGGCCAGCAGCTTTGCCGATTCCAGCGTTTTCTTGGCAATATCCGATGCGGCGGCAAGATCACCGTTCGACATATCCTGCAAACGCAGGCCGCCAAGCGGAAGCGTTATGCCATCGCCGATGGTGCGGCCCTTGACGTCAACCAGTTCAAGACTGCCACCGCCAAGATCGCCCGCAATACCATCAGGATCATGAAATCCCGAGATAACACCGAGCGCGGAATAGTAAGCTTCTTCACGGCCGGACAAAACCTTGATTGGCTCACCCAGAACGATTTCAGCCTGTGCAATAAAATCGGGGCCGTTCTCGGCCTCGCGCGCGGCGGCTGTCGCCAGCACATCCAGAGAACGCGCACCGGCCTGATCAGCCAAGGCACGGAAGCGGCGCAGTGCGCGCAAGGCGCTCTGCACGGCTTTTTCATTCAGCTTGCCGGTTTTGACCAATCCCTTGCCCAAACCGCACAGAATCTTTTCATTGAAAAGCACTGTAGGCGAGCGAGTTACACCTTCATAAACGACGAGACGTACAGAGTTCGAGCCGATGTCGATGACACCGGCCGGATGACGCCCCTGCACGCGTCCCTGTGCTGCGGAAATCATGCAGTCTTGTTTTTCGCTGCTTTAGATCGCTTACGGTGGGCGATCAAGCGTGGTGCTGAAGACTTCAGCGACTTGCCGCGGCCAGACAGGCTGGGATTTGTCATGAAATATTCCTGCGCGTTAAAAGCATCTTCGCCGTCTACCGGAACAATCCGGCGCGACGTACCGTCTGCTAGTAACTCGTAACTCTGCTGGTTGTCGAGAAGGTTCGCCAGCATAATCTGTGAAAGAAGCTGTTGATGCACAGTTGGATTGGTGATCGGAACCAGGGTTTCAACACGCCGGTCGAGGTTACGCGTCATCATATCGGCCGAACCGATATAAACGAGCGCTTTTTCCGAAGGCAGTCCCTCACCATTGCCGAAACAGAAGATTCGGCTGTGTTCAAGAAAGCGACCGACAATGGATTTTGCGCGAATCGTGTCGGAGAGGCCCGGAACCTGCGGACGCAGGCAGCAGATGCCGCGCACGATAAGGTCAATATCCACGCCGTTGGAGCTGGCTTTATACAGAGCATCAATGATCTGCGGATCAACCAGAGAATTCATCTTCATCCAGATTGCAGCCGGACGACCCGCCTTGGCATGGGCGATTTCTTCCTCGATATGCTGGAGAATGCGCGGCCGCAGCGTGGTTGGCGATACGGCAATGCCCATCTCGCCCGAGGGTTGAGTGTAGCCAGTGATGAAGTTGAAAATCTGGGCAACGTCACGGCCAATGGACGGCTCGCAGGTGAAGAATGACAGGTCGGTGTAAATCTTGGCGGTGATCGGGTGATAATTGCCTGTGCCAAGATGCACATAGCTGCGCAGCTTCTGTTCCTCGCGCCGCACGACCAGCGACATTTTTGCATGGGTTTTCAGCTCGATAAAGCCGAAGACGACCTGAACGCCAGCACGTTCCAGATCGCGCGCCCAGCGGATATTGGCTTCTTCGTCAAAGCGCGCCTTCAATTCTACCAGTGCCGTGACTGATTTGCCTGCATCGGCGGCATCGATCAGCGCGCGTACGATCGGGCTGTCATTGGATGTCCGATACAGCGTCTGCTTGATGGCAACCACTTCCGGATCGGCAGCGGCCTGACGCAGGAACTGCACGACAACATCGAAGGATTCGTAAGGGTGGTGAACCAGGATGTCCTTTTCGCGGATCGCGGCAAAGCAATCACCGCCATGCTCACGCACGCGCTCGGGAAAACGTGGATTGTAAGGCACGAATTTCAGATCGCCGCGTGGAATGCCGACGATTTCAGAGATCGTGTTCAGCGCCAGAAGACCTTCGAGAACGCTGATACGGTTGTCAGGAACGCCGAGTTCGGTTGCCACGAAAGCGCGCAGGGATTCGGGCATTTCATCGTCAAACTCGATGCGGATCACCTGACCGCGCCGACGGCGCTTCAGCGCGCTTTCGAACAGGCGCACCAGATCCTCAGCCTCTTCTTCCACTTCAATATCGCTGTCGCGGATGATGCGGAATGTACCGGCGCCCTTCACCTCGTAGCCGGGGAACAGGCGTCCGGTGAACAGGCTGATGGCATCTTCGAGCGTCAGGAAGCGGAAACGCCCAGCATCATCAGGAATCTGGATGAAACGTTTCAAAGCCTGTGGCAGACGCAAAAGCGCGGTCATCGGACGATTATCCGTGCTGCGGCTCAAGAGCATAGCGATGGTGAAACCGAGATTGGGAATGAATGGAAACGGATGCGCCGGATCAATGGAGAGTGGCGTGAGCACCGGATAGATGGTTTCAAGGAAGTGATCCTCGAGCCAGAGCCGTTCGGTTTTGGTCAGTTTATCAGGGCGGACGATCTCGATATTCTCGGCCAGCATCTCAACGCGCAGTTCGTTGAAGCGAAGCTGTTGGGCCGCCTGCAGCTTGCCGACTTCATCAAGCACGAATTCCAGCTGTTCCTGCGGCGTGCGCCCGTCAGGGCTGCGATTGGAAACGCCTGCACGCACCTGACCCGCAAGGCCAGCAATACGCACCATGAAGAACTCGTCCAGATTGGCAGCGGAGATTGACAGGAAGCGCAAACGCTCCAGCAGCGGCTGATGCAGATTATGAGCTTCTTCCAGCACGCGGCGATTGAACTGCAGCCAGGAAAACTCGCGATTGACGAAGCGATCGACACTGTTATGCAGATCCGGCAGATCGATGACTTCGACCGCATTCGTTATGGCGGGTGACTGATCGTTCATTGTCATTCTCCGATTAGAATAGTCCCGTCAAACGCGGAATCACAGGCCACAATAGAGAAGTCTCTTGAAGCTTTTATAGCAGTCRCCGCAAATTCTCGTTCGTCCGATAAAAAATCAACGCCCCAAAGACCTTACACCGGAATTGCAGCGTTTCGCGACGAAATTCTAAGCCGGATGAATAGTGAGGGGTCCGCCAAAGCGGCATTTGTGACTGAATGAACCGCACTTGTGTCAGATTGCCTCGCTTTGAGGCAACAGAAGCGATTTTCATAATGGCAGAATTGCTCTATGAGGGAGGCAATATTAATGCGTATTGACCGAAAGCTCAGGAGCGACACATGGCCGGACACAGCATTCCCCACTTCCAGAACAGCGCTGGTCACGCCGCCATCAGCATCGGCGTGAAGGAATTCATGTGCGTCGGTGCCAATCCACCTTTCGATCATCCGCATGTTTTCCTCGATCTTGGCGACGATAACGAAAAAGTCTGCCCCTACTGCTCGACGCTCTATCGTTTTGACGCGTCGCTCAGCGCGGAAGAGACTATTCCTGCCGGTTGCACCTATGTGGACAACAAGGCTGCCTGATTGCAAACGCCCGTCATCGACCTGAAGACGGCCCGCAACAGGCGAACTCCCAACCCTGATCAGATCATTATTGCCGGGGCCGGTATTGCCGGCCTGACATTGGCGCTGGCGTTGAGCGCCAGAGGATTTGCAGTCCAGATATTCGAGAAGAGTGCTGTTCTTGCCGAAGCCGGGGCTGGTATACAGCTTTCGCCCAATGCAACGCGCCTTTTGCAACGCCTCGGCGTGCTTGACCGCCTGATGCCCTCGTCGGTGCAGCCAGATGCTGTTTGTCTGCAGGACGGGATAAGCGGCAACACGCTGCTGCATCTGCCCATGGGCAAAGGCGCGGAAGAACGCTGGCATTCCCCCTACATTGTCTGTCATCGCGCAGACCTGCAACGCGCGTTGCTCGCCGAGGTCCGCAGCCGCGGTAATATTGCCATGCAATTGGAATCCTCCGTGACCCATCATCGAAGCGATGCGCAGGGCGTGATGGTGCGTGTCCAGTATAATGACCGTATCGAGGAACATCGCGGTGCCTTGCTGGTCGGAGCTGATGGTGTCTGGTCGATTTTGCGTAATGCAGCATCTGACCATGATCAGGCGCGCTACACCGGTTCTATCGCCTGGCGTGCCTCGGTTCCAGTCGGTCGGTTGCCCGCATCGTTCACCGCCCTTCTGCCTGAGGGGAAAAATGTAGTCGCCTGGACCGGCAGCAATGCGCATCTGATCGCCTATCCCATGCGTTCAGGTGAGATGATGAATTTCGTTGCCGTGGCCCGCGACCGGAAAAACGGTGGCCGTTGGGATGTCGAAATCAGCCCCGATGCACCAAGTCAGAACTTTGCCAAGGATTTCCACGCGTGGCATCCGGGTATTCGCGATCTGGTCCTGTCCGTCGGTCCATGGACGCCGTGGCGGCTGTTCGAAATGAAGCGCTGTCATTTCCTGCAGGACAACCGGCTTGTGCTGATCGGCGATGCCGCCCATGCAATGACACCCTATGCGGCGCAAGGTGCAGCCATGGCGATCGAAGATGCCTGCGCCCTCGCCGCAACACTCGGTGAGCAGAAGGAAAACTGGCCGAGAGAACTAGCCGCCTATGCCAAAAGCCGAACACGACGCATTGAATCGGTCGTGCGCCGAGGCGCACTCAATCAACTGGCCTATCACGCAAAAGGACCGGTTGCCCTTGCCCGCAATCTGCTCATGCGCAATCGACCAGTGGAAAAATTCGTCGCAGGATTTGACTGGCTCTATGGTTTTGATGCGGAAGCCAGATAGTACCGATTACTCGGCTGCCGTGGCACGACGTTCCAGTTCGCGCGCAATAGCAGCAAGGCGAAGGTCCGTTTTTTTCTGACTTTGGTCCACTTCATGCAGACCATACATAATCGCACCACCCACCATGGCTATGACCATGAAAGCCCACGTGCCGATCCAGACCATCTCATAGGTGAGCATCAGGACAACCCTCTTTTCAGAACCCATCTGCCGCAAATATGCAGACCAAACGATAACACGCCGCCGAATATCATCGCAATAAACTTCATCATCAACCAGAAGGTGTTGTCCTGCTGCAAAACCGAGGGATTTGCCATGATCCCAACTATCGGCGCCAGGATACCAACCACAATGAGCGCCGTAGACAGCCGATCGAGCGCCGAAGCTACATACTTGCGTAACTCGTTATTCCATATTTGCTCGGTTGCAGCGATTTCGCGCAATCGCTCGCTGCTTATTTCCTCAAAGTTCTCCGCCATTAAAAACTCCGGCTGAAATAAATTATAATAAAATCAAATAAATCAATTAGTTAAACAAAAATACCAAGACGAAAGAACGATTCATCCTACAGATTATTATTCGAGTGACCAGACAAGGTTTCGCGGCAGAGGGTTCCAAAAGCCTGTGCGCAAACAACCTACCCGCAAAATAGCGCTCGTCCAGGCGTGGCACCCTCGCATTCGCGACCTTGTTCTGTCCGTGGGCCTGTGGAGCCATAGAGACTATTCTGCGGGCAATCCCTGTTCACGCAAGCCTTGCCTTGCCCGTGCGATCTGTTGCTTGGAACGCTCGGTTTCTTTTCTAAGCTGATTGAACTCGTATCGAGCGGCAAAAAAACCGCCTATACCAATAAGATTAATCATGAAAATTGCATAAATGAGGATGTTTGAATCGATTGTCATTGCCAACCATCTCTTAGTTTAATCTTTCCATAAAGATGCAGGCCGCAGGATATCATCAACGCTTGCAACAATCCACAAACGATCAGAAACTTGCCTATCCTATTGTAATTGCTCAATAGAGCCGGATTCAAAACCGAACCAAAAATCGGGCCAAGAAACCCCGTGATGAAGATTGCCGTGGAGAGACGGTCATATGCGGCAACTGTATATTTCAGCACTTCATTGTTGCGGCTCTTACGCAATAATTCTGCCGCGTCTATCTGTTTACTAGTCAGCCCCTGAAGATCATCGGTCATTAAAAACTCCGAATTAAAACTTCAAAATAAATTTAATAAAATCAATTAGTTATACAAAAAATGCGGAAGAAACACCCGCTCTACAAATTATTATAATGTTTGAGCGACCAGACAAGGCTCTGGGGCAATGGATTCCACACTCCTGTGCGCAAATGACCTGCCCGCAAAATGGCACTTGTCCAGGTGTTGCAACCAAGAAGCGCCGTGAATGTGCCTTTGGCTTCAAAAAAGCGGTCATTCGGCCCATAACCAGCGCCTTCGATTATCACCGCTTTTCCTTCTGCATCCCGCTGGAAGGTGGCCAGTGCATTGGCAAGCATGGCGTCGAAAGCCTCCGGGCTGACCAATAAGCGTTTGATCGCAGGATGGTTCGTATTGATGGTGCCGACGGGCTCCACATGCATGGCGGATGCATCATAGGTCAGCCCGCGCATCAAAGGCAGGAATTTGAGTTCCGCCCAAGTGGGTGTCTCAAGATAAAAGCTGCGCCCTCCCCAGCCCACAACAATCCACGCGATACGTGGATCGGTGAACTGAAAATTATCATTGCTCAGGAAAGACAGCCGTGCCAGCACATCCGGATCGGCGGGAAATGCAATGTCCGTATGAATGGGATTGGACAGGAGAAGGACTGTGCGCACGGGCTGCGACGTTTGACCTGTCTGCGCAAAGAACGGCCGGGGTATCAATGCGCCCGCCAAAAAAACCAAAGCAGCGGCCACAAGGACCGCTGCAATGGATTTCAGGATGAGACGCAGAAGTCTCAATGAAGAATCTGGCTCAAGAACAGCTTTGTCCGTTCATGCTGCGGATTATCGAAGAATGCGGCCGGTTCGTTCTGCTCGACGATCTGGCCCTGATCCATGAAGATCACGCGGTTCGCCACCTGACGGGCAAAGCCCATCTCGTGGGTCACGCAAACCATGGTCATGCCTTCTTCGGCAAGCTGAACCATCGTATCCAATACTTCCTTGATCATCTCGGGATCGAGCGCCGAGGTTGGCTCATCAAACAGCATGATGCGCGGGTTCATGCATAGCGAGCGGGCAATCGCCACCCGCTGCTGCTGACCACCGGAAAGCTGACCGGGATATTTATTGGCCTGCTCGGGGATTTTGACGCGTTCGAGATAGTGCATGGCAATCTCGTCCGCCTTTTTCTTCGGCATCTTGCGCACCCAGATTGGAGCGAGTGTGCAGTTCTCCAGAATTGTCAGGTGCGGAAACAGGTTGAAATGCTGGAACACCATGCCAACTTCGCGCCGGACTTCATCGATCTTTTTCAGATCGTTGGTGAGTTCAATACCATCAACGAGAATCTTGCCGCTCTGATGCTCTTCAAGCCGGTTGATGCAGCGGATCATGGTGGACTTGCCCGACCCCGAAGGACCGGCGATGACGATGCGCTCACCGCGCATCACCTTGAGGTTGATGTCCTTGAGGACGTGGAAATCACCATACCATTTGTTCATGCTGCTGATCTCAACGGCAACATCGGTCTTGGAGACCTGCATCAAGGAGCGGTCGACATGAAGTTCAGATGGATCGACGACGTTTTCAGTGGTCATGCAAGGTACTCCTTAGTGTTTATGTCCTGTATCCAGCCTGCGTTCCATGAAGATGGAATATCGCGACATGCCGAAACAGAAAATCCAGAAGACGAAACCGGCGAAAATCAGGCCGGAGATGGGGGTTTGTGGTGATGCCCAGTTGGCATCGTTAAAGTGCTGACGCACGGTTCCGAGCAGATCGAACATGCTGATAATGGAAACCAGCGATGTATCCTTGAACAGACCGATGAACGTGTTGACAATCCCCGGGATCACCATTTTCAGCGCTTGCGGCAGAATGATAAGGCCGGTTTTCTGCCAATAGCTCAATCCGAGCGAGTCAGCACCTTCATATTGGCCTTTTGGGATTGCCTGCAGACCACCGCGCACCACCTCAGCCATATAGGCCGAAGCAAAGAGTGCCACGCCGATCAGTGCGCGTAAAAACTTGTCAAAGGATACGCCCGGCGGCAAGAACAGTGGCAGCATATAGCTGGCCATAAACAGCACCGTCACGAGCGGAATGCCACGCACCATTTCAATGAAAATGACGCAGAGCATCTTGATAACAGGCATTTTCGAGCGCCTGCCCAAGGCGAGAACAATACCGAGCGGCAGCGACACGGCAATGCCCACAAAGGAAAGCACCAGTGTGACAAGCAAGCCACCCCAGGTCGCCGTTTCAATGTAGGGAAGACCGAACCAGCCACCGACAAGCAGGAAGAAGGCGAAGATCGGGAAAATGAAGAAAAACACGATCGCATTGGCGGTCTTGAACGGAGCTTTTGGGGTCAGCAACGCAATCAACAGCAGAGAAAAGATGATGCCAACAAGATTGACACGCCAATGCTCTTCCAGCGGATAACGGCCATACATGAACTGGTTGAAATTGGCGTTCACATAAGCCCAGCAGGCGCCTGACCAGCCATCGGGCATGACACCGCCCTGCGCGACAGTCGAGCAGACTGCCCGGTCCGCACCGGACCATGAGGCCTGAATAAACAGCCAGTTGATCATCGGTGGTACGAACCACGCCAGAAGGAAAATGGCAAAGACCGTCAATATGGCATCAATAGGCGTTGCCATGAGGTTGAGCCTGATCCAGCGGACGATGCCCCGCTCACCCAGAGGTGGTGTCTGGCCCTGCAGCATTTCGGTACGAACGAAACTCAGATTGTTGCTATCAGCCATGATCAGCGCTCCACCAATGCCATCTTCGCGTTAAACCAGTTCATGAAGAGCGATGTCAGCACACTCAGACTGAGATAAACGATGATGAAGATGGTTAGGACTTCGATGGAGCGGCCAGTCTGGTTGAGGATCGTTCCGCCAACGGCAAAAAGATCAGGATACCCTACCGCCACGGCCAAAGACGAATTCTTGGTCAGATTCAGAAATTGACTGCTCAATGGTGGAATGATGATGCGCAGAGCCTGTGGTACGACCACGAGCCGTGTGGTTGTACCGGCGCGCAGTCCGAGGGCATGGGCCGCTTCGCTCTGCCCCTTGCCCACACCGCGAATACCGGAGCGCACAATCTCGGCAATGAAGGATGCCGTATAGAATGAAAGCGCAAGATAGAGCGACATGAATTCAGGGCCGACAAGCGATCCACCGCTCAGATTAAATGAGCCGAGCACAGGACGGTTGAAGGTCAGCGGAAAGCCTTTGAGAGCAAAAGCCAGAAGCGGCAGTCCGATAATCAAGGCCAAGCCCGTCAGGAGAACAGGGAATTGCTGTCCTGTCGCCATTTGCCGTTTATAGGCCCAGCGGCGGACAAAGAATGTGCCTATGATGGCTAGGATAAATGCGGCACCTGCCAGCCATGCACCTTCACCAAAAATCGGTACGGGAAAGAAGAAACCGCGATTGTTGAGGAACGTGCTGAACGGCAATGCAATGCTCTGCCGTGCTTGCGGCAAAACAGCCAAAACACCGGAGTACCAGAAGAAGATAACCAGCAGTGGCGGGATGTTACGGAAAACCTCGACGTAAACGGTGCAGAGCTTGCGAATAAGCCAATTGTGCGAGAGCCGTCCGACGCCAATAATAAAACCGATAATGGTCGCGGTGATGATACCGACGACGGCGACCAGCAATGTATTCAAAAAACCGACATAAAGCGCGTTTATGTAGGTGGAGTCGCTCGAATAGCTGGTGAACGGATGAGAACTGATATCAAACCCGGAGCGACCGTCGAGAAAACCGAAACCTGTTGCCAGGTGGGCGCGCTGCAGATTGGCGATTGTATTGTTGACGACCCAGTAGACCAAACCCACCAGTACAACCAGAACCACGACCTGATAAATGTAGCCGCGAATTTTCGGATCGTTTAAAAGTGATGCTTTGGCACTATCTGTACCGACAGGCGTAATATCCTGCGATGCCATTGACCCCTCATTTCTTTAGTTCGTTTTTTATTTTTATTATTTTTGTAATTGTTTTCCCGGAAAGGAGGCAGAGCCCCCTTCCCGGATTTCAAATCGATCAGTTAAAAAATCAGCGGATCGGCATTGCGTATTGCAGGCCACCCTTGCTCCACTGAGCATTGATGCCGCGGGCAATCTTGAGCTTGCTGCCTGCACCGACATTGGACTCGAACAGTTCGCCATAATTGCCGACCGCCTTGACGATCTTGACGACCCAATCATTGGTCAGACCGAGGTCCGTTCCAAGCTTGGTGTTGGCTTCCTGACCAAGCACGCGCTTGATTTCAGGGCTGTCGCTCTTGGTCAATTCATCAACATTGGCCTTGGTGATGCCGAGTTCTTCAGCGGTCAGCAGGGCATAATGTGTCCAGCGGATAACGTCAGCCCACTGGCTGTCGCCCTGACGAACGACGGGGCCCAGAGGCTCCTTCGAGATAATTTCAGGCAGAACAACGTGATCATCCGGCGCAGAAAGTGTCAGACGGATGGCATAAAGGCCCGACTGGTCGGTGGTGTAGACGTCGCAACGGCCGGCATCATAGGCGGCGTTGACTTCTTCAAGCTTCTCGAACACGACAGGATTGTATTCCATCTTGTTCGCCTTGAAGTAGTCGGCGAGATTGAGTTCGGTCGTTGTACCGGCCTGAACGCAAACCGATGCACCCGAAAGCTGCAATGCGGAATTGATACCAGACAGCTTCTTGGCGTTGATCATGAAGCCCTGACCGTCATAATAATTGACACCGGGGAAATCAAAGCCCTGCGTGTCGCGGCTCAGTGTCCATGTGGTGTTGCGAATCAGAACGTCAATCTCACCCGACTGCAAAGCAGGAAGACGATCCTTGGCGGAAAGCGGTGTAAACTTTACCTTGGTTCCATCGCCAAAAACGGCGGCGGCAACGGCACGGCAATAGTCAACGTCGAAACCGGACCACTCACCCTTGTCGTTCGGCGCGCCGAAACCAGCAAGACCTGTGTTTACGCCGCATTGCACGAAGCCTTTTTTCTTAACGTCATCAAGCGTGCCAGCGGAAGCAGCGGAAGCCAGCAGGACCAACGCGGATGCCCCCAATACGCCCTTCAAAACAAGATTTTTCATAACTACCAAACCCTTTAATTGTTGCCCGTGGTTCCCAGAGAGGAATCTTCCATATTGGCGGGTTCCCCCCGTGCCCTTTCAAGGCTCCAACATGTCTCCCATTCACCCCTGTATCGAAGGGCATTCTGTGAGTTTGGTCAAGGGATAATCTTTGCCCAATATTTTTGCAGAAACAGCCGAATAGCTGCTTCTTGTTGAAGTTTTCGATTATTTCTTGTTCAAAAACTCAAATCAGCGCCAAAACCGGTCGCGAAAACGCAAAATCGGGAAGAATCGAGTGCCGTCGAACAAAAAGGCAGCGCGGCGTCCGGCAAGGAATCTGGCGAGTGCAATGGTGAAGAGGAAGCCGACGGTGTAGCCGGCAACCACATCCGTCGGATAATGGGCCCGCGCGATGATGCGCGTGAAGGCAATAAACATGGTTGCCAGAATGATCGGCACCCGCCAGCGCGGAAACCATAGCGCGAGAATGGCGCCAACAGCACCCATTGTGGTTGAATGCCCCGACGGAAAACTCGCGAAATCATACCCGGCCTGAAATGGTGAAAACCCATTGGCGCCGAGGGTATCGATAAATTTCGGCCGGGCACGCCCGATACAGAATTTAGCAATATTGGTCAGGATTCCTGACAGGGCCACAGCCCAGAAAGCAAATGTTGCCTGTGCATAAATCAAGCCCAGGCGCACGCGCCGCGCATGGGGCAGATTGCGCCAGTTAATGCCAATCAGGCACACCGCAATGAAGAATGCCGGGATCAGGTACCACTGGGACAGACCGATATCGGTCAGCAGCCGCATGGAGCTTAATGGCCCCTCATGGGAAGACAGATTGCGTGAAAGAGGATCGTCGAAAGGATGCAGCAGGAGAATGAAGAAAAATATCAGCACCGCTGCCATCGACATGCCACCGGTCCATACGGCAGGTGTGTTCGGATGGGCAGGCGCACGCATGCGTCGCAAAAAATTGACGATCGACCGCCTTGCGCGTCCTAAGCCCGACAGGGATTGTGAATTGGCGGCATTCGTCATTGTTTCTCCAATTTGCCTGAACCTAAACAGGCTAACTGTTCCTCATCCAGTATGACTCGACTGTTGCAACGGGAACGTCGTGGCATTATCGACTTCTCGCAACACTTACAATTGTCATGCATCGCAATGCGGAGAATATCCATGGGCAAAGAGTCTGATAAGATGGCAAAATTCGGGATCAACACGCGTCTGGCCCATGGCGGCTATGATCCGCGTGATTATCACGGTTTTGTCAATCCGCCGGTTGTTCACGCTTCGACCGTTCTTTTCCCTGATGCGGAAACCATGGCGAGCCATAAGCAGAGATATGGTTATGCAACGCATGGCACGCCTACAACCGATGCGCTGTGTCAGGCAATTGACGAGTTGGAAGGCTCATTCGGCACCCTGCTGGTCCCATCGGGCCTTGCAGCTGTAACCATTCCTCTGCTTGCGTTTCTGGCACCCGGCGATCATTTGCTGATGGTCGACAGCGTCTACGGCAACACACGTTATTTCTGTAATACGATGCTGAAACGCTTGGGTATCGAGGTCGAATATTATGACCCGCTTGTTGGCGCTGATATTGAAAAGCTCATCCGCCCCAACACAACAGTCGTCTTTACCGAATCGCCGGGCTCCAACACATTTGAAATTCAGGACATTCCAGCGATCGTTGAGAAAGCACACGCGGCAGGGGCCATTGTCATGATGGACAATACCTGGGCGACGCCGCTTTATCTGAAGCCGCTGGATTTTGGCGTCGATATCTCCATCCATGCGGCAACAAAATATCCGTCAGGCCATTCGGACATTCTCATGGGCAGCATCTCAGCCAATGAAAAATGCTTCAAGCGGCTTGATGACGCCTATACGGCCATCGGCCTGTGCGTTGCTGGCGATGATGCCTACGACGTTCTGCGCGGTTTGCGTACAATGAAGCTGCGTCTGGATCAGCATGGCAAAAATGCGCTTGAAATCGCCCGCTGGCTTGAAAAACAACCCGGTGTCATCGAGGTCTTGCACCCCGCTCTTGAGAGCCATGCCGGACACGCCTTGTGGAAACGGGATTTTTCCGGTGCTGCTGGCGTGTTCTCCATCGTTATCGAGGGCGAAACAAAACAGGCCAGAGCTTTCCTCAACACGCTTGATATTTTTGCGCTCGGCTATTCGTGGGGCGGCTATGCAAGCCTCGCGCTTCAGGTCAATCTTTCGGATCGGGTTCTGACCGGCAAGAAATATGCGGGAGCGCTTATCCGCCTGCAGATCGGTCTCGAAGATACAGAAGATCTCATCGCTGATCTCGAAAAAGCCCTCGCGGCAGCCAAAGCGGCGCAATAACAATAAACAGAAGGTGATTTCGCGTTTGGGATCGTTCTTGCTATGACAAAGCCATGAGCAGGCTTGCCATTCTTCTGACCTTCCTCACAGCCTTTTCCGTCGGTTGGGTGCCCGTATTTGCGGCGCCTGTCCGGCTGGCAACGGAAATGACAGCACAGGTTACAGACCAAAAGCCAATGGCAGGCCATGCCCATGCCTGTGCGGG
>NZ_JBFRDN010000045.1:0-30937 GCF_052113785.1 Phyllobacterium sp. TAF24 | reverse complement strand
GTGGTTCCGCATGGAACGGAGTTGCCGCTTGTGGCACAGGCCAGCGCGCCCCTGTCACCCCCTCCCAAACCGCAATTGATCGCTTCCATTTCCATTTAGCGCACGGGCGAACGGGTCATAGCCTGTGCTTGTCTGTCTGACCCAAGGAAAGATCAATCCAATGAAAATGACTACTTTCTCCGCCACTATCCTCGCTGGTCTTCTGGTTATTGCCTCCCCTGCATTGGCACAGGACCACAAGATGATGAAACACGACGCCATGGCCATGCAGCCAACCGGCGATCAGGGCCCGTCATCGAAGGCCTTTGCTGAAGCAAACGCCAAAATGCACAAGGACATGGCCATCAAATTCACCGGCGAAGCCGACAAGGATTTCGTCCGCGGCATGATTGCCCACCATCAGGGCGCTATCGACATGGCCAAGGTGGAGTTGAAATATGGCAAGGATGAAGAAATCCGCAAGCTAGCGACGGATATCATTGCCGCGCAGGAAGGCGAGATCAAGCAGATGAAAGCCTGGCTCGCCAAGCACGGCAACTAGCCGCCAAATAAATTACCCGCCGGGTCAGTCCGGCGGGTAGCTTAAAAGCTTCCACTATTCTCAGGAGGCGTTGTGATGCTGCATCTCGAAGGAGGCAGCGCGTTTCTGCATGCTGAGTTCCCATAGACTATGGGCTGCATCGGCATAGGTTGATGTGCCAGCTCTGAATTCTGCTGAGCGCAATGGCAGCAAATCTTCCACGACTGCCAATGTTCTGGCTGGAAGAATATCCGTACAGGTCCAAAGACGCCGGAACACGGCGCTGATCACAACCTGCCTGTCATTGACCTCAATCTGAGGCTCATCACTCCCGAGCTCCCAGTCCTCCAAAGCATCGATGGCGTCCTGAAAGGCACTATGCAATATGAAGGGCGCATGGCCCTCGTGAAGTGGGTGCAGCAAACCAGGCATTCCTGTCTCCTCACTCTTGTGTTGCACTGCCGGGGGCTCCCGGAAACAGAATCATAAGGGCGAGTGGGCGGGATCGGCAAGACAAAACTTTAATACAAGACCGATTAACTCGACATTTCTGATTAAATCGAGTTTTCACTACAGTTTTAAGTATCGATATTGATATCTTTATTATGAAAACCCCTGCAAACTATTGATAATATTTGTTTATGATTCAAACGGTTTAAAGTCTGGCTGGAAACGTTTGCCGTTCCCCTGCCTCTGACGCGACCAGAGGCCTTGCGACAGTTCAGCAACAACAGATTCGAGCTGACATCTTGCCAAAACCGCGTCATTGGCCCATTCATGTCCCGCTATTCGTGATCGAGGATATTGGCACATGACGACAAAACACCTTCCGGTGATTATTCTTGCGGTACTGCTTGCCGGTTGCGGCAACATACAGGGGCAGCTTGACCGCGAAAAGATTTCGTCGTTGCACTATGACACGACCGAGTGCCCTGCCCTGATTTCCCAGAAGAATGCGGCAATGGCACAGATTAGCCAGTTGACCAATGGCAAGGGTTATCAGGACCCTGATGTGATCACCGGCTTTGGCCCAATTCTCCCGGATTATCGCACTGCCAACCAGAAGAAGGCCGGTGTGCTGCAGGGTCAGGTTGATTCCATGACCCGTTCAATCGCCAGAAGAAAATGCGCTGGCTGACCGCCGCGGCGCTGCTCTGGTAATAAAAAAATGGCCCCTTGCGGGGCCATCTCTGTTTTATCCGTTTGATCTCATGTGCCGCGAAGCATCTTGCATAGCGCAACGAGAGAACTGTCATAGCTCATCGAGTTCGATGAAATCTCCGCACAACGGATTCTCAACTTCATGCGGTCCTGTGCAGTAAGGCCTGCCAACCTCGCTGAAATGACGCTGGATTTCACACCAGTGCCTGGTTTGACACCACCGCCGGGCGTTGTGCCTCCACCAATAATTCCGCCACCGATAATTCCACCACCGGGATTGGTTCCTCCAGGATTTGTACCGCCCGGATTCGTACCACCGGGATTCGTACCGCCTGGGTTGGTTCCGCCGCCAATACCAACGCCGACGCCGACGCCAATACCGCCAGTTCCACCAACATTGGCACCAACACCTGCACCAATACCATTCGAACCAATACCAGCACCGAGGCCTGCGGATACACCGTTGGTACCGCCAACATTGGCACCTGCTCCAGCGCCGATGCCGGTTGATGCAACGCTTGCGCCAGCACCGGCCGTCACACCATTGGCACCGCCCACATTGGCGCCGACGCCTGCCTTGACGCCGTTACCAACTTGCGCGCCTGCACCGGCATTAACGCCATTTGCACCGCCGATAGAAGCGCCTGCTCCTGCTGCAATACCCTTTGATCCGCCAACAGACGCATCCGCGCCCGCCTTGATGCCACCGATGTTAGCGCCAATGCCAACGCCAAGGCCGCCATTCTTTGAGCCTCCCACCGAAACGCCGCCCACTGATAATCCTCCGGCGAACGCTGACGTGGAAATAACTGCAAGTATTAAGGAGCTGGCGACGATGCAGCTCGTCTTTTTATAGAACTTACTCATTACAACCTCCCTACCCATTTTCTTATGTTGTCCAAGCCGTAAAACTGAAGCTTAGAATGTTTCTATATGCATGATTATTTGTGATTTATCAATATAATTGTTGTAACTGAAGTTTACATTCCGTATTCATCATACTATTTTAAATAAAAATAAAACAAAGACTCTCATCTGGCGAATCCAGATTAAAATATTAAGCAAAATTACGCGTTTAAAGCTAAACTAGATACGTCTTTTCTTGCTTTAACCTCCTACACTCGACACACACCAGAGACTGGCTGTCGCCTTTAGGAAGCAGCTACGATTTTTTTGATTTTTAGTTTCGCTTTATGTAAAAATTTTTATTTAGATTTTTATTAAACGATGGAAATCAGTACATGATAATTTTTTACAATAACGATATTTTCCATATAAATACGTAACTGTACTTCTGGTATTACACGTTGATGGAGGATTTAGCCAAGAATGATGCTGAACCGCTGCGGCGGCGGCGGGGTCGTTAAAACAGCTTTCTAGACTTTTCCAGGCATCGGCGGAAAAGAGTGATAATTGCTTTCTCTACAGCAACATCAAACCAGTACCAACAATAGCGATGCACACTACATTTGAAATTCTATTTTTATTAAAATCCTCAAGACAATGTAACCAGAGATTAAGCAAGAAGACTGGTGACTATTTGCTAACCAGTTTCTTTAAGTCAGCCGCAATTGTTGAAAGCCTAAGTTCACGACGGTTCAACGAAACCGCGTCAAACGCAACGCTTCAACAGGGATATAAACAATGACAACTCTTTTCACACGTTTTCTCAAGGATGAGTCCGGCGCAACAGCGATCGAATACGGTCTGATTGCTGCCCTCATCTCCGTCGGCATCATTGCTGGCGCTACTTCGCTCGGCACGAGCCTCAGCGGATTGTTCACCAAACTCAGCACTAAGCTCGACGCGACTGTAGTCAAATAAGCATCTATCTGGGGCTGGCTGCCGAGCGGGCAGCCCCGTTCCCCTTTGAGCATCGTTCACAACGGTTCAACGAACCATGTCAAACGCAACACTCAACAGAGATACAAATCATGACAACTCTTCTCACACGTTTTCTTAAGGACGAGTCCGGCGCAACCGCGATCGAGTATGGCCTGATCGCTGCCCTCATCTCCGTCGGCATCATTGCTGGCGCTTCCTCGCTCGGTACCAGCCTTGGAACACTATTTACCAACCTCGGCACCAAGCTCAACGGCGTAACTGTTCCATAAGCATGCATCTGGGGCTGCCTGCCAAGCGGGCAGCCCCAGATAATATTGATGTTTTTACTCAAGTATATTGTTCGCAGTTCAATATTTACAATTGATGCAAAAGCTTGTTTCGTTTCTTCGGTTTGATTCAGAATAACTCTGAACAAAACTGATTGGGGGACGGCATCATGATCTTTGGCATGACCTATTATACTTTCTTCCACGTACTCATCAGCCTTATCGGCATCATATCAGGACTTGTTGTTCTCACGGGCCTGTTGAATTCCGACAGGAAGGATGGCTGGACGCTGATCTTTCTCATTACCACGGTCGCGACCAGTCTAACCGGATTTGGATTTCCCTATAGCGGATTTACACCTGCCATCGGCGTCGGGATCATTTCCATTGTCTTTCTCGCCGCCGCAATCGCAGCGCGTTATCCCTATCGCCTCGTGAATTCGGCGCGCTGGATTTATGTGGTGACCGCAATCATCTCGCTTTACCTCAACGTTTTCGTGCTGGTCGCCCAGTCCTTCCAGAAGATACCACCGCTCAACGCACTGGCCCCTACTGGAACGGAGCCACCTTTCGCCATTGCTCAGGGGATTGTGCTTGTTCTGTTTGTCATTGCCGGATTTGCATCGCTTCGCCGCTTCCATCCCATTATCCGGTAGTGCAAAACTCTCCCAAACGCTCGACAGCGGCATAAAGACCGATTAAATCTTGGCCGCAATTTTGGGGGAGTTCTTTTATGAAATCGATCTATCTTTCGGCGGCGTTTTTGCTCGCCATGCAAACCGTGAGCCACGCGCAGCCAGTCGACAGTTACACGGCAAGGCTTAGTTCGACCGATCATTTCAATTCCAACGGTCAAAGGCTGGACAGCGCCGCGGCGATTATCCGTCAGGACCGTGCCAATTATTATGTTTATGGCAATCGGGATGCCGAGGATCACGGGGACAGCTTCTTTCGCAGCAAAGAAAATCGCGCCCGTCTTGAAAGCATGCTCAATCGTGGCAAATTCACGCCGGGAGCTCGGCGTGCCATCATCAATGGCACACCGCTGATTCATGTCGACATCTACGAGGATTATATCGAGGTTGAGGTCGAATCCGATTAATTGAACGGTAGCCAGACGGCTCCCGGCCCGTCTTGGCGCAAACCAGTAACGGCATCCAATGTACGGGTGGCGGAATTTTGCTTCAAAAAACTGAAATATTAGCTCTCCCGCACCGCTCGGGTCAGTGTTATTATAAGCCTGCTGAATTGTTCTCGAATTGCCACGCCGGTCGAACGTGAATTGGTCCTCACCCCGATTGCAGGCTCAAATCCGTTGACTGTTGCCTGGCCCGGCCCATGCAGGAGAAGGCAATGGATGAGGACGACGACGAGAGAAGAGAGAAAGACGACTACGCACCCTATATGACCCCAGTATGGGGCTATCTTTTTGTTTTCATGATTATTATTCCTATTGTTCTCGTTCTCGGCCGCAAGTTTGGCCGATGAGCTACCGCATTTGCAGGCGTTGCACGAGGCGGTAAACATCTTCGCCAAGCGGACGATCTTCTTGCAGGGTCTCGGAAATGGCGCGAACCAGATCATAGGTCAGGCGCGTACCGCCACCACAATGATGTTCCGGCCGTAGATCAATCGCCTGTGCTGCCGCCAGCATTTCGCACGCCACGACATGGCGCCAAAGATCCAGCATCTCAGCGCATTTTGTCACTGCCAGAAGCGTCTGGGTGGCGTGGTCTTCAACGCCTTCGGAAACGGGCAGGAAATCCAGCAAAACGGGATTGGCCTTGTGGCGGATCGCCCCCATCAGGGCGGTGACGGTTTTCTGCAACGGGACAAACCCTGCCGATGCGCCGCCCACGGGCGAAAGGTAGCGCGGCAGGCCATTGCGGCTGGAACCCGTCAGCTGAATGAACCTGGCAGCACTGGCAAGCGCGGTCTGCGCAACGGCAAGTCCCAGGGTTTCGAAGGCCAGTGCCAGAGAGGGCGTGTGAAAATTGCCCGTTGATAGCACCCTGTTCTCATCGATAAGCACCAAGGGATTGTCTGCCGCTGCGTTGAGCTCAATCTCAACAGCTTCTGTTGCAGCTGTCAGGGCCTGCGCCACCGCGCCGTGGATCGAGGCTACGCAACGCAGGCTGAGCGGGTCCTGAATGGCGGTTCGCGCTTCATGCAGCCACGAGCCCTCAAGCCGTTTGAGAAGCTTTTCCGCTTCCTGTGCCTGTCCTGCGGCGGGACGTGCTTGCTGGATGGCTGGCGTGAGGATCAGCGGATTGCCGCCGAGCCCCTCAAAGCTGAGTGCCGCAGCATCCCGCTGCCACTCAAACAAAACAGTTGTATCGACAACAGCAAGTGTTCCCTTGCCTACTGAAACCGCAGAAGCATTGAGCAGCGACAACCCATCCTTGGGGCCAAGCGTTGAAGGTTCAAGGCCGGCCCTCGATAGGGCTTCTGTGGAAGCAAGCACCTCGCCCTGATATTCTGCCAGCCCCTCGCCGATCAGGGTCTGCGCGATGGCAGAAAGAAGAACAAGATCACCCGCACCGATGGAACCAATGGATGGCACTACGGGATGCACTTCGCTGTTCAGGAGTGCCAGCAAATCATCAAAGACATCAGGCGAGATGCCGGAGCCGCCAACCGCCAGCATGGACAATCTTGCGGCCATCACCGCACGGGTCACATCCCGTGGCAAGGATGAGCCAACACCGACGCCGCGCCCGCGCACCAGTTGCTGCTGGAAATGAAACGTTTCATTGCCCACTGACGTCTTCAGATTGGCACCAAGGCCCGTATTCAGACCATAGATTTGTTGTCCCGTTGCCGCCACCTGATCAAGAACGCTTCTCGCTTTTGCCAGTTTGGCCGAAACCTCTGGCGTAGCCTTCACAGCAATGTACCTGCGCGCCACGGCTTCGATATCGGCAACCGTGACACCTGCCCCTTGGAGAATGAGCGTGCTCATGCAAATCGCAGCCTTTGGCCGATATTGTTCGCCTTGGCCTTCTCAAGCATGGCATAGCCAAGCGCTATGTCGCTGAGCGACAGGCCGCGATGCCAGAACAGAATGGTCTCGCTATCGTTCTCACGCCCCGTTTTGTGACCGGCCACGATCTGGCCAAGCTCCGCATGCAGCGTCTGTTCAGACAGTTTGCCCGCCTCGACATGGGCACGCAATGATCCGAACTTGCCGCCCTTGCACTGCCCCCAATCATCAACCACCAGCTTGTCCATGATGTCGGTCAGTGACAATTCCACTGCACTCATGGTCCCGTAAGGCACCACAAAGGCTCCCGGTTTGATCCATTCTGTTTTCAGCATCGGCGTTGGTTCCGGCAGGCGCGAGGCCTCGACCACAATATCCGCTCCTTCGACACAGGCCTGCCAGTTGTCGACAACGGTTATTGTCTTGCCGAGATCCTTGGAGAGCTTTTCGGCAAAGGCATTGCGGCTTTCCGGGCGGCGCGAATGCACGCGGATTTCATCGAAATCATAGAGATGATCAAGCAGCCGCACATTCCAGTAGGCTGTACCGCGCGCACCGATATGGCCAAGCACTTTTGAGTTCTTGCGCGCCAGATGTTTGGCACCAAGCGCAGTGATGGCGCCGGTGCGCATATCCGTGATCACAGTCGCATCAAGAATGGCTTTCGGTGCGCCAGTGCGCGGATCAAACAGGTTGAGTACGCCGAATTCAGAAGGATAGTTCAGCTTGTAGTTGTCAACGAAGTCGCCAACAATCTTTACTCCGGCCAGATTGAGCGGGGCCACATAGCCACGCAACACGTTAAAATGGCCATGAAACGTTTCATCGGGCTCCAGATGCACGCGCGGCTCGATCACAGTCTCGCCATTGCCCTGTGCTCTAAGCGAGGTTTCAATGGCGCTGAGAATTTCCGCATCGGTCAATGCAAGCGCCTCGATATCGAAGGCATTCAGATAGTCGATATAGATCGGTTTCATACGGTTCTCTCTGCTCACGATATACGCGCCGGTTTTCTGACACCCAGGTTTTCGCGCAATGTGCGCCCTTCATAATTCTCGCGAAAAAGACCGCGACGGCGCACTTCCGGCACCACAAAAGTGGTAAAATCCTCAAGGCCCGTGGGAAACAGCGGCGGCATGACATTGAACCCGTCAGCCGCTCCGCCGCGAAACCGCTCCTCCAATGCATCGGCAATCTGAACGGGCGTGCCGATCAGTTGCCAGTGGCCGCGCGCACCGGCGAAATGCCGGGCCAATTGGCGGATCGACAGATTTTCGCGCTTGCCAAGGTCGATAATCAGCTGCTGTCTGCTCTGGATACCATCGGTTTGCGGCATGTCAGGCAATGGCCCGTCCAGCGGGTGGTTGGAGAGGTCTTTGATACTAAGGTAGCTCGCCAACAGCGCCACACCGACCTGATCGGGGATCAGCTCCTGCAGGGCATCGTATTTTGCCCGCGCTTCGCTTTCCGTTTCACCGACAATGGGCGACACGCCGGGCATGATCTTGAGGTCATCGGCACTCCTGCCAAATTTTGGCAGTCGCGCTTTTACATCCGCATAGAAGGCTTGCGCTTCCTGCAAAGTCTGGGCAGCGGAGAACACCACATCGGCGGTGCGCGCGGCGAGATCCTTGCCGACATCCGACGCTCCGGCCTGTACCATAACCGGCCTGCCTTGCGGCGATCTCTGGCTATCAAGCAATCCCTTGACGGAAAAATGCGTGCCGTGATGATCCGCCAGATGGAGTTTCGCCGGATCGGCATAAATGCCCTTTGCACCGTCGAGAATGTAGGCGCCCTCGTCCACACTGTCCCAGACCGCAACAGCAGCCTCTGCAAACTCTTCCGCCCGCTCATAGCGCTGGCCATGCGGGCGCAAGCCGCTGGAAACGAAATTCTCCGCCTCGAGATCGCTGGCCGAAGTCACCAGATTCCATCCGGCACGGCCACCGCTGAGCTGATCGAGCGAGGCAAATGTTCGCGCCAGACCATAGGGCTCGTTATAGGTGGTCGAAGCCGTGGCAACGAGACCGATATGGGTGGTGTTGACCGCAAGCGCCGCCAGTAGGCTGAGCGGTTCGAAGCTGGTGGAACGCGCCGCCTGACTGGCTATTTCAGGATTGCGCTCGCGAATGGCAGCGGCGTCCTCGATGAACACCATATCAAACTTGGCCCGCTCGGCCATCTGCGCCAATGCGATGAAATGGCCGATATCGACACCGGCATTGGCGTGGGCATCGGGATGACGCCACGCGGCGATATGGTGTCCGCCTGCCATAAGAAAGGCACCGAGTTTCATCTGCTTCGTGCTCATGATGCGCGCTCCAGACGATCCGGATGAGCAAGCCCAAGATGGCCACGCAAGGTCAATTCCTCATAGGCGTTGCGGAAAAGTCCGCGTTGCCGCAATTCGGGTATGACCAGATCAACGAAACCGGTCACACCTTCGGGGGCAACGGGCGGCAGAATGACAAAGCCATCAAGACCAGCGGTTTCCGCCAAAGCCTGCATGCGCTCGGCAATCCCGGCAGGTGTGCCAACGATCTCAAGCGCATCGGGAATGGCATTCAGTTCGTCTGACGATGAATTGCCGACCATAGGGATGATATTTGCCAGAACTCGGACATCTTTCCGGCGGCGTCCAAAGGCGGAAAGGCTGCTGTTCAAGCGTGCGGAGAGTGTCTTTACTTCCTCGGATGAGGAAGACGGCAGAAAAATCACATCGGCAACACGCGCTGCGATCTCAAATGTATTGGCCGTCAGCACATGGCTGATCACGGGCCGACCCTGCGGCGAACGATTAACGTTCAAAGGTCCGCGAACGGTGAAATGCGTGCCCTTGTGATTGAGAACATGCATTTTATCCGGTTCGAAAAAGCGGCCCTGTGCCTTGTCATAGACAAAGGCATCGTCTGCCCAGCTGTCCCAAAGCCCCAATACCACATCAAGATATTCCTGATCGCGTTCAAGCTTTTCCGAGC
The DNA here is from genome assembly GCF_052113785.1 of Phyllobacterium sp. TAF24. NCBI lineage: Bacteria > Pseudomonadati > Pseudomonadota > Alphaproteobacteria > Hyphomicrobiales > Phyllobacteriaceae > Phyllobacterium > Phyllobacterium sp. TAF24. Next base: position 21,181 of record NZ_JBFRDN010000045.1, on the reverse strand, counting down.
CCACGACATTCCAGCCGGTACGACCCTTGCTGATCGAATCCAGTGAGGCAAAACGGCGGGCAAGATTATAAGGCTCGTGCTGGTGCGTGGCAGCGGTGGAAATAAAGCCGATTTTGCCCGCCGCGGTTGCAAGAGCTGCGACCAGCGTTGTTGGCTCAAATGGCACAGCGAGAGGCGACAGATCATTTTCGGGTCTTTGACCAAGACGATCCGCGAGCAGGACGAAATCCAGCCCGCCATCCTCGGCCTTTTTCACCTGCGCCGCCAGATGACTAAACTCAAGCGCGCCCCGGTCGGTGCCGCTTCTGCGCCATGCAGCGGGGTGATGTCCGAACGGGGTCAGGGATAGCCCGATATGCATTATTCCGCATCCCCGGTGCTGACACGGATATTGTCGATCTTTTCATTGTAGAACGAGATCAATCCCTTGATCCTGCCAGCCTCATAAAGTGGCTCCGGATAATACCAGACGATATTCTCGTGGCGTTTACCGTCGAGTTCGAAATGATAGTAGGAGGCCCTGCCCTTATAGGGGCAATAGCTATGCAGCGGGCTTTCCACCAATGTTCCGGCGATCAGGTCCTCTACCGGGAAATAGTGACGGGTGATGAGATTGGTTTCGAACAGGAAAATCGCACGGTTTGTCCGGGCAACAAGCTTGCCAGCGACAAAGACTTCAACAAGACGCGAGCTGTTGATGGTGTCGATGCGCCAATGAACATTGCGCGGATGACCAAAGATTTCCTCATCCTCCTCAAACCAGCGCACCGCACTCCATGCAACGGTGACATAATCGGCGAGATTGGGCACACCCTGAGGCACGTTCTCGTAACTCCATGCGCTGTCTTCACCCACAAGCGACCAGTAGCGCCTTGGCCCGAGCACAGGTGATGCACCGGTTTTTGATGAAGGCTCAAGGGCGTCTTCGCGGAAATCAGATTTCGGCAGATAGTAAACCGGGTGGCCGCCGTTCTCGTAGACGACAATCGCCTTGGCGCTGTCGGCGATTACCTCTTCGCCGAGCTTCAGACGGATACGGCGATAGGTCGGCTCAATCAGGATGGCGGGGATTTCATTGGAACGATAGCTGATGGACATAAGCACTCTCCAAAGGTGAGTTTCTATCGAGATGCCTGATCGAACGCTTAGCGCGATCAGACGGAAAAAATCGCATCGCGGGTCAGTTGGCCCTTCACAGCACCTGACGCATCGGTCACAGCAAGCACGTCGCTATTGGCCGCCACCATCAATGCCAGCGCATCACGCAGATTGCTTGTTGAAGCAACCATGTGTGCCCCTTGCCGCGGCTTATCTGCCGTCATGGCATGATCGACAGTAAACAGGCTCAGGCGCTTGATGGCACGGTCTATGCCGACGAAGTTTTCGACAAATGCGTCAGCCGGGTGAGACAGGATGGCATCCGGCGTATCATACTGGACAATCTTGCCGCTTTTCATGAGGGCGATACGGTCGCCCAGACGAATGGCTTCGTCGAGATCATGCGTCACCAATACAACTGTCTTGCGCACGCGCTGCAATATCTGGCGGAACTCGTCCTGCAACCGTGTGCGTGCAATAGGGTCGATGGCGCCAAATGGCTCATCCAACAACAGAACGGGCGGATCGGCAGCCAAGGCGCGCGCCACGCCGATGCGCTGGCGCTGGCCGCCCGATAGCTGGCGCGGATAGCGTTTGAGCATCTCAGCCGGATCAAGCCCAACGAGATGCAGAAGCTCGTCAGTCCGGTTCCTGATTTTGGCGTCGCCCCAGCCGAGAAGCTTTGGCACGGCGGCAATATTCTGGGCGATGGTCATATGCGGGAACAGACCTACCTGCTGGATCACATATCCGATATGGCGACGCAGGATCACCGGATCAACCTTTGTGACGTCCTCGCCATTGACAATAATCGTGCCCTCGGTCGGATCGATCAACCGGTTGATCATGCGCATGGTCGTGGTCTTACCGCAGCCTGACGGCCCGATCAGCGCGACCGTCGAACCTTCGGGGACAATGAGACTGAGATCGTCAACCGAAGCAACGCTGCCTTCCGTATAGCGCTTGGTGACGTGCTGCATATTGATCATCAGGATGTTCTTTCTGCGAAGAAGAATTTTTCGGCAAAGCCGAGCGTGAATTCCGTGGCCAGTGCCAACAAGGCGATGGGCACTGCGCCGACCAGAAGCCGCGACATGTCCATCATGCTGATGCCAACGGCGATGAAATCACCCAGCCCGCCACCGCCAATGAAAGGTGCCAGTGTTGCACCGGCAAGCACCTGCACGGCGGCTGTGCGTGCGCCAGCAAACATGGCGGGGGCAGCCAGCGGAATGCGTATCTTGCGCAGCACCTGCCCCCTGCTCATGCCCATGCCGATGGCCGCTTCCACTGCGTCAGGATCAACATCACGCAACCCAATGAAGGCGTTGAGCAGAATGGGTGGCAGTGCGAGGATCGTGAGCGCCACGATGGATGGCCACAGGCCAATACCGAGCAGCGGCATCATGATAGCGAGAATGGCAAGGCTTGGAATGGTGCGCAGCGCATTGATGGCGTTGATGACCGTGAAGGCCAGTCCGCCGCGATTGATGATGAGAATGGCAAGCGGCAGGCCTATGGCCAGCGCAAACACAAGCGAGACGCCAGACATCACCAGATGCTGGCCAAGCGCCCGCAAAAACTCCGGCTGATTATTAATGATCCAGTTGAAAGCGGTGATCAGCATTGTCAGCCCCTCACCGCCAGCGGACCAGAGCTTTTTCAGCCTGGCTCAAAGCAAGATCAAAGAACGTGGCCATCAGCGCCGTAAGAATACCGCCGACGAGGATTTTTTCCGTATAGCTCTGGTCGATCCCCATGAGGATAATAGTCCCAAGCCCACCCCCATCGATGAAGGCGGCGACGGTGGCAATGCCGATGACCGTGACCAACGCAATGCGAATGCCGGAAACAATAAGCGGCAAGGCCAGCGGCAATTCAATACGCACCAGCCGCTGCCATGCGCTGTAGCCCATGCCGTCAGCTGCATCGAGCACATCGGCGGGGACGCCGCGCAGGCCGGTCACGACATTGCGCAGGAGAATAAGCAGGCAATAGGAGGAAAGGCCAACCAGCGCTGGCTTCGTGCCAAGGCCCAGCCAGGGAATAAGCAGCGCAAACAGCGCTAGGCTCGGAATAACGAAGATGATGCCGGTGATCGTCAGAACCACCGCGTAAAGGCGCGGACGCCGCGCGCAGATGATCCCAAGGATCAACGCGATGACCAGCCCGATCAAAACGGATGAAACCGACAACACCAGATGCTGCCAGGTTGCCGTGAGTATCTCAGGAATATTTTTGGGAGCCCAGTTCAAAAGCATCGTTCCATATCGGTCAGAATTGAAACAGCGGAGATGATCTCATCTCCGCCGCTTCCTGTATATGTGCGTGAAAGCCTGTAAGCCCTGACGTCAGATGCCCTTTTCCTTCAGGAAGGCTTCGGCCACTTCCTTGGGTTCCTTCTTGTCACGTTCAACGGCCGCATTAAGCTCTCGCATGTTTTCATTGTTGAGAAGCGGGCTGATCTTGTTCAGGACTTCCGCGATCTTGGGATTCTTCGCCAAAGTATCCTGACGCACGACCGGCACGAGATAATAGGGAGGGAACAGGTTCTTATCGTCGGCAAGAACAACCAGCTTGTTATCCGCAATCTGCCAATCGGTGGCAAAACCATAGGACACATCGATGTTCTTGCTGGTCAGCGCGCTGTAGCGAATACCGAGCTTGGCAAAAATGCGGAAATCCTTGAAGACAATGCCATAGGTCTGTTTGAGGCCCGGCAAGCCGTCCTTGCGCTCGCCAAAACCGCCTTCCGCACCAAAACTCAGATCCTTGGAAACGGGACCAAGATCCGTCAGCGTCTTGAGCTTGTATTTTTCGGYGGTTTCCGGGAGCGTAATGATTGCGTAGCCATTGTTGATGTTGGTCGGCTGGAGCAAGGTCAGCTTCAGGTTCTTTTCGTAGTAATCCTTGACTTCGCCGTAGATTTTTTCAGCGGAACCCGAAAGATCGCCTTTCACCACAGCGGCAAGCGCCGTGCCTGTATATTCAGGATAAAGGTCAATCTCGCCATTCAACAGCGCGGAATGGGCGATGAGCGTCGCGCCGAGATTGGTGCGTCGTTCCACCTCGACGCCGGCCTTTTCCAAAGCCTGCGCATAGATTTCAGCGACCACAAACTGTTCGGTAAAATTCTTGCTGCCAATCTTGACGGCTTGCGCGAAGCCCGGCGTTGCCRCAGCCAATGCCAATACTACCCCCATCCCCATGGAGGCGATGCTTTTGAAAATCATGATATACCCTGCGAGCTGACGTAGGATTTAATCTATCCCACTGGTTTCTTTGTTCATTTCGCATGCTAGCAATCCGCGGGCGCAAGTTCGTAGAACAAACTCCCAATATTTCCCGGTTAAGTAGAATTTATTTACCTGACGATTGCAATCGCCCTGCCACCGACAATGAAAATATAACGACAATCTTCTTCGATGAACGTCGTGGGGCCGACACCGTTGGCTAAAACAGCTTCTTATCACGCATGACCGGTTCGCGGCTAAACCCGGATGTTTGCTGGCCTGTTGTCCTGACAAACCATATTGTCCGAACCGCAGTTCTGTGCGGTGGAAAAACCGCTGTAATTCACGCACAACCGGTAAAAACCACACTGTCATGAAAGGCTGTATCTATCAGATATCATGTGGTTTTGTGATATTGAGCGGCGTTTGCTGCTGTTGCAACAGCGAGAGCATCGAGAATTACAACTAAAGTTCTATTTGATGTCGCTGATTGGCCTTTTTTGACGGTTATCGTCTTGTGTTCCACCCCCTCCTCCAATTTGCTGACGATGAACCTGCGACTGCGCTGGCAGGTGATATTCGGAAAGGGGCCACCTGAGTGCTTACTCTGTACTTTTTGGAAGACTATCGTAATCCGGGCCATTCAAATCACGAGACCGCAATGGCGACACATCGCCCAGAAAACTCAAAAACAAACACAAAGACCAAGAAAGCCAAACCAGCCAAAGTCGTTGCAAAGACCAACTGGGACCAACTCATCGCCCGGAGCGTCAAGCTTGAAGACAGGCTTCTGAAAAAGCTGAAGTCGCGTAACATGGTTCGCAAGCTTAAAGTCAAGATGCTGGCCAAATAGGCATTTCATTGTGCAGATCGACTGACCACCAAGCCTATGGAAAGCCGTGGTCAGCACGACTCATCATTATCTCGTAGTAAAAGGTGTGCACTTTAGCATCATAGCCCTACGTCTTAGTGCAATCGTCTTATATATTTTTCTGACTTCTTCTGATCAATTGTATGGGTGAATGGGCATAAAATGACTGCCGTCGAATGCGACGTGCAACATTTCACCTTTTATTATTACACAAGTTCTCGTTGCTTATTCGCGCAATAGTTGTATTTATTTTACAAAACAAATATGTGCTCTGGAACTTTCAATGTCTGACGATAATAAACAACCCGGCGTATTCGCAGGTTCGTGGCGACTCGCTATTATCATGCTCATTATTTTGGCGGGAATCTGGATGCTTGGGCGCGCCTTCGCATAGCAACCTAAGGTTGTGCCATTTTGATTTCAACCGAAGATCGTTTGCCCTGACCAAGTACGCGCATCGTTCTGGCCGGGACGATGGCTATTTACCTACCTCTAATCGCGACGCCTGAGAGAATCATTGTTCTTAATGCCTCGCCATCACGTTTGTATGGCCTGTTTCAAGGCCATATTTGCCCTTCCAGTCGCTTTTCAGTGCATTTTCTGAATTATTTTCATGCACATGCTTTGACATTTTACTTTCATGTTGATGGAATAGGCACCTGCAGACGAATTAGGGGAACATTCGAATGTATGAAGATGATGAGGAAGAACAGCACCTGCACTATACCACACCGGCGTGGTGTCATCTGCTCGTCTTTGGCTTCGCACTTGCTCTGGCTGTGCTGATTAGCCAGCTGTGCTCATCCATGGCCTGAATGACCATTGCCGCTTTCCTGAATTCATAACTTTGAAGCACCCTTATTCCGGATGATCGCGGCCTTTGCGGGCCAGCATCTATAAATAGATTTTACCGCTGACCGTCATCAAGCTGCGGTTGCCAAAATCCAATGGCGGAACGTCCTGATTGCATTGCACCAGCAACCCGTTCAACCATGGGCTCTCCGATGCGGATTTGCCGGCCGAACCAGAACTATTGAGTTTGATGGACGCAATCAGCCGTGCGTCCTGCTCACTTGAGGCCCGCACCCAACAGGTTTCGCGTATTTTCGATCTTTCCCAAATCACATGGCCCATAAAATCAGCTGACGGTTCCAGTCTGAAAAACCTGTTATTCATATCGTCGAGGTCCCCTTGCCCGGACAAATACGTTTGAGCCCAAGAAAAAGTTCGATCACAAAGAATTAAAATTGAATTCCAAATTTATGGAACTCGATGATGCAAAGCGCGGTCTGTGGACCTTACGCAGTGCCAGCGGGTTTTTCGGGAGGTTCGGTGGGAATACCGGGCGCAGTGCCCAGCAGCGATCCCGTGCGCTCGGTCACATAAATTCCTGCCTCACGGGACGCCTCGACAAACGCCGCGCGCGCTTCGTCAACTGATCGCGTGTCACCCAGAGCATCCCGGCAGGCCTGACAGGCAATAGCGTGTTTTTCACTCTGTCGCCGTGACCAGAACTGGGTCAAAACCGCCAAAGCATCCTGCACGTTGCGCACAATAAGAATGCGCCCGCTGCGAGGTGATTTGATGGTGACATGGGTAAAGAAATTTGTCTCCATAAGGACCAAATGCATGAGGGGGAAAGTGGTTCCACGGATCGTGCAAACAAGACGGTCTTCGCGGGTGGGCCACGATTTGCCCAACCAAACATGACAGCGCGCCAGCAACAATTCGTAACAAAAATGGGTATTCAGTTTCCACCCGTGAACGCACATAGTCCGCGCGACATGACCAAGCACCGCCTGTCGGGCGCCCCACTGGAAAGTTCCGTGCGTATCAATCCAACTTACAAGAACAAGATTGCTTCTCCCTCGACACACCGCGCCTATGAAGGCCGGGAACAGGATTGTCTGGATGCCTTGAAAGAACGCTTTAATGAGCTGGCCTATTCGCAGGACATCCATCGCCTTTATATGGAAGCCATCGCCGCGGGCTGGCCTTTGCTGGAAATCATATCAGCCGTTAATGTCCTTGTCCTGATGAGCGCTGGAGCCCATCAGGAGAGATATAATCATGCGGCAAGTCGCCGATGATTATTCTTCTGGTGCTGATTTCGGTGGGCATGTTGGTCATTGGCGTTGCCATGGCCCGGCATGAACGCAAGCTGTTCGACAAATCATCGCGTGATCTTGATACCAGTTCGTAACTGAAGTGAAATATTGCGGCCTGCGGTTTGTCCCCAGTCGATTGACGAACTCTCCGGCTTGGCTGAGAGTGGGTCTTTCACGTTGAAAGGGAAGCCAATGGAATATGACAAAGAGACAATCAAGGGCTCGACCGATGGCTATTCGCTGGGGACAAAATTCGAACTGACCAACGGTCAGGTCTGGGAGCAGACCAGTGATGATGACGAATATGTCCATCAGTTCATGCCCGAGGTATTGCTCGACACAGCTGAAGGTGTCGGAAAGCTGAAAATCAACGACATGAATGATTGGGTGGAGGTAAAGCGAATCCTCTGATGGCCTATGCCTGTAGATGGGGATGTTGACCATCCTTAGGGGCAAGCTCGCGGCGGGTAAAAAACCTTTCAAATAAACCGCGTAAACAGCAATGATCAGTGATTTTCAGTCACTGCTGATGTGATCAATTTGCACTTCAGTCAACATCGCTCAACCAGTACCTTTGCGCCATGGCAATGACCTGATGGCCCCAACCGTCGGTTTCACCGCAAAGGAACAATAATATGTATGCAATATCAGGAATCACCGGCAAGGTCGGTGGGGCGATGGCCCGCGAACTTCTCGCTGCGGGCAAGCCAGTGCGCGCTATTGTGAGGAACCCTGACAAATCAGGAGAATGGCTGCGCCTTGGTTGCGAACTCGCCATCGCAGACATGGGCGATGAAGCAGCTCTGACAAAAGCGTTTAGCGGCGTGGATGGTGTGTTCATCCTTCCGCCTTCGAACTTTGATCCCCTGCCCGGATTTCCCGAAGCCCACGCGGAAGCCGCGATTATCCGCAATGCGTTGCACTCCGCCAAGCCTGATAGAATCGTATGCCTGTCGACCATTGGTGGTCAGGCAACGCAAAGTAACCTTCTGAGCCAGCGCACCATTCTTGAACAGGCGCTCAGCACGCTATCGATCCCGCTGACAATTCTGCGGCCTGCCTGGTTTCTCGATAATCTCGTCTGGGATGTGGCTTCGGCAAGGGAAGAAGGCGTCATCCATTCGTTTCTTCAGCCTGCCGACTGCAAGTTTCCGATGATTTCAACGGCGGATGTCGGTCGCTTCGCCGCAGAACTCATTCAAGAGAGCTGGACCGGGCGGCGCATTGTGGAGATCGAGGGACCGGAGCGGGTTTCGCCTGTTGATATCGCCGATGCGATGTCGCAGGTGCTGTCACAGCCGGTTCGGGTGGAGATTGTTCCGCGGGAGACATGGGAAGCGATGTTCAGAACACAGGGCATGCGCGACCCGATGCCAAGAATACAAATGCTCGACGGTTTTAACGAAGGCTGGATTCGGTTCGAGAACCCGAAAAACGAAATCTTGCACGGGACTGTCGACGTTCGGGACGTTATCCGCGACCTTGTTGGTCGTAGTGGCTAACCCATCGACTCCCGCTTCTTCTTTTGCTTATCTGGACTTGGGTAAATTGGAGGGGATACCGTTRCAAACCAAGTCTATCAAACGTCTGGGAATCGCTATTTCTGCCGCACTGTGCTTCGGGCTGGTGGCCCTGCCCTCAATGGCGGAAAATGCCGGAACTGCCTTGGACACCTCGCCTATGGAGAGAACCAAAGTTCGCATACTCACAGATGAGGAGGTCAAGGATAATCGCGACGTGATCGTCATTATAAGGTTCAAACTGACCCGGGAGGGGACGATAGAGGGCTCACCTGTTGTTTCCGGTCAGGGCAGCAATAGCGAAGTGGTCGCGAAAGCCAAAGAACGGGCACTCCAAGCAGTGCTCCGTTCCCAGCCGTTCAAGCTTGATCCGGAGAAATATGATCTGTGGAGCAATGTGGAACTGACATTTCACCCTGAATAGGCGCGAGTTCCAAGCAACGGATTCTACCTGTAGATAACGGCCATGTTGACAGTATCCACATATCTGCCATCGATAAATACTGCGTCGCGCGCAACCCCTTCCCTTATGAAACCAACCTTTTCATAAAGAGCGATGGCCCGTTCATTATCAGCATGCACACCGAGTTCAATTCTAACGAAACCCGCCTTTTCTGCTTGCTTCATGGCTGCATCAATCAGCCGGAAGCCAAGGCCTTGCCCGCGATATGACGCAATGATTCCCATGCCGAGAGTCCCCCGGTGTGCATGCGCGGCATGAAAATGCCGGCGAATATCACACCAGCCGACGACCCTATGGTCTGCCAGTGCAACATATTGAGGATTTCCGTCCGAGATCATGGTTGTCACGAATTCACGGAAGCGATCCAATGGAGGAGCTTCAAGAAAAGTCAGATATCGCCGCTCGCGGGACACCATATCAAGCGCCTGGTGAAAGCTGGTGATATTGTCTGGCGTGACAGGTGATATCGTTACGACGGATGACTGGTCCATTGGAAATTCTCGCACGGCATAAGTGGTAGTGCGGCAATACACTATTGAGTGATGCCAAGAAACCTTGATTGAGGGAGCCACCTATGTTCCATTGGCGTCTGTTCCATCACTATTACATTCCCCTCAGATTAGCTGGTCATAATTGGAGTTGCGGAAATGCGGAATCTTTTCGACAGACTTTCATTTTCAAATCCCCTCCGCAGTCGATCATCGACAGATACAAAAATAGAGCAAGAAGCCCAGAAGAAAGGGAAGTACGACTGGAAGAATGCGCCGCTCTCCGTAACGGAGATTGCTGCCATTTGTCTTGATGTCGCTTTCGGTTCGGCAAATGGCGGCCACGATAACGGGTTTGCAGCCTTGGCAAACTCCGGGGCCGATGCGGGGCAAAAGGCGCACGGCGCAAAAACCGGGAAGATTGACGTTCGCCCGAATCCCCTGTTTGTCAGCCATGGCCACAGCACCGGTGATCTGACAATCGAAAGTCCAGCCACCCTCAAATATCTGCAACGCCGAAAATACAAAGAACTTGCAGGAACGGGCGTCGGCATCGTGGGGTCCGCAGCCTCGATAGGATCGCTCGGATACCTGCCCGTCAATCCTGTGTCCATTTTGAAGCAATCCAACACGGTTGGCGCAACGTCAGTGCATTTGACAAAACTGAAACAGCTGGCAAAGGAAATAGCCTCGCTGGAAGCAGAGAGGCCGCAGACCCGGCAGACCGCCGAGCAGGAAAGCGCAGGAATTTCCACATTAATCAATCAAGTCATTAAATTGAAGGCGCACAAGGCAGGAATTGAGGGATCAAAACTTGTAACCAGCGCCATTCCTGTGCTCGGTGAGATCGTTACGGCGGGCGTAAACGCGGGGATCAACGCGACATCATCGGCGGTGAAGACGTTTGACAAAGCCTATCATGCCAAGAGTTGTGCAAGACTTGCGATGATGCTTCATTGGCTCGCTTACAAGGAGCAGTTTCGTTCGTATTGCCGCAGGAATGGTCTGACCGATGACTACTTCGCGCGTGAGGATTATCTGGCCCATCCGCGGCCTCCCCGGCTGACAGGTATGGGTCTTAAAGCAGCCAATGAGACGCTGGCAAATGCATCCCGGCCACCACGCTTGACCGGGATGGGATTGGCAGCCGCAAGGCAAGCATTGGACGAGCATTCCCCGCCATCCAACCGAAAGCCGTCATCCGAATTCGAGACGACCGTCAGAAAGGCGCGCCAGAATTTCTATTTCGACCGGGACGCGGGTAATGCAACCAAAATTGTCAATGAACTTTTCACCCGAAGATCGGCACTTGCCGCTTACGGTCATTACGATGTTCTGGCGTTGATTATGGAGCCGGGCGGCTGGGTCGCTCTCACGGATAAGATTTCGTCACTCTGACCACTCACCACCGTCCGGCATTGCTAACCGATAGCGAAATTGCGCCACTGCGGTCATGATCAAGCTACCGGGCTCAATTACTCCGCCGCCAAAGCCGGTTGCTGCACGATCTCTGTTCTGCTTATAATCCGGCACGCCTCCAACACGACGTCGTTATGAAACAATGGCCGATCCGAGGAAAAACCCCATGAATCGATACAGAAAATCTTTGCGGTCAAGCATAGCTGCGGCATGCCTCATGACGTTGTTTGCAGGAACCTTTGGCGCCAGTGCGCAAGAAGCATGGCAAGGAAGTTGGGGCGCCAGCCCGGCATTCCCGATCGGCCCGGAACTCAGCAATGCCACGATACGGCAGTTTGTCCGTATCAGCGCTGGCGGATCAAAGGTTCGTTTGCGCTTCTCCAACGAAACCGGCACGCAGCCATTGGTTATCGGCGCGGCCCGCATCGCCCGTCCCGGCAATGCACCCGGTTCCATTGATCCTGCCAGCAGCCTGGCCGTGACATTTGGCGGCGCAAATTCCATCACTGTTCCACCGGGTGCCCCGGCAGTCTCTGACCCGATTGATCTGAAAGTATCGGCTCTGGACACTTTGGCGGTCAGCTTGTTTTTACCACGCTGGACCGGCCCTTCCGTGGTGCATCCATTGGCGGAGCAAACTGCTTATCTGTCCATGTCCGGCGACAACACTGATACGCCTGCACTACCGGAAGCGACCACGCAAACCATGCGGTTCATGCTTTCACGGGTCGAAGTGATGTCCGAAGGTGGTACCTTGGTCACGCTTGGGGATTCAATCACCGATGGTTACGGCTCGGGCACCGACACCAATCAGCGTTGGCCCGATATTCTGGCGGAACGGCTGGCCAAATCAGGTGGTCCGGCGGTCGGTGTCGTGAATGCCGGGATCAGTGGCAACCGTGTGCTGCATGATTTACCGGAGGCAATGTTTGGCCCCAGCGCCCTCTCCCGGCTGGATCGGGACGTGCTCTCGGTTCCCGGTCTGCGCTGGGTGGTTGTCATGGAGGGTATCAATGATATTGGCCATTCGACGTCGGCAGGTCTGTCCGAACAGACAGTAACGCCTGAAGATCTCATTGGCGGACTGAAACAGATTGTTGCCCGCACGCGTGCGCATGGCGTGAAAGCCTATTGCGCCACCCTGACGCCCTACGAGGGCACGGTCTTCGCCCATTATTACACTCCGGAGGGTGAGACAAAACGTCAGGCTGTTAACAGCTGGATACGCACTCCCGACAATTGTGATGCGGTGATCGACTTTGATGCAACCGTGCGCGATCAGGCGAATCCTAAGCGTCTTCGCGCCGATTTCGATGTTGGCGACCATCTGCATCCAAACGCCGCCGGTTACAAAGCAATGGCGGAAGCGGTCGACCTCGGCCTCTTTCGCTAAAGCTGCGCCGGAACTAAACAGATTTTGTTGTTTAGCTTTGGCGAGTGGTTCAAACTGATTCTGAAAACACAGCTAAGCGCTTGAAAGTGAGTGGCGATCCCGGCTGGATTCGAACCAGCGACCGCCGGCTTAGAAGGCCGTAAGACAATTATATATTTCAATGAATGTTTCGAAAATCGGTATGGGGTTTTGGGATCAAAAAGGGCCAAAGTCTAAATTTTTGGAACGTCCCTAAATGTTAGGCCGTATGAAACTCAGCATCATCATTTTTTCATATGTTGGAGTAGACATTCCGCCATCTTTTTTTCATCAAGCGTCGTGGCACTGGTGCTGGTCTTCTCACACACTTTCCACTGGGCTGTGGAAGTCGTTGGTGTCTTCCCCCATACGGCCACATATCCTGACATTGCGTCCATTGGTCCAATGCAGAAAAGTGATCATTACAAAAATGATTTCGTTTAACTGGTCGGGCAGGATGCGGTCTTGCGCCTGCCCCGTTGCTCCTGTGCCAAGAAATATCAAGATCGCTATACAATATCGGAGAATTGTCATTTCTAAAAAACCTTAGAAGGGCTTACTTATTAAGCGGTTATGGGAACCTACACAGCTTACCGCTCCCCCTGTAGACCGCTGGAATAACTCTCTAAATTTTTTGTTCTGGCTGCGATGATTTCTGCGCGACAGATTGGGAAACTCAAAACTTGGCCCTCACGGCCCCATTCGCCGTTATCGTAAAATTTGCAGGCACCATCCTTATAGGTATTCCAGAGGCGCTGTTCCGCAAGAAGATCGGTCTTCGTGTTTCCGTGAGCCGTGGCAAATAGAGCATTCCAAGCCTTGTTCAATTTGTCGTCTTCGCGCTTTACCCATTCACCTCCGCACTGGCCCCAACTGGGGTTATCGGAATATTTGGCTATGCAGTTGTCATAGATATCGTCCGCATTTGCAGGAACAGCGGCAGCAATAAAAACTAATCCCAAAGCAGAGAATGTGATTAAAAAATATGAACGTAAACTCACGCTGATTTGCTCCCCATTCGAAACGCAACCAGCAATTTGCATTGAATCTTCTGGAGTCTCAAGCCACAGGCCTTGACTCTCCAGCGTAAGGAGAACAAATGTAGAACGCAACGCGGTTGCAACGTTCACCAACAATTTGAAATTTGATAACCCCAACTGTCTCGCGCGAAAATGAACCGATTGTCTCAAATCAGCTTTACGGTGCTATTTCTAATACTCGCTTCCTCCTCAGTAGTCGGATCTCAAGACGGCCGATACTCTGTTGATGTAACGGCAACTAATTCGGATGGCCGGAAATTTGAGGTTAATGGCGCATGCAAGATCGAGGATTCATGCGAAATCCACATGAATCCAAATTTGCTAGTCCAACTAAAACAACTAAACGCACACTACATTATGAGCGTAACCTACTCGATGAAGGCCCAGATAACTGGATGTTGCTTTATAATGTACAAAAATGGGTATGCTGCTGAAACAGTTCCTCTGCGCTTGGATTCGAAATTCCACAAATATGAACTGAGGTACAAGCGTAGAGATGCTATTCAGGCAATAGGCGGAGAATATTATCCATTTCTTACTTTCGGCACCATACGTATCAAGCTTAGCAAACCACAGTAGCAGAGAGTACCGTCGTGTCTCCTGTCAATCAAACCAGATAACCGTCGTAAGAATGCCAATGAGAATCAAGCCTCCGAGGGCCAAGGGAAACTATTCAGAGATGTTATCTCTTTCCAACATTTGTAAAAAACTAGACGGAGAAAAGATGCGTCATACTGTTTTATTTATAGTTATGTGTTTTACCGCAGCTCTGAGCGGCTGTGGTGCAACCAAAAATGCTTCGACCGAAACAACGATCTCAGGAGATAAACGAGCAGCAATACGCCCGGTTTCACTTGTTAGGATCAGCAATAGCGAATGCTCAAATAGGATGGGTGATGCATCCACCGAGATCCGCAAGAATTGGGCGAATCTGATGAGCGTTCCTATAGCTTCCGCTCCAAAAGTATTCTGCAATCGTATCAATAATGCGCTGGATGCGGGCAAACTTACCGACGGGGACTACCGGTTAGTTTTCTTTTCGGGGTATTTGACCCCGGAAGCGATGAAAGCTTTAAGGGGTGGCTAAATTGCCCCCCTCCTAAAGCCAAGGAAAACGACCGACCGCTTCTACGATTGCCAAATGGCAATTGAAGATGAATTGATTGATCTAATCGCCGCTGCGTCAACTGCCGGATGGAGACAGCAGGAAGTTTTACGTGCGATTATCGAGGTTGCCAGACGCTCTACATCTCTAAGTCTTCTGGTCTTACAAAATACAAACCGAAGTCACCTGTAATTTGTAATGCATTCTTGAGCTGGTCAGAAACAACTACTTGGCTCGTATAAGTGTCTTTGGCGTAGTGTCGTCCTGCCAAACATTCTGCTTTGAAGACGAGTCTCGTAAAAAGATGGACAACTTCGTTGGGTATTAGCCAGCGATCAATAGAAGATTTTTCAAGATCAAGTCCACTTATGTGGAATAGTGGATGAGCGTAAGAAAACTTGAGCATAGACTCATTCTTTTCCCGCAATTTTAATGTAACCGGTAGAAATTCTACGTCATCGTGTGCAAACCTATTAATATATGCACATAGCACATCGTCGACCAATGGGCATCGGAGGACATTCGGAAGGCAGGCAAGCTTACTCACCTTGTTTTTTGTGCCTCGATCGAGCTTTACCACGATTTCTGATGGATTAGATGGGGCCAAAATGCGTTTGGAAATCGAGATATCTGAGGAATCGATTGTGGAGCTTTCGTAGTCGAAATCGGCATAAGGATAACCCCTCTCTGAAGGCGGATTTGTCCATATCCAGACCATTGTTCTCTTACTCCCCTCAGATTTGCTGGAAGGCACAATATCGAAAGCAATATCACTGCTACCGCCAGCAAGCGTGATAAAATTCGAAGCATTTCTTACCCCCAACGAAACACACAAAGTAAAGATTATGGCAACATCTCAGTACGGAGAGAGCCTTTTTAATGCTTGGGACCGGTACGGTGATATTGTGTTGCAGCAAAAATTAGCGCTATGGAGTTGAATGGTATTGCGGGGTGCATAAGGCCGAAGGCAGCAAAGGCAAAGTGAACTGCTGGGCTGAGGCTCAAGTCGTAAATCGTATTGCCAATTGAAAATTTGCGGATAAAGTTTCGCGCAGTTTGGTCTTGATAGCGAGTATCGTTATGGCAAAAACCTTGGACCACAAACTGGACTGCAAGGATTGCGGTACAATCTACCTAGACATTCCTGCAGACGTAAACTCCGACACCCCAATTTATTGCAGCACTTGCCAGAAATTCCTTGGCCGATGGGCCGAACTCGAAACTGACTTTGCCTTACAAGGCGGCCAGCATGGCGTCTATAAAATGGATGAAGGGCAGATCACGGTTATTGATGAAGGGCGAAAAGACCCAATCAACTAGCGCCCTTCTTTGATAAAAATGTAAGCGGCCTTTGCCGCTGTTATAAAAGCCTCTCTCGCCTCATTGACTGAGCGCTCCTCTTGCAGCGCGTCCAAACAAGTTTGCTGTGCTGCTAGGTATGTTGGGCCTTCCCGTTTTGGCCAATCATAAAGCAAGAACTCTGCCGCCTCCTCAACCGAAGTGATATTTCGGAGTTGGCCTGCTTTCTTGGTTTCAACGGTTACAGATTCAAATGGGTGTTTGTGCATTAACAGGGCTCCGTGCCTTTGCGGGGTTTTTCTGCCACAAGCGGGTTAATCACGGTTCAACACCCTCAGTTCGACGGGGGAGCCGCATTGTTGGCTGGTGACATTTCACCGGGAGCAGGTTTTTCAGGCGCTTGAATCGTTCCACTGGTTTCCAAGCTTTGGCCGAAAAACTCAACAATTCCCCAAACGACAAGCGCAAGAAGAAGCGATGCAATTAATATTTTTAGAACCTGCCGCCCAAGATTGCCTTGCCGCGCTTCGGTAGCCGTTTCCTCCACGCGAGTTTCCGTTGGTTTATCCATAGCGAAATACCTCCTGCAAAACCTATAACCGGCTTAAATTGGATTGGTTCCAGATCGACATCACACTCACGAAGAGGCGCGTGGCACGGGGAAAATCGGAACGATAGGAACTATCTGAAAACAACTTCGTTTACTTTTAATCGAGCAAGCACTGGGCAAGTTTACGGAAACGCTACTCGATAGGGGCTCAGTATCGTCAACGAATAAAACCGTGGGCAATCTGGGCCCCACTATTTCAGTGACAGGCATTCTGCTGGAAATTCAACCCGACCTGCGATTCTAACGCGCCCGCAGGTCGGGTTTTCTCCAAGTGTGCCAATGTCCACCGTTAGAAACATTACGGATTTTCATTTTGTGTTACGTTCGGCCATTATCGGTCTTGGGTAAGGGAGAAACAGAAATGGGAAGCTTTAGTGTTTGGCACTGGATGATCATTACGATTATCCTTTGCGCGATCGTTGCGCCGTTCTGGATGATATTTAAAAGAACGGGCATTCCACCTGTTCTCTCAATTCTTGCAGTTATTCCGGGTGCCATCCTCATCTTCATATGGATTATGGCATTGAAACGCTGGCCTCAAGATACAGCCAAATGACCGACGTCGCGCCCGAAAAAAAATGGTATCATCCATGGACAGAGCTGCACATCATCATATTGGTGTATTTCTTTTTTGGCGGGGGCCCACTGATCTTGTATGCGATCTATTTAGGGCTAAGAAAGCTTACGACATTTACGCTTCGCAAGTGGTCGAAATAGGAGCAGCTGCAGTCGCGGCGCTTTATTTACACACCCACAAACTTTGGAGATTGGTGTTGCATGGACAACCTTCTTCTTGCCGACGACGTTAAACTATTAGCACTGCAAGATGACCTTCAAACATTGGGTGTCAGCCCTTCATTAATAATGGCTGCAGCTGCCATAACTATACATCAACAACCGCCAATGCTTTCACCTACCTTGAAATTGCGCGACTAGATTGCAAATAATCTACATATGCATCTTATGATCGAAGCATTGATCAACGGAGATGGTTTATATGATTTCCACGTCCAACATATTTCTTCGTATCATCGCTTGTGCCGTGATCATCGGCGCTATAGACGCGCAAGCCGCATCCGATGAATACGGAAAAACTCTGACCGCGCAGATGCTCAAATGTTTGAAGCTACCGACAGACGCACCAAAATCTTACAGCCTTTCTGGTGTCGCAATACTCAAAGACGGCATTGCCGATTTCGTGACTATCAACTTCACTACAAAGCCATCTGAATCGGAAAAGGCAGTCGCCGCTTTGGTGGCTGACGCTGTTACACAATGTGAGCCGTATGGCTCTGTTTCGGGTACGTTTAAATTCGTCGTTACACCCGAATTGTTTGAAGCAGGGTCAAAAAACTAGTCAGTGCTTCTGCTTTCAGCGCCACCACCCTGATCTGGTTGCGAGACAGGATTCGAACCTGCGACCTCCAGCTTATGAGGCTGGCGAGCTACCGGGCTGCTCTACTCCGACATACTGAACATTTGAATAAGACTTCACGGCCCAAATGGCACGGCTGACCCAAAACGCAAATGCACGCGATGGCAAGTTCTATAGCTAGTTTCGTTGAAGGAATCGGCATACCTCGAGCGGATGCAGCCGTTCTCCGACATTCCACAAATTACAGGGAAAGCCTACTGGTGGAAACGTCTCAACCCTCGATGGGTGGTATTAGCCTGCTTGGCAATAGTGTTCGGTGGCATTCTCACAGTCTTGTTGTCAATCCGATACTACGAACGGAGCAATAGGATTAAGCGGGATCCACATGTTCGAGCCGAGATACAAGAGTTATGGGTCACTAAAGCAAAAGGCGGTGACATCCTTTCTGGTTATCTCAAGTTCACTCGCTCGGACGCGAAGGCGACGTACCAATGCAAAACTGCCACTATCATCGGCGGCCGAACTGACAGGTTCAAGATTGGAGACTTTATAGAAATTGTTCCGCGAACTGATAGTTGTTACGACCCAGTCGTAATCCTACGCTCCGAGAACTAAGGTCTATCGCCTTCTACTCCATCTGAATTTTGGTAAAGCTTTCCATGGCGGGAAGCCGTGAAGCTCTTCCCATGCACTCGCCCATTTGCCCGGTGCATCATAAAAAGCGGAACAAACTGCCCCTTGATTTGTTAGCCACATAATTGTTTTATTGCGCAGTTTCAAACGCGAAAGGAACAATATGGGTAAGAAAAAGACCGGCAAGCCTCTTATCCATATCACTACAAGTCTGGGCCTATTCTACGTGGCGATTGAACGAGAAGGCGTTGAGACAGAGATTGTCGGACCATTCAAGAGTCTGGATGACGCAGAGATCGAAAAGATCAACCAGAAGAAGCTAAACCAGAAGAAATATCAGGACGCACCGTAATCGGGCCACACTGGCCGGGTGGCTACGCGGGTTTTCCCATCCGTTTAACCGACTGGACCATGCCATGTTCGCAATAGGCTATCGTCTCGACTTGCGCTTTCGCCGTCCTGAATTGAATTTTTGGTAAAGCTTTCCATGGCGGAAAGCCGCAATTTGCCTTCGCATAGCGGCCCATTGCGAACGTTTTACTATTCCGGGCAAGCTGGCTCCCAGTCGGCAACCATCCATAACAATATTGGAGCAAGATTATGGACCGCCAGAAACCTCTCTATCGCAAAGAAAATACGCGAACGCACGGTGTTCGCCATGGCAAAGGCGGCGAGTGGAGATGGTCAAGAAACACCAAAGGCGTAAGACAAGATGAATCATACTCAGGCTCTATGCACTCTCATCACCGGCATGGATTCGACTACACGCCCTTGTTCAGGTTCCTTCTCACACGCGTAGGAGAAGATTGGGACCAAACATATAGTGAAGCGTTAGCCCGACTAGACCGGTCCGAGCCCATTTTTTGGATCGTGGCTCTCAGCGAAGAGCAGAAGCAACGTTACGTACGCATCGGCGAGAGTTCATACTTCAGCGGATTGCACGTAGATCAACAAAATCGGTTGGCGCTGGTGGACCCGAATCTCACAATAGACGACATAAAGCCAACAAATGGGTTCGAGACATTTACCCTGAACGGAAAAAGGCTCACGCAAACCTACAGTGATGAGTAGCTTTGCATGGTGAGAAGCCGTGAACCTTCCCATTCATGCAGCGAGACCATAAACCTCCACCTGCCGCAAGCTATGTGCTCGGGCTGGGTTTGACCGGCGAGTGTTCCCTGTCCATAGGTCCGCACTGAACATCAGATCATCCAATGCGGATTCTATAGTGATTTTAATCCTAGTGAAAGGATTATTTTCTCCAGATCAGTTGCTTTATGAATACGAAATTATTTGGTTGCAATGAAACGTGCGTTTCATTTTGAAGAGCTGTCTGCAAGAAAATTTCATCTTACTTGCAGTTTAGTTTGAACGTATATTGATTTTGTGGCGAGTATTCTGAATTCATTACTCCAGCGATACGCATGACTACATCCGGAGGATTTAAGGCATGGTAACGACGACTTGGATTGGCCCATCAGACAACATGCAGGGGTGGGACAACCCTCATGTAGATCCTGTTACGAATCCGTGGAGCACTGGCAGCAATTGGGACAACGGCAGGCCCGGAAACGGTGACACGGCCGTGTTGAACAATACCAGTACAACTGCCTACATTGTGAATGTAGGCAGCCTCTTCTTGAACAATTCATCTCTACTCGTCAGCACCGAGATAGATGTGGGGCTTTCGTCGCCAGGCGTTATATCCGGTGGACTGATATATTTGCACTTCGCCAGGTTCATCGCTGGCCCCGGCATAACCTCAGCAACGGGCACAGTCGAGATGTCGGATGGCTCATACTATGACTGGTATGGGGCGCACTCCTCTCAGAAAATTAAGATGCCTGCTGCAAAGTTCCCTCATGACGCTCCTGCGGTCTTTACGTTCCACACACAGTTTGACGGAACGATAGAAACTTTTTACTTCCATGACGAGATTGATTTCGCAATAAACGGAGCCACCATAACCGGGACACAGATAAACGGGCACACGTTCACGTACATAACAAACTTGGGAAATTACACGCTCGAATTTGGCAATGGCGTCGACATGGCCCTACTGGTCTTCGATGCAAATTCAGGCGCGGTTTTAACAACCCAAATTGATCCTAACGCTCCGTGTTTCACGCCGGGAACCCTGATCCGGACGGAGCGCGGCGATATCGCGGTCGAAACGCTCGACGTCGGAGATATGGTGGTCACGGCCTCCGGCGAGCATCGCCCGATTATCTGGTTGGGTCATCACACCATGAAACGTGACGGATCAGCCGAGTTTCAGTCCGCCTGCCCCGTCCGCATTCAGGCCGGAGCTTTTGGCAACCAGATGCCCTATGCTGATTTGTGGCTTTCTCCCGGTCATGCCGTCTGCGTGCGCATTCTCGACGAGGTGCTTATCCCCGTGGGCTATCTCATCAATGGCGCAACCATCGCACAGGTCGATGTCGATGAAGTCACCTATTGGCATGTCGAACTCGGCAGCCACGATATTCTTCTCGCCAATGGCCTGCC
>NZ_JBFRDN010000044.1:0-30949 GCF_052113785.1 Phyllobacterium sp. TAF24 | reverse complement strand
CGAAGGTGGCCGTCATACGCCATTCTTCTCCAACTACCGTCCGCAGTTCTACTTCCGCACGACCGACGTGACGGGTGTCGTAACACTGCCGGAAGGCACGGAAATGGTTATGCCCGGCGACAACATCTCTGTTGATGTGACGCTGATCGTGCCGATCGCAATGGAAGAGAAGCTCCGCTTCGCTATCCGTGAAGGTGGCCGCACGGTTGGCGCAGGGATTGTTGCTTCGATCATTGAATAATTGTCGTAAGACAGTTTGCATAAAAAAGGCGGCCAACTGGCCGCCTTTTTCTTTGTCCGTAGGAAAGCCTGATTGTCTCAAACAGCTTTCGGTTTGCCGTGGGCACGATGATAGGCCGTCACGATCTCAAGGAGGCGGTCAAAATCTATCGTTAGGACCCGGCCATCGATATAAAGACCTTTGGGCATGCGGAAGAGGGATGACCGGACAATCCTCGATTTGATACCCCGGCCCAACTGATCCACCTGATGGGGATCAATGCCAAGCACGATTGTCTGTTCGCGATTGTCATTCCAGGATGCCACATCGTTGATGTTTTTCCAGGGAATGAGTTCATTCGCCAGACGTTTGTCACACAGACCTTCCGGTGAAATGGTGATAGCATCACGGGTTTTCAAAAGACGCCAGATCAGCCGGAAGGTGAGCAGCGGGAAAACCACTGAACCGACGCAGGCTATATACTCAATCAGGCTCTCAGGCTCGCTATCGAGCAATTCATAGATGACCAAGCCGATGGAATAGAATGACAGCATAGCGGACATGGCAATATATTGCAGTGGCCTCGAGAACGAGGACTTAATTTTGATGGTTTGACGCGCATCCATTTTGGGCTCTTTTCGTCCATCCACGCGATGGTCCGTTAATGACGGCGGCGGGAAGGAATTAATTAAATTCACGGAAATGTGATGACTTATATTCATGACGCGAGCATGACGCAAATGTGATGTGCTTCATCAACTTTGATTTCAGCCCTTCCAAAGGGAACAGTGAGTTTTCGCCCGCCCTTCGTTCATATGATTACCCTTCGTTCATGTGATTATCCTGCGGCGATAGGGCTGCTGCTTTCTATTTACCCTCTGAAACCCTTCGTCTATCCTTATTCTGCAATGGATCGCGCAGCGGTCTGGCAACGGCCAATTGGTTTCAATCAGGATTGATATGCGTTTTCATTGTTTGGCCGTATGGGGCGCCTTTTCAAGCAAGCTCATTTGCGCGCTTGCCACAATTCTTCTTTCCTTATCGCTGGCCGTACCTGTTCTGGCGGCAAAGAAAACTGCAAAAGCGCCTGATGTACAATCCATGCGGTTTGCCATCGTGCGCACCGCGGTTCCGACCTGTGAACCGGGATGTCCCGAGTGGATTTCGGCATCTGGTACGATTTTGGGAGATACGCCCGCGAAGCTGCGCAAGATTTTGAAGGTTATGGGCAAGCGTCATCTGCCGATCATCATGGAATCAAATGGTGGCAATGTGGATGCGGCGATGGAGATGGGGCGGATGATCCGCAAACGCGGCCTTGATGTTGCCGTTGGTAATACGCGCTTTGATGGATGCAGCCCGGATCAGAAGTGCAAGCCGGATCGTTATGCCGACGGAGCCTATGCCGGTTTTCCCTATCCTGCCGGAACCTATTGTCTCTCGGCCTGTCCCTATATTCTGGCCGCAGGCGAAAAGCGTTTTGTTGGCCCCTGGGCACTGGTTGGTGTGCATCAGATCACACAGGTCTATACGCAGACGCGCATTACTTATGAGACGCGCTACCGCATGGTGAACGGCAAGAAAAAGATTCTGGACACACGGATAGTTGGCCGCAAGCCTGCCGGTTCCTACGAGCGCACCGACCTCAGCAAGGGTTATCGCAAGAAACTGCTGACCTATTTCATGGAGATGGGGGTTGATCCGGCTATTGTCGACCGGATGTTGGCAATACCGGCCAAGGATATCTCCGTTCTGACGCAGGACGAACTGGTGCAATACAAGCTCGTAACCGGGGCAGGGGATGTCGGTGATCTGACGTCCGCGCGCCTATGCGAACAGGAATCCAAGCCCGCCAACTGCGTCGAGCTTAAACCGGTTGACCAAAAAGTTTCGTCTGCAGCCGCCTCCAGAATAGATTGATGCTCCATTGAAGGCATTCCTATTCCCTATATAAATACTCTAGGGAATCTGCGTGGGGAAAATATGGGGAAGTTCGCGTCAACTGTCAGCCGCATGAGGCAAATATGTGCGCCGTTCAACGGCGCGTTATTCTTTATGGTCACGGCAGCTTTGGTGTTCATTGCTTTGACAGGAACTGTCGACGCACAGCAGAATGCCAATCAATCATGTGACCTGGCTTGCCCCGCGTGGACGTCGGCTGGCGCGTCAGTTTGCATTCCAAAATATAGATGCGTTGGTGTGCCAGCATATGAAAAGGTCATGTTGCCTGCGGTACCGGCGTCTCCACAACCTGACCTAATCCAGCCCGACACGCCTCGAACATCCTGGACGATTGTGGACGAGCCGATGTCATTCAACATTGTTCGCGCGGATGTTCAGGTATGCCGGCCAAATTGCCCGGAATGGATATCCGCGTCGGGTACGATAAAGCCAAACACACCGTCAAAACTCCGTAAAATCCTAAAACAAATGGGGAAAAGGCGTCTCCCCATTATCCTCGATTCGCGCGGTGGCGCTGTAAACGCAGCTATCGAGATGGGAAGAATCATTCGAAAGCGCGGTCTTGATGTCGCTATCGGTAAGACCATGTATTTTGGCTGCAACCCCAGCGAAAAGGGATGTAAACCTGATTTTGCTGATGGTGCCTATGCAGGGTATGCCTATCCGGAGGGAAGTATCTGTATGTCTGCATGCCCGTTCTTTGCTGCCGGTGGCGTAAAGAGGCTTGTAGGCTTCCAAGCTCAGGTGGGCATACATCAGATTACGACGACGGTTACCAACCAAAGGATCATGTATGAAACCCGATACCGGATCGTTCGTGGCAAAAAGAAAATCATTGACCGCAAGATCCTAAGCCGGGAAGCGACGGGAACTTATGAAACCACCGAGCTTCGCAAAGGTTATCGTAAGACGTTGAATGCCTACTTCTCCGAGATGGGGGTTGATTCAGCTATTGTTGACCGGATGCTTGCCGTTTCAGCCAGCGATATCTACGTCTTGCGGTCGGACGATCTGTTAAAATACAGGTTTACGACACAGGATGGTGATTCTCGAGTATTTACTCCCGGCAATATATGCGCCGGTGACACGAAGCCAGCCAACTGCGTACAGTTGGCGTATGCTGCTATTCAGAAGACAAAAGATGCCGTGCCCGACAAACTGCAGGAAGTTCCCTATCCATCAATGAATTTTGAAATCGTTCGAAGTGGCAATTCACTTTGTGAGCCGGTTTGTCCGCAGTGGATTGTCGCATCGGGATACATAACGTCCGATTCCCCGTCGCAGTTGCGCAAGGTTTTTGATCGCATCGATGGCAGACGATTTCCCATTGTGCTCGACTCTTCCGGGGGTGATGTGAAAGCGGCAATGGAACTCGGCATTATGATTCGGCAACGATCCCTGGATGTTGTGATTGGAAGTACTCGTATTGATCGCTGTCTACCTGACCCAAAAGAATGCCAGGAAGGTGCGCCTGAGAATCGGCTCGCGATCCATGCTGGTTACGCGACTTCTTTCGGCGCTTGTGATGCGGCCTGCGTTTATATGATGGCTGGGGGCGTTAAGCGACTTATGGGTTATTCGGGGCGCATTGGCGTGCATGAGGCCGGAGTTACGGTGCCTCCCATGCGCGCGGAATATAAGAAGCAGAAGGCATCTGTTGATCAGCAGCCTAGGAAGCTTGAGCCATGGTTCTATAATACTTATGCCGAATATTTGAAAGATATGGGTATAAAACCTGTTTTGCTCGACTGGGGACAGGCAGTTCCAGCGCAAGAATTGTCAATCCTGACAACCGAGCAGGCAGCGGATGTGAGATTGATAACGGCCCAGGGCAGTGTCGACGATCTAACGGCCATAAAAATCTGCAGGACAGAACCTCGGGCTGCTAATTGCGTTGAACGGGTGGCTGGTGATGCGATTTCTACCAGTAGTTCGGAAGCTGTTAAATAATCCACCGATGATTGATGGAGTTAAATTGCCGTAAAGCAGCGCGCTGCAGGAATAGGGGCTTGAAAAGCGCTGCGCTTTGTGGAATGTACGCCCCGGACTGTAGGGGAGTAGCTCAGTTGGTAGAGCGGCGGTCTCCAAAACCGTAGGTCGCAGGTTCGAATCCTGTCTCCCCTGCCAATACATAGTCTGCCCGCACACGATTGGATGGTGTGCTGACAGATGTTTGGAAAGAAACGAACCCGGGGACTTGTGTTTTACCGGAATCGGTTCTATGTAACATCAACAGACACGCGGTGCGTGGAGCTGAACGATCAGCTTTACGGGCCGTAATGGTGTGAACAAAGCGTGTTGCAGATATTGTAACGCATTGAGTTTACAGCAAAATGACACGCACGAGCGGTAAATGGCATCCAAAACGAATCCGATATCTTTTTTTCAGCAAGTGCGCGCGGAAACGGCAAAGGTCACCTGGCCTTCACGCCGCGAGACGCTTATCTCCACCGCTATGGTGATGGTAATGGCGTTTTTTGCTGCGATTTTCTTCTTCGCAGCTGATCAGTTGATGGCCTTCGGGATTGATCTCGTTCTCGGTCTTGGTCGTTAACGCAGGCTGACAAGGAAATTTGAATGACCGCGCGCTGGTATATTGTTCACGCCTATTCGAACTTTGAGAAGAAGGTCGCCGAGTCGATCGAAGAAAAGGCAAGGCAGAAGGGTCTGTCGCATCTTTTCGAGCGAATCCTCGTGCCGACTGAAAAAGTGGTTGAAGTGCGCCGTGGCCGCAAGGTTGATGCTGAGCGCAAGTTCTTCCCGGGATATGTCCTGGTTCGCGCTGACCTGACGGATGATGCATATCATCTGATCAAGAACACGCCAAAGGTTACGGGCTTTCTCGGTTCGGACAACAAGCCGGTCGCGATTTCCGATAAGGAAGCCGAGCGGATCCTGATGCAGGTTCAGGAGGGTGTTGAGCGTCCGAAGGCTTCGATCTCGTTCGAGATTGGCGAAAGTGTTCGCGTTGCCGACGGTCCGTTTGCTTCGTTCAACGGTGTTGTCCAGGAAGTCGACGAAGAGCGTTCGCGCCTCAAGGTGGAAGTTTCGATTTTCGGCCGTGCTACGCCGGTTGATCTGGAATTTGGTCAGGTCGAAAAGATCTGATCACTTGGCCGCCCATCGGGCGGCCGGTCGCGTAAGCGGCTGATGGTGGGAGGTGAGGCGGCCTTTAGCCGGGTCTTCAATCCGTACCACCAAACTGCAACCGCCGGTTTTCCGGCATAATGATAAGGCAGAGAAGTTATGGCTAAGAAAATTGCAGGCCAGCTCAAGCTGCAGGTCTCGGCAGGATCGGCAACGCCGTCCCCGCCCATCGGACCGGCACTTGGTCAGCGTGGCATCAACATCATGGAATTCTGCAAGGCCTTTAATGCGGCTACGCAGGAACTGGAAAAGGGTTCGCCCATTCCGGTCGTGATCACATACTATCAGGACAAGTCCTTCACTTTTGTGATGAAGACACCGCCGGTGTCTTATTTCCTCAAGAAGGCTGCAAACCTGAAGTCCGGTTCGAAAGAGCCAGGCAAGGTAGTTGCTGGCAAGATCTCGCGCGACAAGGTCCGTGAAATCGCTCAAGCAAAGATGAAAGATCTGAATGCGGCTGACGTTGAGTCCGCTATGCGCATGATCGAAGGTTCTGCCCGTTCTATGGGCCTGGAAGTGGTGGGCTGAAACGATGGCAAAAGTATCAAAGCGTGTAGCCAAGGTTCGTGAAGGCGTTGACCGTGACCGGCTCTATGATCTGACTGCGGCTGTTGCCATGGTCAAGGAACGTGCCGTTGCCAAGTTTGACGAGACAATCGAAGTTTCGATGAACCTCGGCGTTGATCCCCGCCATGCGGACCAGATGGTTCGCGGCGTTGTCAACCTGCCAAACGGCACAGGCCGTACGGTTCGCGTTGCTGTATTTGCTCGTGGCGACAAGGCTGAAGAAGCCAAGAAGGCCGGTGCGGATATCGTTGGTGCGGAAGATCTGTTCGAGATCGTCAATGGCGGCAAGATCGATTTCGATCGCTGCATTGCGACCCCTGACATGATGCCGCTTGTTGGTCGTCTCGGTAAGGTACTCGGCCCGCGCGGCATGATGCCAAACCCGAAGGTCGGCACTGTAACGACTGACGTTACAGCAGCGGTCAAGGCTTCCAAGGGCGGTGCTGTTGAGTTCCGCGTCGAGAAGGCCGGTATTGTTCACGCTGGCGTTGGCAAGGCATCGTTTGATGTCAAGGCGCTGGAAGAGAACATCAAGGCATTCACCGATGCCGTCACCAAGGCAAAGCCAGCTGGCGCCAAGGGTGAATATGTCAAGCGCGTCGCGATTTCTTCGACGATGGGCGTTGGCATCAAGGTTGATCCATCGACTGTACGCCCTGCGTAACATCGATGTGAAGTCCCGGGCCTAACGGTCCGGGTGTTAAAGAATTCCAGGCCTTTCGGGGCCTGGATAACCGGATGAAAGTCCGGTTATCCTGTCCGAGATTGCAGGTGGCTCGCCTTAATTGTCATGAGCCTGCATGAGACGTGGAACAGCTTTGTTAGGATGGAAAGATCCATCGAGACAAGGTTCGAACCGTAGTTGCCTTTCGCTTGCAGCCGGATTTCCGGCGAAGCAGGGGGGACAGGATCCTCAACGTTGTTTGGTTTCAGTTTTCGGATTGAAGCTTTGCAACAAAGGCAACCCGGCAGGGGCGCATCGTGCGTTTCTGTCAAATGGAGAGAGACAGTGGAAAAAGCGGAAAAGCGCGAATTCGTCGCGTGGCTGAATGGGGTCTTTACTGACTCTGGTTCAGTTGTCGTGGCCCACTATACCGGTCTCACCGTTGCGCAGCTGAGCGATCTTCGCTCCAAGATGCGTGATGCTGGTGGCACCGTTAAAGTCGCGAAGAACCGCCTTGCCAAGATCGCTCTTCAGGGCACGGAATCGGAAGGCATCTCTGACCTGTTCACAGGCCAGACACTTGTTGCCTATTCGAATGATCCGATTACGGCACCAAAGATCGCCGTTGAATTTGCCAAGGGTAACGACAAGCTCGTCATCCTCGGTGGTTCGATGGGAGCAACAACTCTCAATGCAGATGGCGTAAAGGCTCTTGCCGTACTCCCATCGCTCGACGAGTTGCGCGCAAAGCTGCTGGGCATGATCCAGACACCAGCAACGCGCATCGCTCAGATCGTAAACGCACCGGCAGGTCAGCTTGCCCGCGTTTTTGGCGCCTATGCCCGGAAGGACGAAGCGGCATAAGGCCGTTCTCGCTGTCAATATATCGAACCTTGTAAAGGAAAACCAAAATGACTGATCTCGCAAAGATCGTAGACGACCTGTCCAACCTGACAGTTCTGGAAGCAGCTGAACTTTCGAAGCTTCTGGAAGAGAAGTGGGGCGTTTCTGCTGCTGCTCCTGTTGCTGCTGCTGCTGCCGCTGGCGGCGGTGCAGCTGCTGCTGTAGTTGAAGAAAAGACCGAATTCGACGTTATCCTGACCGAAGCCGGTGCTAACAAGATCAACGTGATCAAGGAAGTGCGCGCTATCACCGGTCTCGGCCTCAAGGAAGCCAAGGACCTCGTTGAAGCTGCTCCTAAGGCAGTCAAGGAAGCCGCTACCAAGGACGAAGCTGACAAGATCAAGGCACAGCTCGAAGCTGCTGGCGCCAAGGTTGAACTCAAGTAAGTCTGACATTTTTGGCGGGCAGGGCGATGAGCCCTGTCCGCTGATCTGCCCTTCGGGGCAACCCGGTACTGAACCCTTTTCCTGACGGCAATTCCGATGCTTTCAGGAAACGGGTTTTGTCCCGTTCACGGGGCCGCAAAAGCGGTTTTAAGAAACATGCCAGTTTCCGCTGGCGCAAAGACGAGGAGCGACGATGGCTCAGACCCATACTTTTAACGGTCGTAGGCGCGTACGCAAGTTTTTCGGTAAGATACCTGAAGTCGCAGAGATGCCGAACCTCATTGAGGTTCAGAAGGCTTCCTACGATCAGTTCCTTATGGTTGAGGAGCCGAAAGGCGGGCGTCTTGATGAAGGTCTGCAGGCTGTATTCAAGTCTGTGTTCCCGATCCAGGATTTCTCCGGCGCTTCCATGCTTGAATTCGTCAAGTATGAATTTGAAGCTCCAAAATTCGACGTTGACGAATGCCGTCAGCGCGATCTGACCTATGCTGCGCCGCTGAAAGTCACACTGCGTCTGATCGTGTTCGATATTGACGAGGATACGGGCGCGAAGTCGATCAAGGACATCAAGGAACAGGACGTTTACATGGGCGATATGCCGCTCATGACCGACAACGGCACGTTCATTGTCAATGGTACCGAGCGCGTTATCGTTTCGCAGATGCACCGTTCGCCTGGTGTTTTCTTCGATCACGACAAGGGCAAGACCCATTCCTCGGGCAAGCTCCTGTTCGCTGCACGCGTCATTCCTTACCGTGGTTCATGGCTTGACATCGAATTCGATGCCAAGGACGTGGTCTATGCGCGTATCGATCGCCGCCGCAAGATTCCTGCGACATCGCTTCTGATGGCGCTGGGCATGGACAGCGAAGAAATCCTGTCGACTTTCTACAATTCGCTGATGTTCAGCCGTGATGGCGACACATGGCGGATTCCTTTCGCCGTGGATCGTTTCCGCGGTTTCAAGGCAACAACCGACGTTATCGATGCCGATACCGGTGAAGTCATTCTCGAATCCGGCAAGAAGCTGACAGCACGCGCTGCCAAGCAGCTTGCTGAAAAGGGTCTGAAGTTCATCAAGGCAACGGAAGACGATCTGTTCGGCATGTATCTTGCTGAAGACATCGTCAATCTTGAAACCGGTGAAGTCTATCTTGAAGCCGGCGACGAACTTGATGAAAAGACGCTGAAGGTTCTGCTCGACACGGGCGTTGCCGAGATCAACGTTCTCGATATCGATCATGTCAATATCGGACCGTATATCCGCAACACGCTTGCTGTTGACAAGAACGAGAGCCGTCAGGACGCATTGTTCGACATTTACCGTGTTATGCGTCCCGGTGAGCCGCCGACAATTGACTCGGCTGAAGCCATGTTCAAGTCGCTGTTCTTTGACTCAGAGCGTTATGATCTCTCGGCTGTTGGCCGTGTGAAGATGAACATGCGTCTGGACCTGAATGCGGAAGATACTGTTCGCATTCTGCGCAAGGAAGACATCCTTGCCGTGGTCAAGATGCTGGTTGATCTGCGCGATGGTCGCGGTGAAATCGACGACATTGACAATCTCGGCAACCGCCGTGTGCGTTCGGTCGGCGAATTGATGGAAAACCAGTACCGTGTTGGTCTGCTCCGCATGGAGCGCGCCATCAAGGAACGTATGTCGTCCATCGAAATCGACACCGTTATGCCGCAGGACCTGATCAATGCGAAGCCGGCAGCTGCCGCCGTTCGCGAGTTCTTCGGTTCCTCGCAGCTGTCGCAGTTCATGGATCAGACCAACCCGCTTTCGGAAATCACCCACAAGCGCCGTCTTTCGGCACTTGGACCCGGTGGTCTGACCCGTGAGCGTGCTGGCTTTGAAGTGCGCGACGTGCATCCGACCCACTATGGCCGTATCTGCCCGATTGAAACGCCTGAAGGCCCGAATATCGGTCTGATCAACTCGCTCGCAACCTTTGCCCGGGTCAACAAGTATGGCTTCATCGAAAGCCCGTATCGCCGGATCGTTGATGGCAAGGTAACAGATGACGTTGTCTATCTGTCGGCTATGGAAGAAGCCAAGTATCACGTGGCGCAGGCCAATGTGGAAATGGATGCTTCCGGCGCCTTCACGGACGAATTCGTTGTTTGCCGCCATGCGGGTGAAGTTCTGATGGCTCCGCGTGAAAACGTGGATCTGATGGACGTTTCGCCGAAGCAGCTCGTATCGGTTGCCGCAGCGCTTATTCCGTTCCTGGAAAACGACGACGCCAACCGCGCTCTGATGGGCTCGAACATGCAGCGTCAGGCCGTTCCACTGGTTCGTGCTGAAGCGCCGTTCGTCGGTACAGGCATGGAGCCGATCGTTGCCCGTGACTCCGGTGCGGCTATCGGTGCACGCCGTACAGGTATCGTCGATCAGGTTGACGCGACGCGTATCGTTATCCGTGCAACGGAAGACCTCGTACCCGGCAAGTCAGGCGTTGATATCTATCGCCTGATGAAGTTCCAGCGTTCGAACCAGAACACCTGCATCAATCAGCGTCCGCTGGTTCGTGTTGGCGACCGGATCGAAAAGGGCGACATCATTGCCGACGGTCCTTCGACGGATCTGGGTGATCTGGCGCTCGGCCGCAACGTGCTCGTCGCGTTCATGCCTTGGAATGGCTACAACTACGAAGACTCCATCCTGCTTTCTGAAAAGATCGTTTCGGATGACGTCTTCACCTCGATCCATATCGAGGAGTTCGAAGTCATGGCTCGCGATACGAAGCTTGGACCGGAAGAAATCACGCGCGACATTCCGAACGTTTCGGAAGAAGCACTGAAGAATCTGGACGAAGCCGGTATCGTGTACATCGGTGCGGAAGTTCAGCCGGGCGATATTCTCGTCGGCAAGATCACACCGAAGGGCGAAAGCCCGATGACGCCGGAAGAGAAGCTTCTGCGCGCCATCTTCGGTGAAAAGGCTTCCGATGTCCGTGACACCTCGATGCGCATGCCGCCCGGGACTTACGGTACGGTTGTGGAAGTTCGCGTTTTCAATCGCCACGGCGTTGAAAAGGACGAACGTGCCATGGCTATCGAACGCGAGGAAATCGAGCGTTTGGCCAAGGATCGCGACGACGAACAGGCTATTCTTGACCGCAACGTCTATGGCCGTCTGGCTGACGTTCTCAATGGCAAGCCTGCTGTTGCCGGACCGAAGTCGTTCAAGAAGGGCGCAATTGTTACTTCGGAAGTCATGGGTGAACACCCACGCTCCCAGTGGTGGCAGTTTGCTGTCGAGGACGAAAAGCTTCAGGGCGAAATCGAAGCTCTGCGCAACCAGTACGACGACTCCAAGAAGCTGCTTGAACAGCGCTTCATGGACAAGGTCGAAAAGGTACAGCGCGGCGACGAGATGCCTCCTGGTGTCATGAAGATGGTCAAGGTCTTTGTTGCTGTGAAGCGCAAGATCCAGCCAGGCGACAAGATGGCCGGCCGTCACGGCAACAAGGGTGTTGTCTCGCGTATTGCCGCCGTTGAAGATATGCCGTTCCTTGAAGACGGAACGCATGTTGACATCGTGCTCAATCCGCTTGGCGTGCCAAGCCGCATGAACGTTGGCCAGATTCTGGAAACGCATCTGGGCTGGGCCTGCGCCGGAATGGGCAAGAAGATCGGTGATCTGATCGAAGCCTACAAGGCACAGTATGCTGCAAGTGGTGAAGGCGATATCCAGCCGCTGCGGGCGACGATCGAGTCGATCATCCCCGACAACGACCGGAATGAGCCAGTGCGCAACTATGACGACGAGAGCATCGTTCGTCTTGGTGAGCAGATGAAGCGTGGCGTGTCGATTGCAACGCCGGTGTTTGACGGTGCGCATGAGCCAGACATCAATGTGATGCTGGAGCAGGCGGGTCTGAAGGCCTCCGGTCAGTCGACGCTCTATGACGGACGTACGGGTGAAACTTTCGATCGTCAGGTTACTGTCGGCTACATCTACATGCTGAAGCTGCACCACCTGGTTGACGACAAGATCCACGCCCGTTCGATCGGACCATACTCGCTCGTTACGCAGCAGCCACTGGGTGGTAAAGCCCAGTTCGGCGGTCAGCGCTTCGGTGAAATGGAGGTCTGGGCACTGGAAGCATACGGTGCGGCTTACACGCTGCAGGAAATGCTCACGGTCAAGTCCGATGACGTTGCCGGTCGTACCAAGGTCTATGAAGCGATCGTCCGTGGTGACGATACTTTCGAGGCCGGTATTCCCGAGAGCTTCAACGTTCTCGTCAAGGAAATGCGTTCGCTCGGTCTCAATGTCGAGCTGGACGATACACGCCAGCAAGACCAGCAGCAGGCCTTGCCTGACGCGGCAGAGTAAAAAAGGTTGGGGTGCGCGGTTCGCCGCGCACCCGACCAGTTTGTTTCGAGCCGCTGAGGAAGCGGCATTTGATCTAGATGGACCCGCGACGGCGGACCATTCCATCGCAAGGAGAGGGCATATTTTGCCCCATGGAGAAACGGCATGAACCAAGAGGTCATGAATCTCTTCAATCCTCAGGTACCTGTGCAGGCATTCGATTCCATCCGGATTTCGATCGCCAGCCCTGAGAAGATTCTGTCCTGGTCATACGGTGAGATCAAGAAGCCGGAGACGATCAACTACCGCACATTCAAGCCTGAGCGGGATGGTCTCTTCTGTGCTCGGATCTTCGGGCCGATCAAGGACTATGAATGCTTGTGCGGCAAGTACAAGCGTATGAAATACAAGGGCATCATCTGCGAAAAGTGCGGTGTGGAAGTCACGCTGTCACGCGTTCGCCGTGAGCGCATGGGCCATATCGAACTCGCAGCTCCGGTTGCGCATATCTGGTTCCTGAAGTCCCTGCCAAGCCGTATCGGCACTTTGCTCGACATGACCCTCAAGGGTATCGAGCGCGTTCTCTATTTCGAGAACTACATTGTGACCGAGCCCGGCCTGACTGCCCTGAAAGAACATCAGCTTCTTTCCGAAGAAGAATACATGATCGCTGTCGATGAGTATGGTGAAGATTCCTTCACTGCGCTGATCGGTGCGGAAGCTATTCATGAGCTTCTGGCTTCCATGGATCTGGAGAAGATTGCCGGCGATCTGCGTGCAGAACTTGCCGAGACAACGTCTGATCTGAAGCAGAAGAAGCTGATGAAGCGTCTGAAGATCGTCGAAAACTTTCTGGAATCGGGTAACCGTCCGGAATGGATGATCATGAAGATCGTTCCGGTCATTCCGCCGGATCTGCGTCCGCTTGTTCCGCTGGATGGCGGCCGCTTTGCGACCTCCGATCTGAACGATCTCTATCGTCGTGTGATCAACCGTAACAACCGTCTGAAGCGCCTGATCGAACTGCGTGCACCCGGCATCATCATCCGCAACGAGAAGCGCATGCTTCAGGAATCGGTTGATGCTCTGTTTGACAACGGCCGTCGTGGCCGCGTCATCACTGGTGCCAACAAGCGTCCGCTGAAGTCGCTGTCCGATATGCTCAAGGGCAAGCAGGGCCGCTTCCGTCAGAACCTGCTCGGCAAGCGCGTCGATTACTCAGGCCGTTCGGTTATCGTGACCGGTCCGGAGCTGAAGTTGCACCAGTGCGGTCTGCCGAAGAAGATGGCGCTCGAACTGTTCAAGCCATTCATCTACGCCCGTCTCGACGCCAAGGGTTATTCCTCGACCGTCAAGCAGGCGAAGAAGCTGGTTGAAAAGGAAAAGCCAGAAGTCTGGGATATCCTTGACGAAGTCATCCGCGAGCACCCGGTTCTTCTGAACCGTGCGCCGACGCTGCACCGTCTTGGCATTCAGGCATTCGAACCCATCCTGATTGAAGGCAAGGCAATCCAGCTGCATCCGCTCGTCTGYACCGCKTTCAACGCGGACTTCGACGGTGACCAGATGGCYGTYCACGTKCCGCTTTCKCTGGAAGCSCAGCTKGAAGCSCGYGYKCTGATGATGTCSACSAACAACATCCTGCACCCTGCAAACGGTCTGCCGGTTATCGTTCCGTCGCAGGATATGGTTCTCGGCCTGTACTATCTGTCGATCGTTGCGGCCAAAGAGCCGGGCGAAGGCATGGCCTTTGCCGATATCGGTGAATTGCATCACGCCATTGGCAGCGGTGCAGTGACCCTGCATACAAAGATCAAGGGCCGCTTCAAGAGCATTGATGCGGATGGCAAGCCTACATCGAAGATTTTCGATACGACCCCTGGCCGTATGATCATCGGTGAACTGCTGCCGAAGCACCACAATGTGCCTTTCGACATCTGCAATCAGGAAATGACCAAGAAGAACATCTCCAAGATGATCGACACGGTTTATCGCCATTGCGGACAGAAAGAGACGGTCATTTTCTGCGATCGTATCATGCAGCTGGGCTTCTCCCATGCCTGCCGTGCCGGTATTTCCTTCGGCAAGGACGACATGGTCATTCCGGACACCAAGGCGAAGCTGGTTGCTGAAACCGAAGCTTTGGCGACCGAATATGAGCAGCAGTACAATGACGGCCTGATCACTCAGGGCGAGAAGTACAACAAGGTTGTTGACGCTTGGGGCAAGTGCACCGAGAAGGTCGCTGACGAAATGATGGCCCGCATTAAGGCTGTCGAGTTCGATCCTGTCACTGGTCGCCAGAAGCAGATGAACTCGATCTATATGATGTCGCACTCGGGTGCTCGTGGTTCGCCGAACCAGATGCGCCAGCTGGGCGGTATGCGCGGACTGATGGCCAAGCCTTCGGGCGAAATCATCGAAACGCCAATCATTTCGAACTTCAAGGAAGGCCTGACCGTGAACGAGTACTTCAACTCGACCCACGGTGCCCGTAAGGGTCTTGCCGATACCGCCTTGAAGACGGCCAACTCCGGTTACCTGACACGTCGTCTGGTTGACGTCGCGCAGGATTGCATTGTCATCTCGGTGGATTGCGGCACGACAACGGGCCTCACCATGCAGCCGATCGTTGATGCCGGTCAGGTTGTTGCGACCATTGGCCAGCGTGTTCTCGGCCGTACGGCGCTTGAAGACATCCTGCATCCGGTTTCGGGTGACGTTCTGGTTACCGGCGGCAACATCATCGACGAGTTCGATATTGATGCCATCGAAAAGGCAGGCGTTCAGTCCATCCGCATCCGTTCGGCTCTCACCTGTGAGACCCGTGGCGGCATCTGCGCCAAGTGCTACGGCCGCGATCTGGCCCGTGGTACTCCGGTTAACCAGGGTGAAGCTGTCGGCGTTATCGCTGCTCAGTCGATCGGTGAGCCAGGCACACAGCTGACCATGCGTACGTTCCACCTTGGTGGTACGGCGCAGGTTGTGGATCAGTCGTTCCTCGAAGCCAGCTATGAAGGCACAGTGCAGATCCGTAACCGCAATGTGGTGCGTAACTCCGATGGCCATCTGGTCGTCATGGGTCGTAACATGGCTGTCGTCATTCTTGATGCGACAGGCAAGGAACGCGCAACACACCGCGTCACCTACGGTTCGCGCATCTATGTCGATGATGGCGATACGGTTAAGCGCGGCCAGCGTGTTGCCGAGTGGGATCCATACACCCGTCCTGTTATGACGGAAGTCGAAGGTCATGTTGAATTCGAAGACATGGTCGACGGTCTTTCCGTTTCGGAAACGACGGATGAATCCACTGGTATCACCAAGCGCGTGGTTATCGACTGGCGTTCGACCCCTCGCGGTTCGGATCTGAAGCCTTGCATCGTTGTCAAGGACAAGGCCGGCAAGGTTCTGAAACTGGCAAAGGGTGGCGATGCTCGCTTCCAGCTGTCGGTTGAATCGATCCTTTCGGTTGAGCCCGGTTCCCATGTGAAGGCGGGTGACGTTCTTGCCCGTATTCCGATGGAAAGCGCCAAGACCAAGGACATCACCGGTGGTCTACCGCGCGTTGCGGAACTGTTCGAAGCACGTCGTCCGAAGGACCATGCGATCATCGCCGAAATCGATGGTACGGTTCGTTTTGGCCGCGACTACAAGAACAAGCGCCGCATCGTCATCGAACCGAACGACGAGACGCTTGAGCCTGTCGAATATCTGATCCCCAAGGGTAAGCCTTTCCATCTTCAGGATGGCGATGCGATCGAAAAGGGCGATTACATCCTCGACGGCAATCCAGCGCCGCACGACATTCTGGCCATCAAGGGCGTGGAAGCACTTGCTTCGTACCTCGTCAATGAAATCCAGGAAGTCTATCGTCTGCAGGGCGTTCTGATCAACGACAAGCACATTGAAGTGATTGTCCGTCAGATGCTCCAGAAGGTCGAAATCACCGAATCCGGTGACACTGGCTTCATCGCCGGTGACCACGTCGACCGGATCGAGCTTGATGAGATCAACGAACGTCTTGAGGAAGATGGCAAGAAGTCGGGCTATGGTACTCCGGTTCTTCTGGGTATCACCAAGGCTTCGTTGCAGACACCGTCGTTCATCTCGGCTGCGTCCTTCCAGGAAACAACACGCGTCCTCACGGAAGCTGCTGTTGCCGGCAAGATGGATGCGTTGCAGGGCCTGAAGGAAAACGTGATTGTTGGTCGTCTGATCCCGGCTGGTACGGGTGGCACGGTCAAGCAGATCCGCCGCATTGCCGGTGCCCGCGACGAACTGATCATCGACGAGCGCCGCAAGGAAAGCGGAGCCGGTGCTGCAAAGGTCGACGCCATGTTGACCGACATGACAGGCACCCCGGCCGAATAAGCCGGTTGCTCACAGACATATTGAAAAAGCCGCCTTTCGGGGCGGCCTTTTTGTTTGCGCAGCAATGGGCTGTGGCTGATCACACCCCCATCACAAATATGCGAAGCGGCTGAAAGCTGGTTGAAAGCTTGGATATAGTACCAAGCAGTACCGATTGAGGAATCGGGAAGGCGCAAGCGCCTTTTCTGGAGGAGGGCCCGGAGGAGATAATCGGGCCAGGAGGAGATTCAATGACGTATTCTTTGGCCGTTTATCGCCGTTCGCTGAGCGCTGCCGTGTTTGCCGGTGTCATGGCGGCGAGTGTTGTTTTTGCTTCGTCGGCGCAGGCGGAAAAGCTCACCATTATCGTGGGCGGCATGGAGAAGCAGATTTATCTGCCTGCTGTGCTTACCGAACGACTTGGCTATTTCAAGGATGAAGGTCTCGATGTTGAGCTGATCAACAGCCGTGCCGGTGTTGATGCGGAGAACGAGCTTCTTGCCGGTAGTGCGCAGGGCGTCGTCGGCTTTTACGACCACACGATTGATCTCCAGTCCAAAGGCAAGTTTATTCAGTCCATTGTCCAGTTCAGTCAGGCACCGGGCGAGGTTGAACTCGTCTCGTCCAAATATGCCGATACGGTGAAATCGCCTGCTGATTTCAAGGGCCGTACACTTGGCGTGACCGGGCTTGGCTCTTCCACTGATTTCCTGACGCAGTATCTGGCCATTCGCAACGGCTTGAAGCAGGGCGATTATACGCTTTTGCCCGTTGGCGCAGGCAACACTTTTATTGCTGCCATCAAGCAGGATGCCATTCAGGCCGGAATGACGACCGAGCCGACCATTGCCGCGACGTTGAAGAGCGGTGATGCAAAAATTCTGGTTGATATGCGCACGCCGGAAAAGACTGCCGCCGCATTAGGTGGACCCTATCCAGCTGCCTCCTTCTACGTGCAGACAGCATGGCTTGAAACCCACAAGGAAGATGCGCAGAAGCTTGCCAATGCCATGGTAAAAACCATGCGTTTCATTGCCTCGCACAGCGCCGAGGAAATCGCCGATAAACTGCCGAAAGACTATTATGTCGGCGACAAGGACCTTTATGTGAAGGGACTTGCCGAGGGTAAGGCGCAGTATACGCCGGATGGTCGTATGCCGAAGGACGGTCCAACGACTGTGCTGCAGGTTCTCTCGTCCTTTTCTAAAACGGTAAAGGGAAAAGACATCGACCTGGCCAAGACCTATACGACTGATTTTGTCGACAAGGCCAACAGCACGCTCGACGCAGCCAAGTAATCCGCGACGAAGCGCTGCGCGGAACAGTTCCGGCAGCGCTTTCACTTTCAATTGTTCGCCTTTTCAGCTGGGAGCC
Organism: Phyllobacterium sp. TAF24; assembly: GCF_052113785.1. Taxonomy (NCBI): domain Bacteria; kingdom Pseudomonadati; phylum Pseudomonadota; class Alphaproteobacteria; order Hyphomicrobiales; family Phyllobacteriaceae; genus Phyllobacterium; species Phyllobacterium sp. TAF24. The sequence goes on along the minus strand of NZ_JBFRDN010000044.1, from coordinate 13,046 downwards.
ATGCTTCCCGGCAAGGATGGCGCGTGTTCGTGAGGAACCCAATGCTGATGGAAGCCCCGAAAACTCAAAACAGATCTGATGTTCCCGCCATTGTGCTTGACAATGCGACCCGCCGGTTTGTGACACCCGACGGCAAGATGATGACGGCCTTGCGCGATTTTTCCATGACGGTTGCTCAGGGAGAATTTGCCTGCGTGGTTGGACCTACCGGATGCGGGAAATCAACGACCCTCAACCTTGTAACCGGCCTTGCCCGCCCCAGCGCCGGTGAAGTCCGGTTGATGGGAAAGCCCATTGATGGCGTCAGCCCGGATATTGGCTTTGTGTTTCAGGCCGATGCGCTGTTTCCGTGGCGCAATGTGATTGATAATGTCAGCGCCGGTCCGCGTTATCGTGGCGCGAGCAAGGAAGAGGCCTATGAAAAGGCCCGTTTATGGATTGCCAAGGTTGGGCTCGCGCGCTTTGAAAGACACTATCCGCACCAGCTTTCCGGGGGTATGCGCAAGCGCGTGGCATTGGCGCAGACTTTCATCAACGAGCCGAAGATTTTGCTGATGGATGAACCATTCAGTGCGCTCGATGTGCAGACGCGCACGCTGATGCAGGGCGAACTTCTTGATCTCTGGCAGCAGTCGGGCGCATCGGTGATTTTTGTCACCCATGATCTGGAAGAGGCCATCGCGCTTGCAGACAAAGTGTATGTGCTGACAGCGGGACCTGCCACGGTCAAGAGCGTTTATCACATCGATATTCCGCGGCCGCGCGTGATGGAAGACATTCGCTATGACGAGAAATTTGTCGAGATCGCCAAGGTGATCTGGAACGATTTGCGCGAGGAAGTGCAGATCGGCCAACAGCGCGCCCTGCAAAGCGGTCAATAAGGATCATCAACATGAGCACCAATGAAATCGTATCCCCATCGGGAACATCAGCCGCCAGTGCTGCCGGTATCGCCAGGACTGAAGCCGTATTCAAGGCGAAGGCGCGCAGACGCTATGCAACGGTGATTTTTGTGCGACTGGCTATTCTCGTCGTCTTTCTTGGCGGCTGGGAATGGGGCACCCGCACCAATGTGATCGATCCGTTCTTCTTTGCCAGCCCGTCAGGCATTGCTGATCAGATTTGGGTGTGGATCACGGAAGGCACGTCGCAAGGTCCGCTGTCCGAGCAGATTATTGTCACACTGGAAGAAACTCTTCTCGGCTTTCTCATCGGTGCAATCGGCGGCATCATTTGCGGTATCATTCTTGGCCGCAACAAGTTTCTTGCTGATGTGTTTAGCATTTACATCAAGATTGCCAATTCGGTTCCGCGTGTTGTTCTCGGTTCGATTTTCATCATCGCGCTCGGGCTCGGCATGGCGTCCAAGGTGGCACTGGCTGTGGTGATGGTGTTCTTCGTCGTGTTTGCCAATGCTTTTCAGGGCGTACGTGAAGCCGACCGCGCACTGATCGCCAATGCCCAGATCCTTGGTGCTTCGCCCACCCAGATCACCCGTACCGTCATTCTCCCATCGGCCATGAGTTGGATTCTTGCCAGCCTGCATGTCAGCTTCGGCTTCGCCCTGGTTGGTGCGGTTGTGGGTGAATTTCTTGGCGCGAAAAAGGGCGTTGGCCTCATGATCTCCACCGCACAGGGTGCATTCAATGCCAATGGCGTGTTTGCAGCGATGGTTATTCTCGCCGTGCTGGCACTGGTTGTTGAATACGCCATTACTCTGGTGGAAAACCATCTGGTGAAGTGGCGCCCGCAAGCCCTGTCTGATCAGGCAGGCTGATTTGCGATCGTTGAATTGGCGGGCAGCGTAACAGTAACGAGCAGCCCGCCGGTTCTTGCTTCCGACAGTGTCACAGTTCCTTCTGCGCCTTCGGTGACTTCGCGGACAATGGCAAGGCCGAGACCACTGCCATCGGCTTTAACGCCCGCTATCCGGTAGAACCGCTCAAAGACGTGTTCGCGTTCATTTTCCGGAATGCCGGGGCCAGTATCTTCCACGGTCAAATGGATAAGGTCGCCGTCCCGTGCTATCCCCAATGTGACCGATCCGCCTTCGGGTGTGTAGGTGAGGGCGTTGTCGACAAGATTGACGATCATCTCGCGCAGCATCGTACCATCGCCCGTGGCGATTGCCGCGGCGGTACTCGCTTCAAACCCAAGATCAATGCCACGGTCAAAGGCTTTTCCCGCAAGGCTTTCCAGCACCAGCTGTCCAGCCTCTATGAGATCAACCCGGTCGGCGCGTGGGCGTCTGCTGCCCGGTTCCGCGCGGGAGAGTGTCAGAAGCTGCGCGGCCAGACGTGCCAGCAACATGGCGCTTGTCTTGATACTCGTCAGAACCTCCGCCTGTTCGTCCTTGTCCTTTGTCCGGAGCGCAAAGCTTGCCTGTGTTGTCAGGGTGGCGATAGGCGTGCGCAATTGATGGGCGGCATTCTGGATAAAGCGGCGCTGTGCCGCCATCTGTTTGCGCACGCGGTCCATATATTGGTTCAAGGCGGCGACAAGAGGTTGCAGCTCCGTCTGTACGGCGGCCTGATCAAAGGGTTCGAGATCGCGCCCGCGCCGCAGGACATTGTCGCGCAGTTTCATCAGTGGCCGTAATCCATAGCGCAATCCGAGCAGCGACAGGGCGGCGGCGAAAGCGATCAGAACCAGTTGCTGGCTGACACTATCCAGCCAGAGGCCACGGGCGATGTTGGTGTGACCCGCCAGCGTGACACCGACAATAACGTCGACCGATTGCGATAGCTCCGCCGATGCTGCGACAATCGGATGGCGCAGGGCAACAAGCCGAACAGGCTGGTTGCGGTAGCTGCCGTAGAAGTAGACGGGGTCGAAATCCTTCAGCACTGGCGGTGCTGGCAGATCGGGGTATCCCGTCAGCAATTGATGATCCGATGTGGCGACGCTGTAATAGACATGGTCGCCATCACCCGTTGAAAACATCTCGATGGCAACAGGCGGAACGATAGCATCCAGCGTATTACCAGATGCGGCGGTCGCTTCGCCGATGGCGCGCGCGGAAGCGGTAAGCATCCGGTCCGTGACAAGATCGGCCATCTTTTCCGATGTATTCCAGCTTACCCACAAATTGATGGCCGCGATGATGATCAACGGAATGACAATCCAGGATACAAGCTGGACTCTGAGGCTGCCGGGCAGGCGGGAGATCAGCCGCATTGATTCACACCCCGTCGCGCAGGAGATAACCGAGGCCGCGCAGGGTGACGATCTCCGCTCTGCTGCCCTCAAGTTTCTTGCGCAGGCGATGGATATAAATCTCGATAGCGTTCTCGTCGGTCTCGCTGTCAAAACTATAGATGCTTTGGGACAGCGCCGTCTTGCTGACGGTGCGCCCAATCTTGTGCAGGAGTTGCTCCAGCACCGCATGTTCCTTCGGTGCAAGCGCCAGTGGTTCGCCGTTGATTGAAAACAACCGGGTGTTTGTATCGAAACTCAGAGCACCACAGGTGATGACAGGTGCTGTCTTCTGGCTCGCCCGGCGAAGCTGCGCGCGAATGCGGGCTTCCAGCTCCGATAGCTCGAAGGGCTTGGCAAGGTAATCATCAGCCCCGGCATCAAGGCCGCTAATGCGTCCATCAAGACTGGCATTGGCGGTCAGCACGATCACCGGAACTTCGTTACCCGCGCGACGCAGATGACGCAGCACTTCCAACCCGCCCTTGTCGGGCAGACCAAGGTCAAGAATGACAAGATTGTATGACGTCACCGCAAGCGCATGTTCGGCATCCGCGCCGTCATGAACAACATCGATAGTGTATTGAGATTGCCGAAGGCTTTTGGCCAGCCAATTCGCCAGTGTGTTGTTGTCTTCGACAAGAAGTATACGCATGACCAAAGATGCCAATGATCCTGCTCATCCGTCAAGCGCGGCAGGGGCAATATTCAGGTCGCCTACGGTGTTCCAAAACCGAGGGCCTGTAGGCTTAGATCGAAGCCGTGGAGATTACCTGAATACCAAAAGAACAGCATTGCCTGCAGCGGAAGGAAATTAATGAGCGCGTGAAGCAGGATGGACCAGAAAATCGCTCCGCTTTTCAATCTCAACCATCCGGCACAGAAAGCCGCGGGAAGTGTAACAAAGAAGCTGAAAATACCAGTTTCGCCCGAGATGTGCATGAGCGAAAACGCCAGACTTGTGGCGGTCAGAACGGCAGTATTGGAAAATCCGAGAGTTTGACCACAAGACAGGAGCAGCCCCCGAAAGGCCAGTTCCTCGGTTACTGGTATCGCGAGGCAGTTGATAACAATAAGCATCCATAGGGCACCCCATGGAGGCACAGATCCCATACTCAGATCAAGATGAAATATGCCGGCCAAAATGATGTAGATACCGGCCGGCATCAGAGGAACGATCAGGATAATTGGCAGGAATGACCATTGAAATGTTCCAAACCGGAGAATGCGCTGTGTACTGAAACCAAAAATAGGAAACAGACTTAACAACGTGGCTGATGCAATGATTGCTTCCACAAGTGATTTGAGAAAGGCGAAAACTGTAATGTACTGGGGAAAGCCGCCATGAAAGGCATAAACCCAGACATCATAATTGATCTGTTTGATGATATTAAAAAATAAATCGACGATGGTGTACGCACTGGCTTTTGCCAGAGGAATTATGCCAATCACCATACAGAGCATCAGAACCCAGAGCGTCTTACGGGACGTGCTACAAACTATGTCGAATTTGTCCATCACGATTTTTCCCGTAAGACAAGGTTGAGATTATCCGGGTCTTACCGATCGGATCCACCCCCGCGTGGATTGGCTCCATGGCAGGAGCCACAATGAGGAGTTATGTCAATAGACGCGCCATCGGCGCTGGCATGACCAGAAATATCTGTATGCGAAAGTGCATGCGTTATCTTGTCCCAAGTAGACATTTCTCTCTGAACGCGATCACGCTTGTCAGCCCGATTAACGTTAGACTCCGTATCGCGCTTACTTGCAGCAGATGTTGATTTACCGCCCTTATCCCCTTTGCTGCTGTCCTTTGATTTGCTATCTTTTCCTGGGCCCATTCCGCCAGCTACGAATTTCATTTCGTCCAATGTCAATTCACGCATAATTAGATCTCCAAAATTGATTGTGGTTAAAATTGTGACTTGAAATTTGTGTTATAAATTTATCTTTGGATCTGGTCCTCCTTTCCTAGTTGGTTGGTTATTGCTTTACCGCCATCGAGGCGAATAATACGATCCGCTAACGCGATCGTAGCGGGCCTATGGGCTACGATGATGCGGCTAATCTGCAGTTTCGCGACAGCCTTATTAATCGTCGCTTCGTTGGTTTCGTCGAGATGGCTCGACGCTTCGTCGAGAAAGAGAATCTGCGGCCGCCGATACAGGGCCCGTGCGAGAAAGACACGCTGCCTTTGGCCACCAGATAGCGTACTACCCATGTCCCCTACTAATGACTCATATCCCATAGGCATACGTCGAATCTCATCGTCGATAGCCGCAGTTCGGGCACATTCTTCGATCCACAGTTGATCCGCATCCGGTGCAAATCCCGCAATGTTATCTGCAATCGTTCCGGCAAAGAGCCCATCATCTTGCAGCACGCAACCGGTTAGTCGACGGTAGTTATACAAACCCATGCCATGAATATCGTTTCCACCATATCGAACCTGGCCTTCTATCGGCGAAATCAACCCTGCCATGATCTTAAGTAAGGTCGTTTTGCCGCAGCCAGACGGACCGATGAGAGCAAGAGATTCGCCAGGTTCAACAGAAAAGCTAATGCCATTGAAAATGTCTGGTTCACCGTCTCCATAACGAAAGCGCAGACTGGTTGCGGTCAGTTCTTTGTTGATGGTACTAATGTAAGGAGTGGGGCAGATATCAATACTCTCTGGTTTTGTAAGCAGGATATCGGCAAGACGTTCGCCATGTAGATTTAATATTCTGAGCTGGAATATCATCCCCAGTAGGCTGGTTGCACGCGTGACGAATTGCTCCTGATAGGAGGCGAATGTCATGAGCATGCCAACAGTCATCTGGTTTGAAATGATGGCGCGTCCGCCCAACCACAACAGCACAATACGATTCATGCCAAACAACAGACTGTTGACGACATTGAACAAGATATCGAGCTTGTCAGTTTTCAGATCCGCATTGGTTGCTTCGATCAAAGTGTTGAGCCAGGTGGAGTGGCGCCGGTTTTCCAGTCCGAGTGCCTTAATACTGGCTGCGCCACGAATAGATTCCATAAAATGCGATTGTTCGCGTGCGCGATGCACGAGTTCCATTTCGGAGGCTGCTCGATAGGGTTGGTAGAAAATAGCGCGGAGGAGACCGTAAAGTATAACAGTGAGAAATGCGACTGCCGATAGTTCGGGGCTGTAGAGCAGCATCATCGCCAACATACCCACTAACATGAGGGCATTAAGGATGGCGCTTATTACATCTGTAGTTAGTGTTGTGCGTATTGGGCCAAGCGCACCAAAGCGGGAAACGATATCACCGACATGGCGCTTTTCGAAATAGGCGAGGGGTAGACGCAGGAGATGTGAGAAGAGACTGACTTCCCAATGGATACTCATGCGCGTGCTCAGAATCATCACTGCCCACGTGCTGGCAAAACCGATAAGCGTCTGCAAAATAAGAACTGTGACAAACCCTAGAGCAACAAGTGTGACAAGGTCGGTATCTGCACTGACTACCGCCTGATCGATCACAAGTTGCAATCCTAGCGGGCTTATAATCGCGAAAACCTCAAGACAGAGGGCTAGAAGGAATATTTGACCAAGCGCGCGTTTTAATCCGGACGTATTCCTAAATAGATTAGTTAGTTTGAGGCGTTCTTTTTCAACCTTGCCAACAAATGCACGATTTGGCCAAGCCTCTAAGACAACTCCAGTGAAGCGTTTACTCAGTTCCTTTCGATTCACGTGCAGACGGCCACAAGCCGGATCATGTATAATGATCCCATCACGGGTAATGCAATCCAGAACGACGAAATGGGCCAAATCCCAATGCAGGATGCATGGCTGACGAAGCAGTGCAATCTCGTCAATCTCGACGCGTAAGGATCGGGTGGTTAGTTCAAGAGTGGACGAAAGAGCGCTAAGGTTGTGCAGGGTCATTCCTTTGAGCGAAGCAGAGAAGCGCCGCCGTGCTGCATTCAAGTCCAAGGTATGGCCATGAAATGAGGCGATCATCGCGAGACAGGCAAGGCCGCACTCTGCTGCTTCAGTCTGAAGAATTATCGGCAGTCGATTACCAAACCCAAACTTTAATTGTTCAAGGAGAGATTTCATAACTCTTTCCTCCCTTGATCAGGACGCCTCGTATGCTGAAAAGCGGTTCGAACATCCATTCATAAAGGCGACGTGAATCCAGAAACACTTCTGCCTCAACAGCCATGCCGGGCCTGATCGGCTCATTTTTGCCATAGGCCATGACGCTTTCATATTGTGGGTGGACAATAATGCGATAATTACCCTCCGGTTGAGGGGACGCCGACTGCACCGTGACAGGGGTCCCCGGCTCAATATCACTTGGGCGGAGTGTCGTTCGTGAAAAGCTAGTAACAGTTCCGGGATAAAGACCAAATTTCTGATAGGGAAACGCGGCATATCGGATCATCACAGCAGCATTCTCCCGCATGAAACCTATAATGCTACTTGAACCGAACAATTGAACCTCAAGTGGGGCGTCATCAGGAACGATTGACAAGAGTGACATGCCGGCTGCGATAAACTGTCCGGGCTGGGCAAGCACACCGGTAATTGTTCCTGACCGGGGAGCAGTAACTGTGACGACCCGTTTAGCCTCAACCTCTCCTAGATCCCTGTCTAAGACACTAATTTGTCGCTGAATCTCACTAACTATTGAAAGGGAGCGGAGATCGAAACCGTTGAGTTTTGCTTGTATCTCTGCAAGCCGTTGTTTCAATTGTGTGGCTTCTCTTTTCAGGCGTTCCACATCCTGTGTTGTTCGCATAAAACTTTCCAAGCGATCGAAAGCTTGGCGTTCAAGCACGATATGTTGCTTTGCAAGCAAACTATATTTTTCCGAAACATCTTGAAGAACGATACTGTATTTCTCGGTTGTTTTGATCTGAGTTATCGTTTGTTCAAGTTCCTGCGACACCCCATCCGATTGTTTCAATAGTCCCGATTTTTCAATTAGGTTTAACCGTTGGTGACGTTCGATTTCTGCCACAAGCTCGTCACGTTGCTTGCGTAACTGAGCTATCGTAAGAGCTTGGGTTTCGCCGAGGCTTGTGGTTGTATCAGATCCGATAGAATAAAGTTCTTGTCCCTGAAGAACGGATGCTCCTTCTGAAGCTGCGAGGCTCATGATCCGTCCRGTATTTGGTGCCAAGAGCCGAACAATACCCGTGCTCGGCATAACGACACCTACTAGACGGACACGGCGCRTATACTGACCAAAGATTAGAAAAGCAGCGATAAGCACAACAGCTAGCAGTGCGATCCCACTTGACCATCGAACACCGATTGGTTGGAGTACTATAGCCTTACCAAGCCAAGAATCGGTTCTGGCACAAACTGCCTCTGCCCTGAACAGCGATACCTTTGGGTAAGGCAGCGACAGATCGTGTACTCCAGCAACTTTTTCTTGCGATGAATTATTCATTCGCGTGTAACCGGCGCCGATGCTCGTGGCTTATGCATTATATAAATTTGAACAGTTTTAGCTGCTAGGCATATAAAATCAGTGTTTGAAACTGTTTCCTTTTTAGAACGAGCGAGAGTGTCGGTCTATACTACTTTATGCCTAATACTGATGTATCTGTGTACTTGGCAGTGTGATGCTGTGGGCAATCTGCTATTCGTTGAATTCAATAAGAGCGACCTGACCGGTGAGGGCGGTCTTCCACGCGGAAAGATGTGGCTCTTCTTCTGGCTCGGTTGTGAGCGTGCCGATTTCCAGCAACTCGGCTTCTTCATAGCCTTCATTGGCCAGTATCTGCAGCGCTGTCTGCACCAGTCCATCCGTATCGTCATTCATCAGGAGCACATGCACCTGCCGCGAGTCTTCCTCACCTTTCTTCCATACGTCGGCAATGATGAGGTGGACCGGTTTCGAGTCGGCTGGAGGCGTAGACATTGTTAATGATTCCCGAATCTGTGTGTTTCAAGCGGTCAGATTAGCCAAAATGGCCGCCCGCGTCTTGTGGAGGCCATAAATCCCTGTGCATGATACGAAAGATTGCTTGAATTCGCCCGCATCAGGCGAAATAATCTTACGATCAGGCCCCAAAGTGCCCCCAAACGCTCCAAACCTTAATAATATTTGGAGTTCAGGCTTGACGTAGAGCAGGGGACAAAGTATCAGCAGCACATCTGAGCCGATGTGAGATTGGCTGTTTCGGAGCGACACGCTCTGGAGTTCATCTCAAACAGGGTTCGTTTTACGATCGAAATGCAATTTGCCGCTCGCATGAAGCTTCTAAGGCTTCCTCTGCTTTTATTCGGGCAACTACCCATTGGGTGGTTTATTTGCCCGAATTCGTGCATGAGCATGGCGCTGAAACGGCCCTGACGGGCGAAGATACGAGATTTGTGCCGGAGCGCTCGCGCTTTGATACGCATTACAAAGAGGGAAGGTTGAATGCCTACCGTAAACCAGTTGATCCGCAAGCCGCGCACTGCGCCGGTAAAGCGCAATAAAGTTCCTGCTCTGCAGGAAAACCCACAGAAGCGCGGTGTTTGCACTCGCGTCTATACGACGACCCCGAAGAAGCCAAACTCGGCTCTGCGTAAGGTTGCCAAGGTCCGTCTGACGAATGGCTTCGAAGTTATCGGATACATTCCGGGTGAAGGTCACAACCTTCAGGAACACTCTGTCGTGATGATCCGCGGCGGTCGTGTAAAGGATTTGCCGGGCGTTCGTTATCAYATCATTCGTGGTGTTCTCGATACGCAGGGCGTCAAGAACCGTAAGCAGCGCCGTTCGAAGTACGGTGCGAAGCGTCCGAAGTAAGATTTTCCGGGAATTTGGCCACTTGGTAGGTCAACCCGATGTAGTTAAGAGACGAAGAATATGTCCAGACGCCATAGTGCAGAAAAGCGTGAGATCAACCCCGATCCAAAGTTCGGTGATCTCGTTCTGACAAAGTTCATGAATGCAGTTATGCATCATGGCAAGAAGTCAATTGCCGAACGTATCGTTTACGGTGCGCTTGAGTCGGTTGAAGCCAAGAGCAAGCAGGAGCCGGTTGCCCTGTTCCATCAGGCACTCGACAATGTAGCGCCGCACGTTGAAGTGCGTTCGCGCCGTGTTGGTGGTGCAACATATCAGGTTCCGGTTGATGTTCGTCCAGAGCGTCGCCAGGCTCTTGCAATCCGTTGGCTGATCAATGCCGCTCGCGGTCGCAATGAGACCACGATGGTTGATCGTCTTTCCGGCGAACTCCTGGATGCTGCAAACAACCGCGGCTCGGCTGTGAAGAAGCGTGAAGACACGCATCGCATGGCAGAAGCCAACCGCGCATTCTCGCATTACCGCTGGTAATCGTCGAAACCCTATTCTTGAAGGCACCATACTATGGCCCGCGAATATAAAATCGAAGACTACCGTAATTTCGGTATTATGGCGCACATCGACGCCGGCAAGACCACGACCACCGAGCGTATCCTTTATTACACCGGCAAGTCGCACAAGATCGGTGAAGTTCATGATGGCGCCGCAACCATGGACTGGATGGAGCAGGAGCAGGAGCGTGGTATCACGATCACTTCCGCTGCAACCACGACTTACTGGACTGGCCGTGATGGCAAGAAGCGTCGCTTCAACATCATTGATACGCCTGGTCACGTTGACTTCACGATTGAAGTTGAGCGCTCGCTGCGCGTTCTCGACGGTGCGATTGCACTGCTCGATGCCAACGCCGGTGTAGAGCCGCAGACTGAAACAGTTTGGCGTCAGGCTGAGAAGTATCATGTTCCACGCATGATCTTCGTCAACAAGATGGACAAGACTGGCGCGGATTTCTATCGCTGCGTTGAGATGGTCAAGACCCGTCTTGGTGCCAAGGCTCTCGTTATGCAGCTGCCAATCGGCGCTGAAACAGAATTCAAGGGCGTTGTCGATCTGATCGAAATGAAGGCCCTGGTCTGGCGTGATGAACAGCTCGGCGCTGAATGGGATGTTGTTGAAATTCCTGCTGATCTTAAGGATCGTGCAGAAGAATATCGCGAAAAGCTGATTGAAGCTGCTGTCGAAGTCGACGAAGCTGCCACTGAAGCTTATCTCGAAGGCAACATGCCAGATAATGACGCACTTCGCGCTCTTATCCGCGTTGGCACATGCCGCGTTGAATTCCATCCGGTGTTCTGCGGTTCAGCATTCAAGAACAAGGGCGTACAGCCACTTCTTGATGGTGTTGTTGAATTCCTGCCTTCGCCTGTTGATGTTCCTTCGATCAAGGGTATCGACCCAAAGACCGAAGCAGAAACAGTTCGCAAGTCTTCCGACGAAGAGCCTTTGTCGATGCTTGCATTCAAGATCATGAACGATCCGTTCGTTGGTTCGCTGACATTCTGCCGCATCTATTCCGGCAAGCTGACCAAGGGCATTTCGCTCGACAACACAGTTAAGCTCAAGCGCGAACGTATCGGCCGTATGCTGCAGATGCATTCCAACTCGCGTGAAGACATTGAAGAAGCGTTTGCCGGTGACATCGTTGCTCTGGCAGGCCTCAAGGAAACCACAACAGGTGATACGCTCTGCGATCCTCTGAAGCCGGTTATTCTTGAACGCATGATTTTCCCTGAGCCGGTCATCGAGATCTCGATTGAACCGAAGACCAAAGCGGATCAGGAAAAGATGGGCCTCGCGCTTAATCGTCTTGCTGCTGAAGATCCTTCTTTCCGCGTCAAGTCGGATGAAGAGTCGGGTCAGACAATCATCGCCGGCATGGGCGAACTTCATCTCGACATTCTCGTTGACCGTATGCGTCGCGAGTTCAAGGTTGAGGCGAATGTTGGTCAGCCACAGGTTGCCTATCGTGAATCGATCACACGCAAGGCAGAAATTGACTATACCCACAAGAAGCAGTCGGGTGGTTCGGGCCAGTTCGCTCGTATCAAGGTGATCTTCGAGCCACATGATGGCGATGATTTCATCTTTGAATCGAAGATCGTTGGTGGTTCCATTCCTAAGGAATACATTCCGGGCGTTCAAAAGGGTATCGAAAGCGTTATGGGTGCGGGTCCGCTCGCAGGCTTCCCGATGCTTGGCGTGAAAGCCACGCTGATCGACGGTGCCTACCATGATGTCGACTCCTCGGTTCTTGCCTTCGAAATCGCAGCTCGCGCTGCATTCCGCGAAGGTGCGCAGAAGGCTGGTGCCCAGCTGCTCGAGCCGATCATGAAGGTCGAGGTTGTTACACCTGAGGATTACGTCGGTGACGTGATTGGTGATCTGAATTCACGTCGTGGTCAGATTTCGGGTACGGAAGCGCGTGGTATTGCGACTGTCGTCAACGCAAATGTGCCGCTGGCCAACATGTTTGGTTATGTGAGCAATCTGCGGTCGATGAGCCAGGGTCGTGCACAGTACACCATGCAGTTTGATCACTACGAACCTGTACCGGCAGCGGTAGCACAGGAAATTCAGAAGAAGTTTGCGTAACCAACCGGTTGCGCTTGACAGTTGAGTTAAGCCTGAGCAGGCGAACATATAACGGAGAGCTCAGATGGCTAAGAGCAAGTTTGAACGTAACAAGCCGCACGTCAACATCGGCACGATTGGTCACGTTGACCATGGCAAGACGTCGTTGACAGCAGCGATTACGAAGTATTTTGGTGAGTACAAGCCTTACGACCAGATCGATGCAGCGCCTGAAGAAAAGGCACGCGGCATCACGATCTCGACGGCACACGTTGAGTATGAGACGCCAGCGCGTCACTATGCACACGTTGATTGCCCCGGCCACGCTGACTATGTGAAGAACATGATCACCGGCGCCGCGCAGATGGACGGCGCGATCCTGGTTGTGTCGGCTGCCGACGGCCCGATGCCACAGACCCGCGAGCACATCCTGCTTGCCCGTCA
>NZ_JBFRDN010000043.1:0-31806 GCF_052113785.1 Phyllobacterium sp. TAF24 | reverse complement strand
CGGAACCAACCGGCACAAGTCAAACCCCAAAAACCAACAGCCAACGTCTCCGCCAAACCGTCAATCCCTTCGAGGCCGTACCCGAAGAACCGTCACTCGCGCAACAATCCGAAAACTTCCAGAGAGCTTCCTTTAGGGCGCATTCAGCAACCGCCAGCGGCGCCCCGCCCTCGTTGTGTCGGTATATAGACCCCCACCACCAAAACTGTCAACAACGATTTCAAAGTTTTTATCAAAAATGTGACATGAATTATCCACAGCCCCGTATTTGCTGGAGACAACGCCGGCAAATAAGCCGCCGAAGTGAATTGTGATCATCGCGGCCACAAACAAGCCCAATTCAAACCCTAGCGCTGGCTGGCATATGCGGGGCTTATTCCAATGTATTATGGCGTACGTCTATAGATACAGGCACTCTTCCTGTTCAGCGCGTTGACAGATGGAAGCTGCGAGGGCAAAACTGCGGCCTCGTTGACTTCGTACCAGTAAATGGCTGGTCGGCACGCGCCGGAAAATCAAAGTAAGCCTGCATCAATAACGGCGACAGATCGACACTTAGTATCAGGATCGACACTTAGTATAATGAAAGAGTACGAGGGGCACTCATCAATCGATCCGGGCAACGAACCGCCGTTGATTACGGACGGGCGTCGCGGTCCGCCCGATCGCCGGGAAATTTCGGCGCGATGGCTGGCTGGTACTTTTCTGACCGGTATCACCTCGAGCATGTTGATGGGTGTTGCCTTGTTTGCGGCGCTGGATGGCCGGGAACAATTGGCGACCCCGCCCGAACTGATGGCTCGCAATACAATGCCATCGGCCAAGGGCAGCAGCGATGTAACCAAAGGCGCGCGCGTTGCCGCAACCACGCCGATCCGGCGCAACCGTGATCGCCGCCGCCTTGATGTATCGACTGTGTTCAAAGAGGGCGAACGGGACGTCATTCGCTCCACACCCTTTGAATATGTCCGCATAGCACTGGCTTCTGTTCATAACAGCAACCGCAAATATCCCGGGTTCAATCCGCTGGATGTGTTTGCCGAGGCCAATGAAGGAACTGACCCCACGCCCAAAACAGGTTTGATCTATGGCGCCAAGGTTGAAAGCGAAGTCAGTCTGCGCACGGTGGATTTTCCTCTGGCCACGGCGCAGTTTGATCCGTCCGATGATCTGAGCGCTGATGAGGTGGAAGAAGTTGTCCGCAACACCGGCGCATTGCTGACTGACGGCGCGGTGCAGGTGGCTTCGCTGCATTATGTTGATCCGCTGCGCTTTGGCGCTGATGAAGATCCTTTCAATCTGCGCAATCCACTCGCGGTCAAGATCATTCAGGAAAATGTCAGCGTCACGCCGCGAGCCAACGAAGATGTGGAAAGCCACGGTTATTCCGAGGAACTCATACCTTTCCGCAATGACAAGGAAATCCTTAGCGCTTTCAGCGACGCCGGTTACGAAAATGATGATGCCATCGGCATGTCCGAGGCAATTTCAAAGCTCCTGAATTCTCCACGCCTGAAAGGCGGTAGCGTTTTGCGGCTCGGCATTGAGTCGCGCGACAATGTCGACCGCATCATGCGGGCCAGTGTCTATAATGGCACAACGCATATTCTGACCATCGCCCTTAATGATAAAGACCAGTATGTGCCTGCGGACGAGCCGGAAATGACGCCGGGCCTGCAGGTGGCTTTTGATGACAATCCGCCCTCATCGCGTCAGCCCGGCGATCTCCCGACGGTCTATGATGGCATTTATCGCGCGGGCATAGCCTATGGCATGACCGATACGATGATCCAGCAATTGGTCCGCATGCTGGCATCGGATGTGGATTTCCAGTCGCAGCTTTTACCAACAGATCAGTTGGAAGCTTTCTTCTCCCTGCCTGCCGATTCGGAAAAGGCCGGTGACGAATCGGAAATTCTCTATGTCGCTGCCAATTTTGGCGGAAACCTGCGCAAATTCTACCGGTTCCATTCCGGCGATGGCTCGACCGATTATTATGACGAGAACGGCAAGAGCTCGAAACAGTTCCTGTTGCGCAATCCTGTACCAAACGGTGTGTTCCGCTCGCCTTTTGGTATGCGGCGTCATCCGATTCTCGGCTATTCGCGCATGCATACGGGTGTTGACTGGTCGGCACCGCGTGGCACCCCGATTATTGCTGCCGGCAATGGCACTGTAGAACGGGCCGGTTGGACCAATGGCTATGGCAACCAGACAGTTCTTCGCCATTCCAATGGCTATGAAAGCAGTTACTCACACCAGAACGCCATTGCTTCTGGCGTAACACCCGGCGCCCGCGTCCGGCAGGGTCAGGTTATCGGCTATCTCGGTTCCACCGGTCTCTCAACCGGCCCGCATCTGCACTATGAAGTCATCGTCAACGGATCGAAGGTCGACCCGATGCGTATCCGTCTGCCGGGCGGCAGGGCGCTTGATGGCGATGATCTTGTTGCCTTCAAGCGCGAACGCGAGCGTATCGATCAGCTCCTGAAGGATGACAACAACAGCGCGCCGAAGATGGCAGCCAGCGGTTAAGTGCGACCCATTAATTAATCCTGAAATTCAACCGTCACGCCTTTTTGCACCAGCTTAGAGAGTTCCGTTGCATCCCAGTTGGTCAGTCGCACGCAGCCATGACTGTTCGTCTTGCCAATCTTTGACGGCTCCGGCGTACCATGGATACCGTAGGTCGGCTTTGACAATGCAATCCACACCGTACCGACAGGCCCGTTTGGACCCGGCGGTATGGTCAGCACCTTGTCATTCTCACCCTGCTTGAAATTGAGCTTGGGATTATAGGTGTAGTTCGGGTTGAGGGCGATGCGCTCCACCTGAACGATACCCGACGGTGATGGCGTATCGGTTGAACCGATGGTGGCGGGATAGGCAACAACCAGCCGCCCCTCGGCATTATAGCCGCGCACCTGCTTGCGTCCCTTGTCGGCGATGATTTTCGTCACCGAGCCACCAACATTCTGGCCGGTACTGGCAACCTGAATAGCCACACCGGGCTGATTGAAATCAACTCCGGGGTTGATCTCCTTCAAATACCCTTCATCCATGTGAAAGCGTTCGGCCAGCATTTCGGTGACTGATGTAAAGGCCATCCGTTCGAGCTGTGCCTTATGGCTGTAATCCTCAGGAATCGACGCAACGAATGGATAGGCTGCATCTTCCGAGCTGATTGTATAGGAAACAAAGGCGGGACCACCCGTCTGCTCAAGCGATGCTTGGATTCCCGCATCATTGAGCGGATCAAATTTCTGGCCGGTCATTTCCTCGAAAGCTGCCACGGCCTTGTCGACATTGCCACCCTTGCGACCGTCAATGACACCCGGTGATACACCGATGCGATCAAGCAGGACCTGAATCGCGGCAATCTTGGCTTTGGCGCCCTGCCCCTTTGGCAATTGCACAGTCGGCGCAGGATTGGGATGAGCCGGTATTGATTCCTGAGATGGCGGCGTCGCCAGATTCTCACCAGGCATTTCCGGATCGATCAGACCGGGATTGGCGGGAGGAATGTCCGATTCGCCGTTTGCGGGCGGCAGCGGTGCGCGTTCAACCGTGCGATAGTCGCGTTCGGATGGCTGCTGCCTCTGATAGGCATCGTTTGGGCGATTCGCGTAAGGGTCTTCGGGAATAGAGCCCGTATCAAAAGAATCCTGCGGCGCATCGGGAAAATAATCAGCGCCCCGGCCATTATTGATATCGTTGCGCGGCTCTTCGACCGAAACCACCCGGCCCCGGCGATCCAGCGTCACACGCCGTCCATACTCGTCGAAATAAACGCGATACTCGTCACGTCGTGCCCGCCGATCTGATTCGAACACTTGCGCGACCATATATGGCGCCTGATTCGCGCTTTCACGCGCAGGCAGACCTGCAGCCTGCGCAGGCGCGACAGGCGCAAGCACCGCCAAAGCAGTGGTAAAAATCGATGCAAACACAATCAAATGACGAAGCGCCATATTTTCCAACTTCCGGTTTCCGCTAACCTGTCCTTAAGCATAAATGACCGATTTTCCTGTCTTTATGGTTAATGCGGTTTTTTCGAGCCTTTTCTGCTGAATAAAACCGGTTCGATTTCAAACGACGGCTCTGTCATTGCATCTACAGGATGAACCGGACATGAAAATGGCCGCCAGACGGCGGCCATTTTGCTTCCATGCATCATTATATCAGGCGCAATTATGCAGCTTCGCTCTTTTCCCGGTCCGGGGCAGACTTCACAGACCGGAAATTGAGCCGGTCTGAACCTGCCGTGATCTTGACCGTGGAGCCATCCAGAATCTCGCCAAGCAGGATTTTCTCCGCCAGAGGGTCCTGTACCTGCTTCTGGATCACCCGCTTCAGCGGACGTGCGCCATAGGCGGGGTCATAACCCTTCTCGGCAAGCCAGTTGGTTGCATCGTCGTCAATCTTGATGGTGATCTTGCGATCAGTCAGCAAGGACTGCAGACGCTGCATCTGAATAGCCACGATGGCACCCATTTCGTTCCGCTTCAGACGATGGAACAGAATGATCTCGTCGACGCGGTTGAGGAATTCCGGTCTGAACGAGGCCTTGACCACACTCATCACGTCCTCGCGGGCGCTTTCCACATCCTGATCTTCCCCAAGCGCAGTCAGATATTCTGCTCCCAGATTGGACGTCATGATGATCAGCGTATTGCGGAAATCCACCGTACGGCCCTGACCATCGGTCAGACGTCCATCATCAAGCACTTGCAGCAGAACGTTGAACACATCCGGATGCGCCTTTTCGATCTCATCGAAAAGCACAACCTGATAGGGTCTGCGACGAACCGCTTCGGTCAGTGCGCCGCCTTCCTCATAACCGACATAACCTGGAGGTGCGCCGATCAGACGAGCGACTGAATGCTTCTCCATATATTCGGACATATCGAGGCGGACCATGGCTGTCTCGTCACTGAACAGGAACGAGGCGAGTGCCTTGGTGAGTTCCGTCTTGCCAACACCAGTTGGTCCAAGGAAGATGAACGAGCCAATCGGCCGGTTCGGATCCTGAAGACCGGCACGGGCGCGGCGGACTGCCTTGGAAACGGCCTGAACCGCTTCGCCCTGCCCGATGACCCGCTTGGCCAACTCGTCTTCCATCCGCAACAGCTTTTCCCGTTCGCCTTCCAGCATCCGGTCAACTGGAATGCCGGTCCAGCGCGACACGACCTGCGCGATATGATCAGGAGTGACGATTTCCTCGACCATCGAGGTTGATCCATCCTGCTGTTCGGCCTGTGCAAGCTGTTTTTCCAGCTGCGGGATCGTTCCATAGGCAAGCTCGCCCGCCTTCTGGAATTCGCCGTTACGCTGGGCGGAAGCCAAAGCATTGCGTGCATCATCCAACTGACCTTTCAGATCAGCCGCATGACCAAGCTTCTGCTTTTCCGCCTGCCATGTATTGGTCAGGCCGGTTGACTGTTCTTCAAGCTCGACCAGCTCCTTTTCCAGTCTTTCCAGACGATCCTTTGAAGCATCGTCTTTCTCGACCTTCAAAGCTTCGCGCTCAATCTTCAGCTGCATGATGCGGCGGTCGATTTCATCAAGCTCTTCCGGCTTTGAATCCACCTGCATCCGCAAGCGCGCTGCGCCTTCGTCAATCAGGTCGATAGCCTTGTCAGGCAGGAACCGGTCAGTGATGTAGCGGTTCGACAGGGTTGCAGCAGCAACCAGAGCCGAATCGGAAATACGAACCTTGTGATGCTGTTCGTATTTTTCCTTCAACCCGCGCAGGATCGAGATCGTATCCTCAACCGTTGGCTCATCAACGAACACCGGCTGGAACCGCCGTGCAAGCGCTGCATCTTTTTCAACGTGCTTGCGATATTCGTCCAGCGTCGTTGCACCAACGCAATGCAGTTCGCCGCGGGCAAGCGCGGGCTTCAAGAGGTTCGATGCATCCATCGATCCTTCGCCCTTGCCCGCACCAACCAGCGTGTGCATTTCGTCAATGAAGAGGATGATGTCTCCATTGGCCGACTGCACTTCGGAAAGCACACTTTTCAGACGCTCTTCGAATTCGCCGCGATATTTGGCACCGGCAATCAGTGCGCCCATGTCGAGCGCCATCAACTGCTTGTCTTTAAGAGACTCCGGCACGTCGCCATTGACGATACGCAACGCAAGACCTTCGGCAATCGCCGTCTTGCCCACGCCGGGCTCGCCAATGAGCACTGGATTGTTCTTCGTGCGGCGTGACAGGACCTGGATGGTCCGGCGAATTTCATCATCGCGTCCGATAACCGGATCAAGCTTGCCCGACCGCGCATCGGCAGTCAGATCCCGCGCGTATTTCTTCAAGGCGTCATAGGTGTTCTCGGCGGAAGCCGAGTCGGCTGTCCGGCCTTTGCGGATATCATTGATAACCGCATTGAGGCCCGCAGCGGTCACGCCAGCGCGGCTCAATATCTCCGAAGTCTTCGCCGATTTTTCAACGGCAAGCGCCGTCAGCAGCCGTTCGACCGTAACGAAACTGTCGCCAGCCTTTTTGGCAATTTCCTCGGCGGTGGCAAAAACCTTCGCCAATGGCTGAGCAAGATAAAGCTGCTCATTGCCGCCGGTTACTTTCGGCAGGGCATTGAGCGCAGCCTGCAATCCAAGCCGCACATCGGCAATGCGTCCGCCTGCCCGTTCGATCAACGATGCGGCGAGACCTTCCTCATCATCAACGAGAACCTTGAGCAAATGCTCCGGTGCAAATTGCTGATGATTGGAAGAGAGCGCAAACGTCTGCGCGGACTGGATGAAGCCGCGAACGCGCTCCGTATATTTTTCAACATTCATTCTGTGTCTCCTTTTCCCCAAAGCCCGTAAGCGGCACTCTGGAGTCCTCTGGTGACGGACCCCCTGCAAGAGGCAGATCCATACGCTTCTGGGCTCATATGGGAATGCTTTCCTGCCCCCGCAAGATACTCCCAAAGCCACAGACTTAAAAAAGAAAACGGCGCGGAAATCATTCCGCGCCGTTTTCAAGACCACTATGTATCAACAGTTCAGACGTCAGATGGTTCAACCGCTGCGCGGCGCTTCTTTACTTCGGCAACAATACCTGCCGGAGAAAGGTCATTTGACGTATCGGCGGGAGCAGCCGCTGCAGCAGCGTTGTTTTCATCCGCCACCCGCGGCTCACGCGGACGGGCTGGCCTGCGGCCACGCGGTGCGCGGCGAACGGGTTTTGCTTCGGCCACTTCCTCGGACTCAGATCCAGCATCATCGTCATCATTATTAGATGCATTGGATGCGTTCTGATCGTTGGAGGTGTTCTGATCATACTGCCTGCGCTGCTGATGATGCGGCTGGCGCTGGCTGACCGGCTCCTCGCCATAGGCAACTTCAGCAGGTGTACCTTCAATCACCGGCTGCGGTCCGCTGCCATTGATCTGCTGGTGCTGGACTGGACGGTCCTGCTGCTGTTCGTTGCCGTCATCATCGTAAACGCCATCATCGTCCTGATCATCGCGGTCATCGCGCTGATACTGGACAGGCGCCTGAGCCTGGGCAGCAAGAATGATACGATTGTAATGTTCGGCGTGCTGAAGATAGTTTTCCGCTATCACGCGATCACCACTGCTCTGCGCATCACGCGCAAGAGTGGTATATTTTTCGGCGACGTGCTGAGCATTTCCCCGGATTTTAACATCAGGGCCGTTGCTCTCATAATTACGGGAAAGTGGGTTGGGACCTTTGCGGTTATTGTTACCGCGTCCGCGCATGCGCCTATTCTGCTGTACTGGCCTCATACTTATCTCTTTTCAGAAAATCAGGGGCGCTAATTTGCTCACCAATTGAGTCAAAAAGCTTCGCTTCTCAAGTGCCGACCTGAAGCGCGCCCCGCGCTTCAATCGCATCTAAAGTTTCATAGAACTTTTGTGCTTCCGCAAAAACCATTTCCCCAAGAACAATTCCGATGAGAAATCAACACCCGGAAAATTCCGTATCAATCTCTTGATAGGTAAAACCAGACTTGTTCGGTTTAGAGCGGTGATTGGAAACTAGCTGCCTTCGCGACAAATTCCAAGCCTTTTTTCAATAATTTTATGACTTCATGAACAACATTGCTCTTTCATGCCCCCCGATATCCTTCTGCAGACCTTTCAAAGCGAAACCTGTTCTTGCAAAAATAGCTTCGACATCTGTCCTTTGATCAAAGCCAATCTCCACCGCTACTGCTCCACCCGTGCGAAGATGGGCGTCCGCCTGTTCCGCGATGATACGGTAGGGTTGAAGGCCATCAGGCCCACCATCAAGCGCCAGAACGGGATCATGCACTGCGACTTCGGGTTGAAGGGCCGCAATATCACCGGAGCGTATATAGGGTGGATTGGAAATAATCATGTCAAATCCGCCAGTTACCTCGGCAAACCAGTTGGAGCGCAGAGCGGCAAAGCGGCTGGATACATTGTTCAGGCAGGCATTGTTACGTGCGGTGGCAAGAGCGCCAGGCGCCATATCAACGCCAATCGCCCGCAGGTTCGGCACCTGGCTGAGCAAGGCAATCGCGATTGCTCCGGTTCCCGTTCCAAGATCAACAAGGTCAGCAATTCCATTCTCTGCAACACGCTGATGCAGGAACGGCAGAGCAAGCTCGACAAGCGCTTCGGTATCCGGTCGCGGCTCCAAAGTATCCACAGAAAGTGCGAACTCCAGTCCGAAAAATTCGCGTTTTCCGATGATCCGGTGCACTGATTCGCCGTTGATTCGCCGGATAAGCACAGCATCGAGCCTGGCCATCACGTCTTTCGTCACGATGTTATGCGGATTACGGACTGTTTCGAGCCTGTCGAAACCGGTTACCCATTCCACCAGAAGCCGCGCATCAAGGTCGGCTCCGGCGATTCCAGCTTTGGTCAGTACAGAGCGCGCCTGAATGTGGACGTCAGCAAGGCGGGCCTCAGCCATACCTTCAGTACCCGTCATTCATCTGGGCGAGAAGCGCAGTCTGATAGTCCGAGATGAGCGCCCCGATCAGTTCGTCAAGATCACCTTCCATAATGCGGTCAAGCTTATAGAGCGTCAGGTTGATGCGATGATCAGTCACGCGGCCTTGCGGGAAATTATAGGTGCGGATGCGCTCCGAACGGTCGCCCGAACCAACCTGACTGCGCCGGGCTTCCGACCGCTCGCTGTCAGCCTTTTGCCGCTGCATATCAAAGAGCCGTGACCGCAACACCTGCATGGCGCGCGCGCGGTTCTGGTGCTGGGACTTTTCCGCCTGCACCACGACAATGCCCGATGGAATATGCGTAATACGTACAGCCGAGTCCGTCGTATTGACGTGCTGTCCGCCTGACCCCGATGCGCGCATCGTATCGATGCGGATATCTTCAGGGCGAATATCGATGTCGATTTCCTCGGCTTCGGGGAGCACAGCAACCGTTGCTGCAGATGTATGAATGCGCCCGCTCGCTTCCGTATCCGGCACGCGCTGAACCCGGTGAACGCCCGACTCGAATTTGAGCTTGGCAAAAACACCCTTGCCGGAAACCATGGCGATGACTTCCTTATAGCCACCAGCTTCACCATCGCTGCCTGAAATCAGCTCGACCCGCCAACCATTGGCAGCCGCATAACGCTCATACATGCGGAACAGATCACCACCGAACAGCGCGGCTTCCGAACCGCCTGTCCCGGCACGGATTTCGAGAATCGCATTGCGTTCGTCGGCAACGTCCTTCGGCAGGAGCAGAACCTGGATCTCCTGCTCAAGCGCTTCAATGCGCTCATTGATCTCAGGCAACTCCGCCTCGGCCAGTTCGCGCATATCCTTATCGGTCGACGCATCGTTGAGCATGCTCTTCAGATCATCAGCTTCACTGCGTGCTGCGATCAGATCGCGGATCTTGGCAACGACGGTCTCAAGCTCGGAATATTCCGAGGCCAGCTTCACATAGGTGTCGGAATCAGGATTGCTCGCCATCTGCGATTCAATCATGGAAAACCGCTTCAGCAGCTGATCCATACGATCCTGCGGAATGGACATCATTTTAGTTTACTACCTCAGTAAATTTCACAGCGGAACGCCCGTCCGCTCTGCGAATTTGTTCAGGACATGCCGCAGGGAACCCGTATCGCCATGATTGTCGATCGCGTCGGAGAGTTGCGCATGCAACGCGCCCACATCGAGCGTGCCCAGCATTGCTTTAACAGGGCCAATGGACGCCGGTGCCATGGAAATGGAGCGGAAGCCAAGGCCAATCAATGCCATGGCTGAAAGTGGTTTACCGGCCATTTCGCCGCACAGCGTCACATCCGTGTTGTTGCGTACACCCGCCTGCGCAATCTGGCGGAGCACCCGCAGGAAAGGCACCGACAGATTGTCAAAACGATTGCTGATAATCGAGTTGCCGCGATCCACAGCCATGACAAACTGGAACAGATCGTTGGAGCCAACGGAAACGAAATCCACGACGGACATCAGTTCATCAAGCTGCCAAAGCAGGGATGGCACTTCAACCATCGCGCCGATCTTTACCCGAGTCGGCAGATTATAGGCAAAGCGGGACAGGTGCTGCACTTCGCGGTTGATCAGTTCACTTGCTTTGCGAACCTCGGCCACCTCAGTGACCATCGGGAGCATCAAGCGCAATTCACGCCCGCCTGCTGCTTTCAGCAAGGCGCGAACCTGCGTGCGCAGCAAACCCGGACGATCAAGCGTCAGGCGGATTGCGCGCCAGCCCATGGCAGGATTTTCTTCATTCGTATTGCTGCGGAAATAGGGAAGAACCTTATCGCCGCCAATATCGAGCGTGCGGAATGTCACCGGACGATCCCCGGCGGCTTCCAGCACCGAACGGTAGAGCCGCTCCTGCTGTTCGGCGCGGGGGAAGGTCGAGGCCACCATGAATTGCAGTTCCGTGCGGAAGAGGCCAATGCCCGCTGCACCCGCTTCCGTCAGTTGCGGCAGATCAACCAGCAACCCCGCATTCATCAGCAGAGAGATCGGCACACCATCCTTGGTCACCGATGGCTTGTCGCGCAATTCGCGATAGAGAGCCTGACGCTTGGCACGGAATTTGACCTTTTCCGAGTAAGCCGCTTCGACATCCGCCTGCGGACGCAAATGCACGCGGCCATCATCGCYGTCGATGATTACAGCATCATTGTTTTCGGCCATGGACACGACGCCCTTGACCTGTCCCGCAACGGGAATACCCATCGCACGAGYCACGATCACCACATGGCTTGTCGCCGCGCCATCTTCCAGTACCAGCCCGCGCAAACGCTCGCGCGGATAGTCGAGAAGTTCGGCAGCGCCCATCGACCGGGCAATGATAATGGCATCCTTGGCCAGCGAACCGGCCATGGTCTTCACATCACGCCCCATCAGCTGGCGCAGCAGCCGGTTGGCTAGATCATCAAAATCGCTGAGACGCTCGCGCATATAGGGATCGCTCAGATGCATCATCCGCGCGCGCGTATCGCTCTGAACTTTCTCAACCGCTGCTTCAGCAGTCAGACCATTGCGGATTGCCTCTTCGAGACGGCGCACCCAGCCCGTATCATGGGCAAACATCCGGTAGGCTTCGAGCACTTCGCGGTGCTCGCCCTCAAACGCCACATCGCGGCGCGACAGCATGTCATCAATGGAAATACGCAAGGAGCCGAGCGAGGTTTCGAGCCGGTCGATTTCCGTATCGATGTTCTCGTTGAAAAGGTTTGTCACGACAATGCGCGGCTCATGCAGCACAACATGGCCAAGGCCGACACCATCATTGAAGGCGCTACCGGAAAAACTCATGGGCTTGCCGAGATCAAGCTCAACACCCGGCCGCGCCAGACGTGTCAGGCTACCGGCAGCAACCATTTCCGCCAAAACCATCGCCGTGGTTTCAAGCGCTTCTACCTCGTCCTCACGGTAAACACGTTTGGTCCTGTTCTGCACAACCAGAACGCCAAGCGTGCGCCCTGCCCGCAGGATCGGTACACCGAGGAAGGAGTTGTAGATTTCTTCGCCTGTCTCCGGCAGGTAGGCGAAGGCGGGGTGGGTCTGGGCATCGGTCAGATTGAGCGGCCGGGCGCTTGAGGCAATCGTACCGACAAGACCTTGGCCGAGGCGCAACTGCGCCAAGTGAACGGCCGATGGGTTCAAACCTTCGGTTGCATAGAGTTCGAGAACCCCATCGGAACGCAGCACATAAAATGAGCACACTTCGGCGACCATGTTCTGCGCGATTTCGCGAACGATACGGTCAAGCCTCTCCTGCGGCTCAAGAGCCTCCGCCATCAATTCGCGGAGGCGCTTCAGCATGACACGAGGACCTGTAATCTGCTCGCGCGTGGGCACCCATCTGCTCCATAACAATATCGGCAAGACCGGAATGGTCTCGCCAATCAACTCATTGATTCATCATGTCAGCCGAGACGTTCACCGACAAACAGAATCTCTGTCTTAGACAGTAAATTAATGCTTATCCAGACCGTAGACAGAATGCAAAGTCCGAACCGCAAGTTCCGCATAGGGACCGTCAATAAGAATGGAAATCTTGATTTCCGAAGTGGTGATGGCGCGGATGTTGATGCCCTTGTCCGCCAATGCCCGGAATGCCGTTGCAGCAACGCCCGCATGGCTTCGCATACCGATACCGATCACCGAAACCTTGACCATACCGGCTTCCGACTGGATGATGTCGCAGCCAATCTCTACTTTTACCTTCTCCAGAACCGCGAGCGCCTTATCCAGATCGCCTGACGGAACCGTGAAGGTCATATCAGTCTTCGAACCGTCCTCGGAAATATTCTGGACGATCATATCGACGTTGATATGCGCTTCGGCCAGCGGGCCAAAAATGCCGGCGGAGATACCGGGACGGTCGGCAACACGGCGCAAGGAGATTTGAGCTTCGTCCTTGGCGTAGGCAATTCCTGTTACAACCTGCTGTTCCACGATTTCTTCCTCGTCGCAAATAAGTGTGCCGGGCGGATTGATCAGATCACCCATGCCCGGCGCATCGGGGTCTTCGAAACTGGATCGCACAAATGTGCGCACTTTGTGCACCATCGCAAGCTCGACGGACCGCACCTGCAGAACTTTGGCACCAAGCGAAGCCATTTCGAGCATTTCTTCGAAGGAAATGCGCGAAAGCCTGCGGGCCTTTGGCTCAACGCGCGGATCAGTGGTGTAGACGCCGTCGACATCCGTGTAGATATCGCAGCGATCAGCTTTAACGGACGCAGCAATCGCCACGGCGCTTGTATCCGACCCACCACGGCCAAGCGTCGAAATGCGGTTATCCGGGCCAATACCCTGAAACCCGGCAATCACGGCAACCTGGCCTTCCTTGAACCGTTCGATCAGAAACGAGCCATCAATATCGATAATGCGCGCAGCACCATGGGCATTGTCTGTTTTGATCGGGATCTGCCAACCCTGCCAGGAACGCGCGTGTACACCCATGCCCTGCAAGGCCACAGCCAGCAATCCGGCGGTTACCTGCTCGCCGGAGGCGACAATCGCATCATATTCGCGTGCATCATGCATCGGCGAGGTCTGACGGGTCCAGGCGACGAGTTCGTTGGTTTTCCCTGCCATTGCGGAAACGACGACTGCGACTTCGTGCCCAGCATCAACTTCACGTTTGACATGCCGGGCCACATTACGGATGCGGTCGATATCGGCCACCGAAGTGCCACCGAATTTCATCACAATGCGTGCCATGGGAAATACCGTTCTGGAAAGGCCTGAAAATGAGATTTAAAACGATCCGCCCTGTCGAAAGCGGAACGCGGTTTCCCATAACGAAATTATGACGCAACTGCAAGAACGCGTGATCAGACGGGCAATGTTTGTGGGGGGTGTGCGTTTCTCAAAGTCCAAATTGTGTCAACCACGCCCATCTAACAAATCCGCCGTGACATTGCGCCCGGCGTAGAAAACACCCAAGATTACTACAGTGTCCGCCGTGACAGCAAAAGCGATGCTAATGCTGCGTCTGTAACCAATGACACGCACACCGCTCATTATGTCGTCGCGGACAGTTCCACGTTTGGGGAAAGTTGAAAACCCAAGGCAATAATCGCGAATATTAAACAGGAATGTCTGCGCGCGCTCAGCACTGACATTGATTTCGATATAGTCGTAAAGCTCAACCAGTTCCTGTTCGGCACTTGGATGGAAGACGACTTTATAATCCATCCATTACTTCGCCTTCATCATCCGAGCGCGTACCTCGAGGTTCGCAAATACCTGCTCGGCTGGAATACCGATACCGGGATTTTCCTGAAATTCGGCGAGACGGTTCGGTATTTCTTTCCGCAACCAGTTTTCCCGCGCTTCTTCGAAATCTTCCAACATACGCAACCCCGCCCGCACGACCTCACTGGCATTGTTATAGCGACCGGATTCGAGCTGTTTTTTGATGAACCGTTCGTAATGGTCGCCGAGTGCAATGCTTGTCATGGCATCTATTCCTCAAGTCCTGACGACCCTAATTGGTCGATCATTTGATATCAACAGATACTAATGGATAATATGATCGACGCGAAGCCGAATTTGCATCTTGACATTTTTTGCCGGAAGGGGCCTCTCCAGAGGCAGCAGGAAGGACGTTGCCATGACCGAAGCCCAACGCAGCACAATTGATGCCGCTGAAGTAGAACGCTTTTCGCGCATGGCCGCTGAATGGTGGAATCCGCAGGGCAAATTCCGTCCGCTGCATAAGTTCAATCCGACCCGCCTTGCCTATATCAAGGAAAAGGTCTGCGCCCATTACGGCCTTGACCCGAACAGCCCGAAACCCTTCGCCGGACTGCGCCTGCTGGATATTGGCTGCGGTGGGGGCCTGCTGTGTGAACCCATGGCGCGGCTGGGTGCTTCGGTTGTCGGCGCTGATGCGGGCGAAACCAATATTGAAGTTGCAAAAATTCATGCAGCCCAAAGCGGGCTCGATATTGACTATCGCGCCACAACAGCCGAAGCGCTGGCGGAAGCAGGCGAGAAATTTGATATCGTTCTCAACATGGAAGTGGTTGAGCATGTGGCCGATGTTGAGCTTTATCTCACCGCCTGCGCACAGATGGTCAAACCGGGTGGCGTCACCTTTGTCGCCACGATCAACCGGACGCTGAAGGCTCTTGGCCTTGCCATTTTCGGTGCTGAATATGTGTTGCGCTGGTTGCCGCGCGGCACTCACCAATATGAAAAGCTGGTTCGGCCTGAAGAACTGGAAGGACCGCTGACACAGGCCGGGCTCGAAATCACCGAGACCGTGGGCGTGACCTATAATCCGCTCGCCGACAGCTGGAATCGCTCCACCGACACCAATGTCAATTACATGGTACTGGCGGTTCGTCCGCGTTAAAAATCAGGCTGTGGCGGTGGCCTTTGCCGCCATGCGCTGGGCCTTTGTCGTCATCAACACGCCAATGGTGATAATAGCCGCCCCCACCCATGTCGCCAGTTGGTAGACTTCGCCCAGAAACAATGTCCCCGCGATCAGCGCCACTGCGGCGCCAACATAGCCGATCTGGCTGAGATAGACAGGGCCACCAACCGCCTGCAATCGGAAGTAGAGTGCAAACATGCAGGTTGAGGCCAATATCTGCGCAACAACCAGCCACGGCACATTGCCAAGCGGTTCGACGCCAAAACTACCGCTCACGTAGAAAATAACCGGGATCAGCAATAGAGCTGTCGTCAGATGGCTGCCCGCTGCAAGCTCGGTCGGATCAGCCCCTTCAGGCCAGTCAATGGTGCGGTAAACATTGCCAAGAGCCAGCAGCACCGGAATAAGCAGCCCAATCACGATCCAGAATGGTTCGGCCGGTTGTCCCACCTGACCACGGGTGAAGCCGACAAGCACAGCCCCGGCAAAACCCACCATAATGCCCAAAAGCCCAAGCATATTAGGCCGCTTGATGCCGAAGAGCATCGACAACAACAGCGTAAAGACCGGCGACAAGGTGTACATGATGCCGGTAAAGCCGGACCCCAGATGTGGAATGGCCGAAAGCGTCATCAGATTGGGAACCGCATAGGAAATCAGCGCGGTAATCAGATAATACCGGGCCATGCGCCCATTGAGCAATGGCCGCTTGCCCATCGCCAGAAAGGCCGCCAGAAGCACAGTCCCCGCACCGGTTGAAATCACAAATGCCCAGACTGCCGGAGTTACCCCAGCACCGAAAGCCAATTTACCGAAGGGCAGCGTCAATCCGAGAAAAGCGCCGGTCAGAATGAGCAGCGCAGGAGCGGAATTCAGAAATGGCATGAGGAATTATCCGGCAGGAAGATTATGACTGCGGCAGCTTAGACCTTCGTATCAAACGCGCAAGATCAATTATGGTCTTCAGGAAAGGTTGGCAGCGGCATGATATCGATGCCATCGTCGAGCAAGGATTTCACTTCGTCGCCGGATGCTTCGCCGTAAATTCCGCGCTGATCCGCTTCGCCAAAATGGATTTTGCGCGCCTCTTCAGCAAAATCAGCCCCGACATAATCGGCATTCTCGCGCACTTTGCGGGCGACTTCCTTCAGCTCATTGACCATCTTGCTCATGGTAACGGCAATCTTTTCCTTTTGCCGTCCTGTCGTCACTGACGGCGCCATCAGCGCTTTTTCCACTTTGTGCGAGCCGCACACCGGGCAGGTGACCAGAAGCTTCTTCGATTGGCTGTCAAAATCGTCATTGCTGCGGAACCACCCTTCAAATTCGTGGTCCTGCTCGCAGTGAAGGGAAAAACGGATCATGACGCGGCCGATTGTCTCTCGCTTTGGCCGTCATCCGACTGGATGACCAGACCAAAGGGACGGGCATTTTTAAGGTTGGGCACTTTGGAACGGGCAGCCGCACTCAAAGATGGATCAATATCCGCGATGATCACAGCCGGGTCCGCATGATCAGCTTCTGCCAGAACCTCGCCCCAAGGCGCAACAATGATCGAATGACCGAATGTTTCACGGCCATCCTCATGCACACCGCCCTGTGCCGCAGAAACGACAAAGGCACCATTCTCGATAGCGCGGGCACGCTGGAGGATATGCCAATGGGCTTCACCGGTCTGGCGCGTGAATGCGGCTGGAGCCGTCAACACCGAAGCGCCTGCGAGAGCCTGCGCGCGGAACAGTTGCGGGAAACGCACATCGTAACAGATGGCAAGGCCGAGCCGTGCAAAAGGAAGTGTGGCCACGACAGAATCCGAGCCCGGCGCATAGACGGCAGATTCCCGCCAGCTTTCGCCATTGTCGAGATCGACATCAAACATATGAATCTTGTCGTAGCGGGTAATAATCTTGCCATCGGGTCCGAACAGGAAGGCGCGGTTGGCAACCTTGCCATCTTCGCGCGCAATGGCCGTCGAACCGATATGCAGGTGAATCCCGTGCTGTGCCGCAAGGTCCGAAGCCGTGCGTACGATAATATCCTCATCTTCCGCGCGCAGAATGCTCGCCAATGCCTTGCGGTCACGCTGCAATGCACCGGTCATCTCAGGTGTCTGGACATAAACCGCACCCTTGCCGACGGCATCGGCGACATAACCGGCAAGATCGGCGGCATTGCGCTGCGGATCAACGCCTGAGCGCATCTGGATGGCGGCTGCGCGAAATAAACTCATTGTCAGGTCCTTAAGCCAGTGCGCCTGTTTTCAGCAATGGATCAAGACGCCCCTGCTGTTCCAGCGCATAAAGGTCGTCACAACCACCGACATGAACCGCGCCGATGAAAATCTGCGGAAAGGTCGAGCGCCCATTGGCGCGCGCCAGCATGGCCTGCCGTGCGTCCGGTTCAACCGTCGCATTGTGCTCGACAAAGGCAACGCCCTTCTTATCAAGAAGGCTCTTAGCAGCCGAGCAATAGCCGCAGCCATCACGCGTATAGATTGTGACATCAACCATCATCATACTCCACTATGAATTCTATATAGGCGTCCGCAATCAAAGCGCAAAGACCCGTTTTTTCCCCAAAATAGCACTTAGACAGATAATTCTTTCGAAAGAACCCGCCCGAAGGTCAGAACATCGACACTGGAAGCCCCGCCACGCAGCAAGGCGCGAACAGCCGCTTTCACGGTTGCACCTGTCGTATAGACATCGTCGATCAGGAGAACATTACGGCCACGCACCTTGATATCCTGCGTATCCGGTACTTTGAATGCACCCCGCACGTTGGCCACACGTTCATTGGCGCCGAGCCCGACCTGTTGCTGCGTTGGCTTGATGCGCTTCAACGCGCCCGGCTCAAATGGCTTGCCGCTGATCTTGCCCAGATTGCGCGCAAGTTCCGCTGACTGATTAAACCGGCGAAACCAGAACCGCCGCGCATGCAGGGGCACCGGCACAATGACATCGCATTCATCCAGCAGTTCGCTGCCCGCACGGGCCATCCATCGTGCCATCCAGGGGCCAAGATCAGTCCGGTCGCTATATTTCAGCCGATGCACCATCGTGCTGATCGCCCCCTCATACACCGCAACGGAACGCGCCCGGCGAAACGGCGGCGGGTCGGCGATTGCTTCCGCCGAGAGGATTTCCGCACCCAGATCATGGCTGAAGGGAATTCCAACCACCGGACAATAGGGTTTTTCGATAAAGCGAACCTTTGACCAGCAGGCAGCGCACAGGCTTCCCGGCTCACACACAAGGCTCTGGCATTCCGCGCAGGTCGGCGGGAACAGCAGCCCGAACAGGCGATTTGTCACGATGCGCACAAAAGTGCGGGTGGTTTCCATTGCAATTCGTTCCAGAGCGACGCATTTACGCATTGAGCTGTTGGAACTATACATTGATCAGAGAAATTCGGAATGGATCAGCACAGGATCTTCGATCGAAATTTGCTTCGGCAAAGGCGTCTGCGCGCGCTGCACCAGCAGGGCATGACGGGCGACTTTCTGCTCGCCCGCGCTGCTGACGATCTGGAAGAACGGCTTTCAGCGGTAGAGCGTACTTTCGATGTCGCTATTGATCTGGCAAGCCATACGGGCTTGGCAGCGAAAGCCATCCAACGCTCCGGCAAGGCCGAGACAATTATCCGAATTGAGCAAGATGCGCGTTTTCTGGACAAGGACTTTCCGTCTGTCGTGGCCGATGAGGAAATTCTGCCGCTTAAGCCAGCCAGTGCCGGGCTGATTGTTTCCCTGCTTTCCCTGCATCTGACCAACGACACCCCCGGAACCCTTCTCCAGATCAGGCGGGCCCTCAAACCAGACGGATTGTTTCTGGGCGCCATGGCCGGTGAAGCGACACTAACCGAGTTGCGCGAAGTCTTGCTGGCTGCCGAGAGTGAAATCAGCGGCGGTGTGTCGCCCCGCGTGGCTCCTTTTGCCGATGTGCGCGATGTGGGCGGCCTGTTGCAGCGGGCCGGTTTCACCCTGCCCGTCACAGATATCGAAACTTATACGGTACGCTATGATTCACTCTTCGCGCTGATGCGGGATTTGCGCGCTATGGGCATGCAGAACGTTCTGTTCGGCCGGTCGCGCAAACCGCTGACCCGCCATTTCTTCCTGCGGGCCGCCGAAATCTATGCGGAACGCTTTAGCGATCCGGATGGCCGGATCCGGGCAACATTCTCATTTATCTGGATGTCCGGCTGGGCGGCGCATGAATCCCAGCAGAAGCCATTGAAGCCGGGTTCCGCCAAAGCGTCGCTGGCCGATTTCCTCAAAGATGTCGAAGCGCTGGAAAAGAAATAGTTTTCAGCAATCGCCGCTTTTGCTGCCATCGCTATGCAAAATGCATACGGAGTTGGGCGAGCTCTGCAAGACGCTGCGGCGAACTGTATATTCTGATGGAGCCGCTTTTTTGATTGATCCAGTCGACATCTGGTCGATGGATCTGCTGGATGCATAATCCACCACGGATTTCGACTTCCGGTCTGCAAGGGGAGCAACAACCAAAGCGAGTGCGATAGCAGCAGAACCGAACAGCAGGGTTAAGCGCAGAACGCCCGTTCCCGCACCCAGAAATGCTCTGGACTGTACGGAAGCCTCGTCGAGATTGTCGAATTTATAACCCATGCCCCACCTGGAAAAATTGATCCGGAATTGACTAAAAGTCGCCCATTCACATGAAGGATCGATTAATGATTTGGGTTAATTTCGCGGTGATAAAATCTTAACCACGTTTCCCAGTCAAAGCAGGTCTATAAGGAAGGGAATAAGCGGGATATCGGCCGGGGGCATGGGGTAGTCGCGCATGTCTTTCGGACGCACCCATTTCAGTGCCTGACCTTCCATGGAACGCGGAATGCCTTCATAGCGCCGGCAGATAAATAACGGCATCAGCAGATGGAATTTCTCATAGGTAAAACTGGCAAAAGTCAGCGGCGCAAGACAGGCAGGCTTGACTGTAATACCCAGCTCTTCCTGCAATTCGCGGATCAGGCTTTCTTCGGGCGTTTCCCCCGGCTCCACCTTACCACCGGGAAATTCCCAGAGCCCGGCGAGTGATTTACCCTCAGGCCGCTGCGTCAGCAGAACCCGTCCATCAGCATCGACAAGCGCGCAGGCCGTAACCAGCAAAATGGGATGTTTCTCACTCATGCGTCTGGTGCCCGCCGGTAAGCATATCGGTATGCCTCGGCAAAACCGAGCTTTTCATAGAGCGCAATGGCACCCGCATTATCAGCTTCCACCTGCAGCCAGCCTCGTTTCGCACCATGCTGCACGGCCCATTTAATCGCTGATTTGACGATCATCCGGCCATGCCCTTTCCGGCGATGGTTGGCCAGAGTGCCTATATTGAACAGACCGGCCAACGCCCCATCCTGCACGCATATGGCCGTCGATACCGGCTCGGTGCCCTCCTCAATCACAAAGAGACCCTTTGCCGGGACAATGGCATTGATGACTTCAAACAGGCCGGGTTTCAACGCCGGATCGTCCTGATGAACCTT
Source organism: Phyllobacterium sp. TAF24 (assembly GCF_052113785.1). NCBI lineage: Bacteria > Pseudomonadati > Pseudomonadota > Alphaproteobacteria > Hyphomicrobiales > Phyllobacteriaceae > Phyllobacterium > Phyllobacterium sp. TAF24. The sequence goes on along the minus strand of NZ_JBFRDN010000043.1, from coordinate 10,957 downwards.
AATGGCAGTATCGATGAACCGGTCAATATCTTTCAATGGAAGCTGATCAATCGCATCGGAGAAGTCGATCTTCTCAAGGTCGGCCACCATGATGAAAGACTCATCAAATCGGGGCCAGCCAAGCCCTTCCAGATAAGCATCCAGTTCTTTGGGCGCGAGCGGCGACAGACGAAACACCGGCGGTCTGCCATGCGCCTTGAAGCGTTGGATGGCGAGCGCCACCCGCTCCTCCATATTGTCGGTATCACCCGGATCAAGCGGGTTGACCGAATTCAGCCGCTTGGAGGGGTGGTTAGCCGTTAAACGGATCGCCCAGCTACCGTCATAATGCACCAATGAGGCGGGCCAGGCTCTGAACCCGACAGCTTCGATCTGTCTGATCTGCGCCAGCTGCATGGAACGCATCAGCTGCGATAATCGCCGTTGATTGCGACATATTCCTTGGTCAGGTCACAGGTCCAGACCGTAGCTTTGCCCTTGCCGAGCCCGATATCAACCTTAACGGCAATATCGTCGTTCTTCATATAGGCTGAGGTTGCCGCCTCCGAATAATCCGGATCGCGCTCGCCATGACGGGCAACGCGAATGTCACCGAACCAGATGGCGAGACGGTCGCGGTCCGCAGGCTCTCCCGCCTTGCCAACAGCCATGACAATGCGGCCCCAATTGGCGTCTTCGCCCGCAGCAGCCGTCTTCACCAGCGGTGAATTGGCAATCGACAATGCAATGCGCTTGGCTGAACGCGACGACGTTGCGCCTGTTACGGTAATCTCAAGCATCTTGCGGGCACCTTCACCGTCACGCACAACTTGCAGAGCGAGGTCCTTCAGAACCCGGTCAAGTGCCTTGCTGAAGACTTTCAGACGTTTGTCTTTTTCCTTCGTCACCGGCGCCGCGCCGCGTTCAGCGGCAGAACCAGTCGCGAAAAGCAGCAATGTGTCTGACGTCGACGTATCGCTATCAACGGTGACGGAATTGAAGCTTTTGCCAACAGATTTGGACAGGAGCTTTTGCAGGATATCCGAAGCAATTGGCGCATCGGTCGCCACAAAGGACAGCATCGTCGCCATATCTGGCGCAATCATGCCCGCACCCTTGGCGATGCCATTGATGGTGACAGGCACGCTGCCAAGCATGACGGTTTCCGTTGCAACCTTAGGGAATGTATCGGTTGTCATGATGGCGCTGGCTGCATCCTGCCAGCGTTCCGCCGTGGCGCTCTTGGCCATATCTGCGAGGAGATGGCTGAACTTGCCCGCATCCAGCGGCTCGCCAATGACACCTGTCGAGGCAAGAAAGATTTCACTCGGCTTGCAACCAACTGCTTTGGCAGCGGCAGCCGCTGTCAGCTTGGTCGACTCGCGTCCCTTCTTGCCGGTAAAGGCATTGGCATTGCCTGAATTGACGACAACTGCGCGGGCTTTACCGCCGGTCAAACTATCGCGGCAAAAATCCACCGCCGCTGATGGGCATTTCGATCGGGTAAATACGCCTGCGACAGCCACCGGCTTGTCGAATACGATCATAACAACGTCTGTGCGACCCTTGTATTTGATACCGGCTTCAGCGGTTGCGATCCGCACACCGTGGATTTCCGGCATGGCCGGTACATGTTTGGGAGCAAGGGGAGAGACAGACGTGGACATCGGTTACCTCGAAAAGGTGTTTGACAAGGTTTGGTATAGGCGCGGTCTAAGGGGATCAAGGCCCGGGAGCGAACCCCCGGGCCAAAATTTTACTGATCCTGCGATTGGGTTGCGGCGTTGATCGCCTTTTCCGTTTCCGGATCAGTGTACTGAATCTTCAGGTCAGCGCGTTCTTTCTTGACCAGGTCAATATAACGTTCGCGGATGAGGATCGACTTGACCTGATCCTTGACCTGATCGAATGCCGGTGGCTGCTGCACGCGCTTGTCTTCCAGCTTGATGACGTGGAAGCCGAACTGCGTCTGCACTGGCTCCTTGGTGTATTTGCCGACGTCGAGCGCCATTGCTGCCTTTTCGAATTCAGGAACCATCTGGCCAGCCGAGAAGTAGCCGAGATCGCCGCCCTGCGCCGCCGAACCGTCGGTTGACTTTGCCTTTGCAACGTCTTCGAAGGATGCGCCGCCATCGAGCTGCTTGATGATCTCTTCAGCTTCTTCCTTTGTCTTTACCAGAATATGACGGGCGCGAACTTCGTTCTGCGGCGGCATCGCTGCCATTTCCTTGTCATAACGGGCACGCACATCAGCATCGGTGATCTTGTCGACAACCTGCTGCTTGAAGAAATCATTGTGCAGGGCACGATCCTTCAGGAACTGCATACGCGCCTTGAATTCCGGAGTGGCATCAAGCTTTGCAGCTTCTGCCTTGGCAGAGAGTGCCTTGATGTCGATGATTGCATTCAGAGCGGCCAAACGACGCTGGTCGTCAGGCAGACGGGCAAATTGTGGATCAAGGTCGGCAGAAATCTGGTCAACATCACCGGAGGTGATTTTGTCGCCATTGATGGTCGCAAGGACCTTCTTGGGGTCGACCTTGACGGCATCTGCCTTAGGGGCTTCCGCCTTGGGAGCTTCTGTTTTTCCGGCATCCTGGGCCATGGCCACAGAGGAAACACCTGATAACAATACAGCAACAGTCATGAATGAAAGGGTTTTACGCAATTGGTTCATAGGTCTATTTCTCCTTGGGAGGACCGGTACGGGCTATGATTACGGCAGAATTTTGCCTAAACGAAGCGATCAACGGTTTGCTGCTTCAACATTGACATCATTCGAGCCCCCTCTTATCTGTCCATCGGCTTTGCGTCCAGATAGCTTGGCAAGAGATAGGCTTATACATTTGGCTTAATACCCATATTGTATCAGGCTTCCCAGTGTTAAGTATCGGATCATTAAAATGCCAGGTTCTCCTGGCGAAACGAACAAGAGAGGACCAGGGATGGTCAGTTTCGGCGGCCTTGCCCGCAAGATTTTCGGCTCTTCCAACGAGCGTCGTGTCAAAAGCTTCAAGCCGCGCGTTGATGAAATCAATGCGCTTGAGGCTGAAATTTCGTCTCTTACTGACGAACAATTGAAGGCAAAGACCGCGGAATTCCGCGCGAGCCTTGCCAGTGGAACCAAGCTTGATGACCTGCTGGTACCGGCTTTTGCCGTTGTGCGCGAAGCGTCCAAGCGTGTTCTCGGCATGCGTCCCTTTGATGTTCAGCTGATTGGCGGCATGGTTCTGAACGGTGGCGGCATCTCTGAAATGCGCACCGGTGAAGGCAAGACGCTGGTTGCAACATTGCCTGTCTATCTCAATGCGCTTGAGGGCAAGGGCGTTCACGTCGTTACCGTAAACGACTACCTTGCCAGCCGCGACGCCCAGTGGATGGGTCAGGTCTACAATTTCCTCGGCCTCAGCTACGGCATTATCGTTCATGGTCTTGACGATGAAGAACGGGCCGCCGCCTACGCCGCCGACATTACCTATGCGACGAATAACGAGCTGGGCTTCGACTATCTGCGCGACAATATGAAATATGAGCGCGCCCAGATGGTGCAGCGCGGGCACAATTATGCGATCGTCGACGAAGTGGATTCGATCCTTGTCGACGAAGCGCGCACGCCCCTCATTATTTCCGGCCCGCTCGATGACCGGTCCGATTTCTACAACCTCATCGACACGTTCATCCTGCCTCTTGACCCGGTTGACTACGAAATCGACGAGAAGCAGAAAACTGCAATCTTCACCGAAGAAGGCACCGAGAGGCTGGAAAACCTGCTGAAAGAAGCTGGCCACCTCAAGGGCGAAGGTCTTTACGACATCGAAAACGTTGCCGTGGTTCACCACGTCAACAACGCCCTGCGTGCCCACAAGCTGTTCCAGCGCGACAAGGACTATATCGTCCGTAATGACGAGATCGTCATCATCGACGAGTTCACCGGACGTATGATGCCGGGTCGCCGCTTCTCCGAAGGGCTGCATCAGGCGCTGGAAGCCAAGGAACATGTGACGATCCAGCCTGAAAACCAGACGCTKGCCTCAATCACCTTCCAGAACTACTTCCGCATGTACAAGAAGCTGGCTGGTATGACCGGTACGGCATCAACGGAAGCCGAAGAATTCGGCAATATTTACGGCCTTGAGGTCACGGAAATTCCGACCAACAATACGGTCAAGCGTATTGACGAGGATGATGAGGTCTACCGGACCGTCGAGGAAAAATACAAAGCCATCGTTCGCGATATTCATGAGGCACGCGCCAAGGGCCAGCCAGTGCTGGTCGGCACGACATCGATTGAAAAGTCAGAACAGCTGGCTGAACGTCTGCGCAAGGAAGGCTTCAAGGACTTTCAGGTTCTGAACGCCCGTTACCACGAGCAGGAAGCCTATATCGTGGCACAGGCGGGTGTTCCCGGCACCATCACCATCGCAACAAACATGGCCGGTCGCGGCACTGACATTCAGCTCGGCGGCAATCTCGAAATGCGTGTGAAGCATGAGCTTGCCGATATGCCCGAGGGCGAAGAGCGCAAGTCCAAGGAAGCTGCCATTCGCGATGATATCTCGCGACTGAAAGAGAAAGCGCTTGCCGCTGGCGGCCTCTACGTTCTGGCAACCGAACGCCATGAAAGCCGCCGCATTGATAACCAGCTGCGCGGCCGTTCCGGTCGTCAGGGTGATCCGGGCCGCTCGAAATTCTTCCTGTCTCTGCAGGACGATCTGATGCGTATTTTCGGTTCCGAGCGCATGGATGGCATGTTGCAGAAGCTTGGCCTGAAAGAAGACGAGGCCATTGTCCATCCCTGGATCAACAAGGCGCTGGAAAAGGCACAGAAGAAGGTCGAAGCGCGCAACTTCGACATCCGCAAGAACCTCCTGAAATACGATGACGTGATGAATGATCAGCGCAAGGTGATCTTTGAACAGCGCATTGAACTGATGGACGGCACGGATCTCAGCCAGACCACGGCAGAAATGCGCGAAGACGTCGTGGACGATTTGATTGCCCGCCATACTCCTGAAGGCGCTTATGCCGAACAGTGGACCGTGCAGCAACTGAACGAGGATGTTCGCAACATTCTCAATCTCGATCTGCCGATCGTTGAGTGGGCCAATGAAGACAATATCGCGCCTGATGACATTCGCGAACGCCTGTTCGAAGCGGTCGAAAAGGCCGCCGCTGATCGTGCCGAGCGTTTTGGCCCTGAAATCATGGCCTATGTCGAGAAATCAGTCATTCTTCAGACGCTTGATGCCCTGTGGCGCGAGCATCTGGTCAATCTCGACCATCTGCGTTCTGTTGTCGGTTTCCGCGGCTATGCGCAGCGCGATCCGCTCAACGAATACAAGACCGAAGGCTTTGAGCTATTCCAGGCCATGCTGACCAATCTTCGCCAGAACGTGACCACGCAGTTGATGCGTGTCGAGATCGTTCGCGAAGCGGCTGAAGCACCGGCACCTGAATTGCCACAGATGGAGGGTCATCACTTTGACGGCCTGACCGGTCAGGATGACTTCGGTGACGCGGCCGTGCTGGAAGACCAGCGCGTTGTGGACCCATCCGAGCGTGATCCGAACAATCCGAGCACCTGGGGCAAGATTGGCCGCAACGAGACCTGCCCCTGCGGATCGGGTAAAAAATACAAGCATTGTCACGGCTCGTTTGCCTGATTCCAAAACCAAAAAAATCCAAAGGCCGCGTTATCAGACGCGGCCTTTTTGCTTTTTCGATAGACTATGCAACTCTCGATATGGCCGAACCGTTCTTTACGGAATATACATCGGTAGGTTGTGAATGAGTGGGGGCTGCGAGTGCGATTTTCTGCGGTAAAAGCTGCAGACCGATTTTTGCCAGAAAAACTGTCACAGCGCCTTGGTCCCTGGTTGTCGCGACTGGATCAGTTGCTTGACGGGTCGAACGAACACGCCGTCGCCCAGCGCGTTTCCCTGATTGCGTTCCTTGTCCGCGTTGTCAGCGCTGGCATAGCCCTCGTTTCTCAGGTCATCTTTGCCCGCTGGATGGGCCCATTCGAATACGGTATTTTCGTCCTCGTATGGGTAACGGTCGTCATCCTCGGCAATCTGTCCTGCCTTGGCTTCCAGACCACAGTTATCCGTTTTGTCCCTGAATATCTGGAGCGCAAGCAGTTTGATCATCTGCGCGGCATCCTTTTCACCAGCAAGGCCTTTGCGGTCAGCATTACCACATGCATCGCCTTGGTTGGCGCCGCCGTCATCTATGCATTGCGCGACAAGATCGAGGTTTACTACATCGCCCCGTTTCTTGTCGGGCTGATCTGTCTTCCCATGATCGCGCTTGGTGATACGCTTGACGGCACGGCACGCTCGCGCTCATGGGTGCTGGTCGCGCTTACCCCGACCTATATCATCCGCCCGATCCTGACGCTCGCCGTCATGAGCCTTTCCCATTTCGGCGGGTTCGCCCCCACGGCCATGACCGCCATCGGCTCGGCCATTATCGCGACCTATCTCACATCGCTGTTCCAGCTCTACGTCGTTTGCGATCGCTTCAAGGCTGTGGTGCCACCGGGCCCCCGAGCCATCTATTTCAAGGATTGGTTCGCGGTATCCCTGCCGATTTTTCTGGTGGAAGGCTTTTTCTTCCTTTTGACCAATGCCGACGTGTTGATGGTCGGGCGCTATATGGAGCCTGATAAGGTCGCCACCTATTACGCCACGGTCAAACTTCTCGCTCTGGTGCATTTCGTCTATTTCTCGGTGAAGGCGGGCGCGGCCCAGCGCTATGCCGAGCTGATGCAGAATTATGACCACGCCCAGCTTGAGGGATTCGCCCGCGATACGGCGCGCTGGACATTCTGGCCTTCATTGGCGATGGCCATCGTGCTGCTTGTTTTGGGCAAGCCGCTGCTATGGCTCTTCGGCGCACAGTTCACTGAAGGCTATCCGCTTTTGTTCATCATGGTGATCGGCGTGGTGGCCCGCGCCTCGGTCGGGCCGGCGGAAAGCCTGCTCAACATGGCGGGCAAACAGAAGATTTGCGCAATTGTCTATGCGGTTACTTTGGCCGTTAATATTTGTCTCAGCATTGTTATGATACCACTATACGGCCTTGCAGGCGCCGCATGTGCGACGGCAGCCTCGATGGTGTTTGAAGCGCTTGTTCTGGCGTTGACCGTTTACAACCGTCTCAACATAACAATGTTTGTTTTCGCCGGCGGACCGGGCACAAAATCCGCCAAGGAAGAAATCTGATGGCTGCAATACCGCTTCTCGAAGAACTGGCCGGTGGCCCTTCCTCGCAGATCATTTCGCAGCTGGCTGGCTTTGAGTCGCGTGATGCGGCCAAGCAGATTGAGGAGACGCTGGGCACGCGCGGCATCCCCCGCAAACTCTCAGTCTATTCCGCTTCCGCCGGGTTCGACCTTACCGAAGAACTTGAATATCTAAGCTACCGGACCATCGAACCAAACGTCTTCTTCAATCCGCGCTTTCTTGCCCCCGCAATGCCCCGGCTTGACGATCGGCAGGTGCGTTTCATGGTGGTACGCGATGAAAATGAGGTAAAGAGCCGCCTGCGGTTTCTGTTGCCCTATACGATTGAGCGTCCCGGCTTCACCTTTTCCTCATCGATCCTGCGCGCCTGGGCGACGCCTTTCGGCCCGCAAGGCACCCCGCTGATAGACCGCGATGATCCGGTCGGCGTTCTCAACGACCTGTTCGACATGCTGGCGCGCAAGCACCTGAAATTCCCGGAAGTGCTGGTTCTGCCTGACCTGTTGCTGAACCGCCCGGTCGCCCAGCTTTTCCGCGCTGTTGCGCTCGACCGAAACCTGCCCATCACCACAATTGGCACGGTCGAGCGGCCGTTTCTTGAAAGCACCAAAGAGGGTGAAGAATATCTGCGTGAAGCACTCGGCCCACGCCACGCCAAGGAATATCGCCGTTTATGGCGGCGCCTGTCGGAAAAGGGCAAGCTGACCTATACGGTCAGCCGCACCGAGGAAGATATCCGGGCCCGTCTGGAAGATTTTCTGGCAGTTGAGGCCAGCGGATGGAAGGGTCATCGCGGTTCGGCCATGGCGGTTGATCGTTTCCGCGCCGCCTTTGCCCGCGAAGCCGTCAACAATCTCGCCGGCCGCGATCTCGCCCGCATTCACACACTTGAACTCGACGGCAAGACAATTGCCGTTCTCGTGGTCTTTGTCGAAGCCGGTCAGGCATGGACGTGGAAGACAGCCTATGACGAAAGTCTCGCGGCCTATTCGCCCGGCGTGCTTCTGATGATCGAGATGCTCAAGAACCATCTTGATGATCCGAATATTCTGCGCACGGATTCCTGCGCTGTTCCTGATCATCCGGTCGCGTCCCGCCTGTTTCAGGAGCGCGAATCCGTTGGCACACTGGTTATCGGTCTGACCCCGGCTTCCGATCGGGCAACCCGCCGGGCGGCGGCACAAATCCATCTCTACCGCCGTACCCAGAACTTTGCCCGCATCATCCGCGAACGCTTGCGTGAATTCACCGGACGGACATGATGTGAACCCGTAGAGGGCTCACACCTTCTCTTTCTTTTTCACCGGGCTGGTCTTCTCAGGCTCTACAGGGGCATCCGGTTTGGGCGCCAGCAGCTTGCGCAAAGAACCAATCTTGTCTTTGACAAGCGGACGGAATCGCGTTGCCCGGTAGGGCATATCAGCAGCGCCATAGCCTTCAGGGCCATCATCATTGCCGCGATGGATTTCCTCCACCTTGATGCCAACGAACTCGCCATCGACATAGTGCTTGTACATGCCAACCCAGCGAACCGTATAAATCTGCCCCTTACGGATCAACTGATCGATGCTGACATTCTTGAATTTATCATCAATGCAAACGACCTTCTGGCCGATATGAAAATCATTCATCCGTCATACTCCGGCATATCAGGCAAACGCATCACGCCTGGGCTCAGGCTTTCCCCAAAACGGCCTGCCGCAAGACGTCATTGATACGGTCTTGCCAGCCAGGACCACCCTCTTGAAAATGCTCCAGAACCGCGCGATCAATCCGGAGTGAGACAAGCTCTTTGGCATGGGGCACAACAGGTGCTTCACGCACCGGCACAACAAGCTTTTTGGCAACCGGCTTGAACAGCGCTTCGGCGGCATCCATCGGATTAACAGGTCGGCGCGGTGAATGTGCCATATATATATGCTCCTCGTTACTTCAAGCCAGTGCGTCAGGCCGGAATCTGCCCCACGTTAAGACAATCGCCAGAGAACGCAAAGACATCAATGGGCTCATCAAGGCCCCGGAGCAAATGAGACCCCAGATTTTCCAGTTCACACTCAACCCCGGCAAGATCAACAAAGGCCTTTGACAGCAGAACAGGACGATGAACCTGTTTGGTCAGCGTTTCGAGACGCGAGGCAATATTCACTGCCGGACCGATAACTGTAAAGTCGAGACGCTTGCGCGAGCCTATATTGCCATACATGACATCCCCGACATGAACGCCGATACCATAGCCAAGCGGTTTGCGGCCCTCCCTTACGTGTTCTACGTTGAGCGCCGTCATTGCAAGCTGCGCTTCACTGATAGCATGCAGCAGATCGGTACAGGCGTTCGGATTGCTGAGCGGAAAAATGGCCAGAAGACCATCGCCCATGAATTTGAGGATTTCGCCGCCATATTTCTCGATTGGCTCCGACATTGCGTCGAAATAACCGTTCAGTAGTTCAATCACGTTGTCACGCGGCCAGGCATCCGAGATACCCGTGAAATCGCGCAGATCGCAGATCAGGATTGCCGCGCCCACTGTGACGCCGCTACCGCGGGTTGTTGCACCGGCGAGTATCTGCTCGCTGGCATGCGGGCCGACATAGGTTTCGAGAAGCGTGCGCGCAAAACGGTTCTTGAGCCTGATCTCGCTGACCAGCGCAAGGGCCGGCATCAGGTCAGACAAAGCAGCGATATGCTCATCGTCAAAGCCGCCGCGCCGGTCGGTGGAAAAAGTCACCACATGCCGCTTGCCCAGAGTGTGATCGAGCGGCCAGGCGACATAATCTGTCAATCCTTCTGCGCGCAGCTGGTCATAGAGCTGGTATTTGGGCGCATTGGCGTCAATCACTTCAAGGCGCTGGCGAACCTCATTTGCCCCGCTAACAATATCGTTGATGGGGCTATTGAGATATTCGGCTGTCTGTTCGGAACCATATTCGAATGTGCGGATTTCCGTCTCGGTAAGACCCTTCCGCCACAGAAGCCGCGCACCGCGCCATTGCGGATGCTGAATGCGGAAATGCAGCGATGCGCGGGCGACAGGTATCCCCGCAGCTTCAAGTTTTTCGCACATTTCCACGAGAATATTGTCGATGAACCGTTGCTCACGCGTTTCGATCATCAGCCAGTCAAGCAGCGCACTCCTTTGCATAGGCCAAATCCCGTCGCTCGCGCGAGGCGAACTCTTGTTCACGTCCAACAAAGATTGCATTGCATCACCCCGTCCTGATCACGTCTGCACACGATCTGGAATGAAGATACCATGGCAAGGCTGCCAGATCGAAACGTCAAAGCATATGTGGTTTATCACCCCTCCAATTATAAGGGGTCAAAGACGGCATGCATAGAACGTAAAAAGCCCCCGCACCCTTAAGAATGCGAGGGCCTGAAAACGTCAGGAACCTTATCACTGATATTTTGCAGCCTCATCGATGAATGCCGCAACTTCAACCGGCTTGGACGCCAGCGAAGCATGGCTGGCTTTCAGCGTGATGATCTTCTTGGCGCCAAGGCGGCCGGACATGAATTCCTGATTGGCCGGATGGATCATGTGGTCATCACTGGAAATCTGATACCAGCTGTTTTTGGACTTCCACGCCGGATTGCTGATCTCATTGCCGAATGTGCTGGCAAGCGGCGCTTTCTGCGTCACACCCATCACAAGTCCTTCATCGGCGGTCAGGTCCTGACAGAAACTTTCGTGGAACTTGTCCTGCTTCACCCAGAGATAGCCATCGCTATCG
>NZ_JBFRDN010000042.1:0-32135 GCF_052113785.1 Phyllobacterium sp. TAF24 | reverse complement strand
GAGCACCACTGTGAACGCCACCCAAACCACCATTCTCAAAAAAAACACCACCAACTTATCCACGTTTCCTCCGCCTCCCTTATTCTACTCATGTCCTTTCCGGCGGGAATGCTTCCGGAAACTATTCGAAGTCAGGAAAGGACCGGCGCTTCTGTTTGCGGGTGGTAGTCTCGCAAGCTGGAGAGGTTCCGCTCTTATGCCGGTACTGAGCCTGACAGCCAGGAAACCGGTGAAGAACGGGAACACAAATCGCCGGGGCGGGTGGTCCGAGGGATCGTAAACACCGCAACACCAACCAAAGACTTCAGCGCTCCCGATGGACCGCCCGTCTTTCCCACTTTTTCAATGGCCAGACGCAAAAGCGGGTGTGGCAACGGGGAAGCATAATCTGGTTGGCTGCAAATCCATTGTTGCGCCCTTCGACAGGCTCAGGATGAGGGATGGTGAGGATTGCAATGCACATCGACAATTCTGCAGAACTTGACTCCCTTGCATCCACCCTCTCCCTCATGGTGAGCTTGTCGAACCACGAACCACGCAAATCCGGTTTTGCAAAGCACGGACAACATCCCCGCTTTGGCTTCGCGTAAGCTTCGCTCCCTATGCTCCAACGATCATAGGAGAATGCCGTGCAACAGGTCGCCGTCAAAAAACTGGGAGACAAGGGTTATCTGACCGGCAGTGATGTCGGACTGGCGCTCGGCATCGTCGTTATCCTGACCGTGCTCTTCCTGCCCGTATCGCCCATGGTGCTTGATATTGGCCTCGCATTTTCCATCGCGCTTTCAGTCCTGATCCTCATGGTATCGCTGTGGATTCAGCGCCCGCTCGATTTCTCGGCCTTTCCGACGGTTCTGCTGATTGCCACCATGATGCGCCTGTCGCTCAACATCGCGACGACCCGCGTCATCCTCACTCACGGAGATGAGGGCTATGCGGCGGCGGGACAGGTCATTCACGGGTTTTCCCAGTTCGTCATGGGCGGCGATTTCGTCATCGGTCTTGTGGTGTTTGCCATCCTGATCATCGTCAACTTTCTCGTCATCACCAAGGGCGCGACGCGTATTGCGGAAGTTGGCGCACGCTTTACGCTTGATGCCATTCCCGGCAAGCAGATGGCGATTGATGCCGACCTCTCATCCGGCTTGATAGACGAGAAGGAGGCGCAGCACCGCCGCCGCGAACTGGAGGAAGAAAGCGCCTTCTTCGGTTCGATGGATGGTGCGTCAAAGTTCGTGCGCGGCGATGCGATTGCCGGTCTTATCATCACCGCCGTCAATATTTTCGGTGGTATCATCATCGGCGTTACCCGCCACGGCATGGAAGTGGGTCAGGCGGCTGACGTCTTCACCAAACTTTCGGTTGGTGACGGTCTGGTCACGCAGATCCCGGCGCTGATCGTATCGCTTGCCGCGGGTCTGCTCGTTTCCAAAGGCGGCACACGCGGTTCCACCGACAAGGCTGTTTTCGGCCAGCTCGGTGCCTATCCAAAGGCGCTATTCGTGGCGGCGCTGCTGTTGTTCGTGCTTGGCGTCCTGCCCGGTTTGCCCGCCTTTCCATTTTTCATTCTCGCGCTTGGCCTTGTTGCTATCGGCATTTCGGTTCCGCGCAAACTTGCACGCGTGGCGGCGGCCGCGCTGGCCGATGATGCCCAGAAAAAGAAAGCGGCTGAGGACGAGGACCGCAACTCCGTCCGTGCTTCACTCGAAACCGCGCAGATTGAGCTTTGCTTGGGCAAGCAGCTGTCGACACGTCTGATGGCCTCGCAGCTGGAACTTGCGCACCGCGTCAACAAGATGCGCAAGAAGTTTGCCACCGAATATGGTTTTGTCGTTCCAGAGATCAAAGTTACGGATGATTTTCTCATTCCGCCAAAAGTCTATCGTATCAAGATTCATGGCACGGTGGTTGTCTCGCAGGAACTGCGCGTCGGCGAAATCATGGTTATTCCCGGCGACCGCCCGATCCCCGAAATTCCCGGTGAAGAGGTGAGGGAACCCGCCTTTGGCATGAAGGCCTATTCGGTGCCTGAGACTTTTGCCGCTGACCTCAAGCGCGACAATTACATGACCGTCGACAATCTTTCCGTGATGCTCACGCACCTCAGCGAGATCGTCCGCAACAACCTGGCGCAGCTTCTGTCCTACAAGGACATGCGTGCGCTGCTGGACAGGCTCGGCCCTGAATATCGCAAGCTGCTTGATGATATCTGCCCTGCCCATCTTTCCTATTCGGGCCTGCAGGCGGTGCTCAAGCTGCTATTGTCGGAGCGGGTTTCCATCCGCAACCTCAATCTCATCCTTGAAGCCATTGCTGAAGTTGCACCGCATATCCGCCGTTCGGAAATGATCGTCGAGCATGTGCGCATGCGCATGTCACAGCAGATTTGCGGCGACCTTGCGGATAATGGCGTGCTCAGCGTCCTGCGTCTTGGCAATCGCTGGGACATGGTTTTCCATCAGAGCCTCAAGCGCGATGCCAAGGGTGATATCATCGAATTTGATATTGACCCGCGTCTGCTTGAACAGTTCGGTACTGAGGCCAGCACGGCAATCCGCAAGCATCTGGATGCAGGTGAGCGTTTCGTGCTCGTCGCTTCGCCGGAAGCGCGGCCCTATATCCGCATGATCATCGAAAGGCTGTTTGCCACGCTTTCCGTGCTGTCCCATGTGGAGATCGCGCGCGGCGTCGAAGTGCGTTCGCTCGGAACGATTTCGTGAGGCTTTGAACGATGCTGCAGAATCTGGCGCTCAGCGACATGGTGATCGCCGCCTTTCTGGTCTTTGCCCGTGTCGGTGCGTGCCTGCTGATTATGCCCGGTATTTCCAGCCCGCGCATTCCGTTGCAGGTCAGGCTTTTTCTCGCTCTCGCCTGTTCACTGATGGTCGTGCCGCTCGTGCTCAAGCAGGTAACACCCGCGGCCAATGCCGCGCCTCTCGTGCTGATGCGCATCATCGTCATTGAAGCCATTGTCGGCGCGCTGATCGGTATTCTGGCACGCATGTATTTCTGGGCTCTGCAGTTCATGGCCAACACCATTGCCATGGCGACGGGTTATTCCGGCGCTCCGGGGGCGGGCATCGAATCCGAAGAGCCGCAGGCGGCGATTGCCACCATTGTCACTTTCTCGGCCCTGCTGATGTTCTTCGTCATGGACCTGCATCTTGAAGTGCTGCGTGCCTTGCTCTCATCCTATTCGGCTATTCCGGTTGATGGGGTTTTCCAGCCCGCAACAGCCATGGTCAATCTGACCGATACACTGTCCAAGGCGTTCTTCAGCACCATTCGCATCGCCGCACCGTTTATTGTCTTTGCGGTTGTCGTGAATATTGCCGTTGGTCTGATCAACAAGCTGACCCCGACAATCCCTGTCTATTTCATCTCCATGCCGTTCGTGCTCGCGGGCGGTTTGATGCTTCTCTATTTCACTATGCCCGATCTTCTCCGGTTCTTTACCAGCGAGGCCGGCACCTATCTCAGGAATTTTTGACATGGCCATCAGATCAGGCTCACGCGGATCACTTCAGGGGATGATCAAGCTGCAGAGCCTGACCAAGGCCCGGCATGAAATGCAGCTCTCGCGGCTGACCGCGCAATCCGTTGCGATTGACGCGGAAAACATGGCTCTGTTCAAGATGCAGAATGATCGCTTCGAAAATGGCGGGGGTATCGTTCCCGCCGATCTCATCATGAAGCGGCTTGAAACCAACAAGGCAAAACAGGCTGATCTGTCCGAGCGGATGACCATTGAAAAGCGCGATCTGCTGATGGTTTCACGCACGCTGGATATATTGCGCGACCGGCTTCTTCGGCTGGAGCAGGATATGGAGCGAATCGCTGCTGCTGACGAAATCGAGGAATATGTCATCCATACAATCGCTGGCGGCACAAGCCTCCCGTAAGTTTGGGCAGGTAAGGTGGAAAGCATGAAACACGATGGGACAATGACTGATGGCCATTAATCCACCTTCCGATCTGGTGCTGGATGTTGCCAATGCAGCAGATCCGGCAACCTTGCAGGCTTCGGTCGAAAAACTTCGCAGCCTCGCCGCTGCGCGTGTCGAAGCCCAGACGCGGCTTTCGCGCGAGACATTTGCGTCGATACAACAGGCGGGTACTCCAATGGTTTCCATCGGCAGCACACATGCACCGGACAAGCAGAATGCCGCCTACAAGAAATTTGAATCATTCATGCTGCAATCCTTTGTCGAGTCGATGTTCACCGGCGACAATCAGGCCGTGTTCGGTCAGGGCATTGCCGGGGATTACTGGAAATCGATGATGTCAGAGGCAGTGGCCAAGAAGATGGCCGATGCCGGGGGTATCGGTGTGGCGAAGATGCTGGAACAGCAGAGCGCCAAGAAAGCGAAAAACGAGGCAGCGAGTGAAACGCCCGCTGTATCAGGCGAACAAAGTCTCACTCAAAAACAGGACTCAAATGTCATTTTGTACCAGATCGAACGGCAACTCATTCACAAGCAATTGAAAACGACGAAACCTGTTGAAGATATCAGACAGGGCTGAGGCCGCCAGGATTGGAGGAAATGAATATGGATGTAGTCAACGACAATGAAGAGCATGGCGCAGTGATCGAGCACGCTCCGCTTGAACCCCAGCAGATCGAACCGGCGCTTGAGCCCGTTCTCTTTGCGATCAAGCGTCTGGAAGAAGTGGTTGAGCGCGAAACGCAATTGCTGCTTGATGGCGAGACGATTGATCTTGCCGAGATCAATTCGCACAAGAGCCGTGGCCTGCGCGACTTCAACAAGGCGATGAACAAGGCCGCGAAAACAGCGGGGATACCGGCATTGAAGTCGCTACAGCCTGTGCTTGATGCGCTGCGGCAGAAGCTGGATCGCAATTGCGATGCCATCAAGCTGCATCTGCGCGCCGTGACGGAGCTGACCGGCCTCATCCGCGATGCGCTTGAAACGCAGGAAGCCGATGGCACCTATACGGCCCAGCAGATGAGGAACGGGCAGGGCGCATGATCCGCATTGTCCTGATCGGTCTGTGGATATGCGGCGTTGCGCTGGGGTCGCTGTATTTTGCCGTATGGCAGAATTCGGCGACGGCGGCCATCTCATCCCAGAGCAAGGACATGCTCGATTTCGGCAAGACGGATGTCTTCAGCGTCCCGATTATTCTCGACGGCACGGTGGAAGGCTATATCGTCGTGCAGCTCGGCTATACGCTGGATAGCCGCGTAAAGGCCTCTGTCACGGTGCCGGTCGGACCGTTTATCAATGATGAAGTGTTCCGCCAGTTCTACGGCCACTTTTCCGATGTGAAAGATGTGCAGAAGGTTGAATTTGCCAGCGTCAAGCAATCAGTGATTGACGGCGTGAACGCGAAATTCCCGGAACCTCTGGTGCGCGACCTGCTTGTCGAGCAATTCAACTACATAACGGCCAAAGAAATCCGCGACCAGAACACCAAGGGCCTGCCGCGCCAGACGCCACCGGCACCATGATCAATCAAAGCGAATAGTATTTTCCGGCAAGTGCACTGAGCACTGCCGCGCTTAGCGGCGCTATATTTATGTCTTCGATGAAGCGCACGCCGTAATCTCCGTCCTTGTGCCAGACGATTTCAGTCATCAGTGCGCCACGATGCTGATCATCAAACAGCCAGAACCTGTTGGGGACCACGCAAGGTCCAACGGTTCTGATCCGTGCCCCGCCACCGGCGATATTATGGAAATGACATTCGGTCAGAAACTGGCCTTCAAGCGTTGCAAGCTTTCCCGAGCGCAGGCGTGTGCGCTTGCGTTCCTGAATGCGCTTTTCCGTTTTGTAGCCGGAGTCTGTCGGTGGCATCGATGGTCGGTCCAGCAAGGATTGATAGATCGGCGCGAGCATATGTCTGTGTCACATATCTCCAACCGGTGGTTGTCCTTGATGGTCATAGTCTCAAACCATTGCAAAACCGTTATACGGCATTTCATGTTGTGCGGGATGCGTATCAGTTGCCCTGTCGGTTTGACAGGACAACTGATAAAGATTGTGCATTGCTCAGCGGCGCGGCAGAAGCTTCTGAACTTCATCAGCCGCGCTGTTCAGGGCTTCTTCCGGTGTGGCCGACTGTTCGACAACGCGCGACAGATTGTCGACGATGGTCTGCGTTACCTTCACGCCGTTTGTACCGGGGAAAGCATACCAGGGGATCATCCGGTTCATCTGGTTGAGGCCAGCCTGAAACAGCGGGTTCTGCTTGTAGAAATCGCCAAGATACTCAGGTGACTTCGCGGCAAGTTCATTGTTTGGCACATAGCCGGTGCCGGGAACCACAACCGACGCGCCGAAAGGTCCGGCGGCAAATTTTGCAAACTTCCATGCGGCCTGCTGCTTGGCTGCATCCTTGGTGAGGATCACCACAGCGTTGCCACCGGTTGGCAGATGGCCCTTTTCCGGGTTGAGCAGCGGCAATGGTCCGGTGCGCAGGTCAAACTTGCTGCCAACATTCTTGATGGTGTTGCGCAGCGCGCCCGTCGTCTGGAAGGCGAAGCCCACCTTACCGGCAACAAAGGCCTGCTCGCCCGCCTGCTTGGTCAGAACAGGCATGCCACCTTCCTTGACCAGACGGCTAACGAGATTGAAGGCGGCCACGCCTTCAGGACCATTGAACGCGACCTTCTTCTCGTCGGGTGAAAGCATGGTACCACCGGCACCGAAAAGCAGCGCCGAGAACATCCAGTCATCGCCCTGCCAGCGGAAGTCGATACCTTCATTGCCATTGCCAAGCGCTTTGACCTTGGCGCCGAGTGCAATCACTTCGTCCCACGTCTTTGGTGGCTGGTCCGGATTGCCCCCCGCCTGCCGGATAAGATCGGCATTGTAATACATGATTGGATTGGAGGTGGCGAAGGCGAGGCCGACCTGCTGATCGCCAACCTGGGCAAGGCGCAGGATATTGTCGCTGAAACCCTGAGCGGCCATATCAGCCTCCTTGGCGATCAGCGGCTTCATGTCGATATTGACGCCGCGCTCGGCAATCATGCGCAGACGGTTGAGACCGATGAAGGTGACGTCAGGCATTTCAGCGGTGCCGGCCTGACGCAGGATCGTCTGGATGCCCTCCTCATAGGTGGCCGAAGGGCTGACGAAGCTGATCTTGATATCAGGGTTTTCTTCCATGAACTTCTTGGAGATGACATCCATCACATCCTTGAAGAAACCCGGCATTGGGTAGTGTACGTTCAGAGTCGTTTCCGCCAAAGCGGGGGCACAGAATGTGGTGGCGATTGCGGCTGCCGCAATCGTCTTTCGGAAGAAGCTCATTATTATCTCCTGGTCTTGGGAACAGTCAGCCTTTGAGGCCGGTGAGGGTTATGCCTTCGATGAAACGCCGCTGTGCCAGCAGGAATGCTGCGACGAGCGGCAGGGTGATGATGAGGGTTGCGGCCATCAGGGCCCCGTAATCGTCGCCCGCTTCCGCCGCGCGGAAGAACAGCAGACCGAGAGGCGGGGTTGCCCGTTCGGTGCCGGTGATGACGATGAGTGGCCAGAACAGATCGTTCCAGTGGGCAACCACTGAGAAGATCGCAAAGGCTGTGACTGCGGGCCATGCATTAGGAACAATCACCCTGTTGACGATGGCAAGTTCCGACATGCCATCGAGACGGGCAGCGGCAATCAGATCATCCGGCATGGAGCGGAAGAATTGCAGGAACAGGAAGATACCGAAGACCGAGATGAAGAACGGTGCCGACAGGGCAAAATAGCTATTCAGCATCCCGACCTTGTTCAAGGCAACGTAAATAGGCAGTGCGGTTGCGTGAATGGGGATGAGCAGCCCGAGCATGACGAGGGTCATCATGGTTTGTGCGGCACGAAACCGTAGCTTTGCCAGGGCGTAGGCGCAGGGAATGGCGATGACCACCTGAAAGAAGAAGATCAGGCCGCAAACGACCAGTCCATTCCATAGAAGCAGCCCCATCGGAACCCGGGTGAAGGCTTTGGCGAGATTTTCCCACAGCGCCCAGTGTTGCGGCAGCAATGTCAGCGTTGAGGAGAATATCTCTTCGCGGGATTTTGCGGCGGTGGAGATCATCCAGATATAGGGGGCAAGGAAGACCAGTGCTCCCGCCGACAGGATGCCAAGGCGTAAATTGCGCATGGAGAGGAGTGCGGTGCTTCTCATGTGTAATGCACCTTCTTGTCGAGAACGCGATACTGGATGAGCATCAGGACGATGAGGAAGGCGAGGAAGATCACGGTCATGGCCGAGGCATAGCCGACACGCAGATAGACAAATCCCTCCTGATAGATGGTCCACAGCAGGACCTCTGAGGCCTTGTTGGGGCCGCCTTCTGTCAATGTCTTGACGGTCTCGAATACCTTCACCGCATTGATCACACTGATTGTTGTGACGAACAGGGTGGTCGGACCGAGCATGGGCCATGTGACGAGGCGAAAGCGCTCCCAGCTGCTCTTGGCGCCATCGACTTCCGATGCCGCATAAAGCTCTCGCGGGATTGCCGTGAGGCCCGCCAGAAACAGCACCATGTTGAACCCGACGGACTGCCAGATACCGATAATCGCCAGACTGATGAGCACCGTGCTGCTGCTGCCAAGCCAGTTTGGACCGGCAATACCGAGCATTGACAGCATGGCATTAACAGGGCCGATGGTCGGATGCAGCAGATATTGAAACACGGTGGCCATGGCGACCAGCAGGGAAGCGACGGGGAGGAAATAGACGGTGCGGAAAAAGGCCCGCCCGCGTGTTTCACTCTCGATCAGCAGGGCCACGCCAAGGCCGATGAACACGGAAAAGGGTGTGACAATGGCCGTATAGACAGCGGTGTTCTTGAGCGAAATCAGAAACGTCCGGTCACTGAAAAGCTCGATGTAATTGTCGAGCCCGATAAATTGGAAATCATCATAGCCCAGCTCGTAATTTGTCAGGCTGAAAACAAAGACGGCAAGTGTCGGCAGCAATATCAGGGCTATAATGAGAATGATCGCTGGAGCCGCCAGTTGCCATGCCACACGCTCCTCGCGTTTTGCAGCACGGATGGCCGCCTGTCTGGCTGTGGGGCGGGGAAGGTTAGCGTCTCCAGCTATTTCACGCATCGACGGCAACCCTCACCGGATTGCGCAGTGGAACACGCAAGCCATCGTCGCCGAAGACAAGACAGGCATCCTTGTCAACCTGCAGCATAACCGGCGACCCGGCAGCAAGATGCGCGACATCGGCAGGTGCAGCCTTGACGACGATACCATCCTCGGTGCCCGATACATCCGTTGTGACCAGCACTTCCGAGCCAAGGAACTCCAGCCGTGAGACCGTGGCGGCGATCCCCTCTGCACCCTCAGGTTTGAGCCTGATGCGCTCCGGCCTGATCCCAAGCCGAACCGCAGTTCCCACCGGGCCCGTAACGCCTTCGATCATGGACTTACCGGCGAAAAACACCCTGCCATTCTCAGATGTAACGGCGTTGATGATATTAATACGCGGACTGCCGACAAATTTTGCCACTTCAATATGGCGTGGATCGTCATAAATTTGCGCAGGCGAAGCAAACTGCAGTACCTTGCCGCCCATCATGACCGCGACGCGGTCAGCCATGCTGAGCGCTTCGGACTGATCATGGGTAACGTAAATGGTGGGAACGCCGGTGCGCCGGTGCAGATCGACGATCTCGGCGCGTGTATGCACCCGCAGATTGGCATCGAGATTGGAAAGCGGCTCATCCATCAGAAAGACGCCGGGCTGGCGCACAAGCGCCCGTGCCAGCGCCACACGCTGCCGCTGTCCGCCAGACATCTGTCCGGGTTTCCGATCAAGCAGATGATCAATCTTGAGACTGGTTGCCGTGGTCAATACCTGCTGTTTGATGGCGGCTTGCGTTGCGGCGCGGCCCGCCATGAAGCGACCAAGAAACGGCATTCGTTGCAGGGTGGAAAGCTTGCGCATGGCCAGCGGCACCGCAATGTTCTGTTCGGCGGTCAAATGCGGGTAGAGCGCATAGGACTGGAAAACCATCGCCACGTTGCGATCAGCCGGATGTTCCGCCGTGATCTCGCGATCCCCCATCCAGATGCTGCCGGTATCGCCGTGATCAAGACCGGCGGCAATGCGCAGCAAAGTGCTCTTGCCGCAGCCTGATGGCCCGACCAGTGCGATGAATTCACCGTCCTCGGCTTCAATGCTGACATCGTCAAGAATGCTGTTGGAACCATAGGATTTGGAGATATTTTTCAGGGCAAACGCGCTCATGCGGCACTCTCCGGTGCTTTCGGCGCGCGCGGATAAACTTCTTCGATAACGTCATCGAGGACAAAGCGGGACAAGGTATCAATTTCGACAATCTCGGTCTTAACCGTATCGGTCAGCGTATGGATCGCCGCACCGAGAATGCGCTTGCCGGGCATATCCGGCACCATATCCCCGACGGTGAAGGAAGAAGCCGGTGCCCAGACAAGGCTGGTGCCATTGTGTGCGCCTTGCCATGCACAATGCAGATGTCCGCTGGCATGCAGAGCCACATCATATTCTGCAAAAAGCGCCAGAAGCTTCTTGCGCGGGGCAGGGCGGACGCTCCAATAGCCGGTCTCGCCTTCATCGGCAGTATCGACAAAAAGCGGCTTGTGCGCGAAGACGGCAATGCGGCGGTCCGCTGCTTCGGCGAGCACATCTTCAAGCCAGTCAAATTGCGCTGCTTCCTCCAGACTATCATTGCCCAGAATGAGGCTGTTGAGGCCCACCAGCCGCCAGCCATCCACATCATGGAACCAGCGGTCGGGTCCGACCATTTCGCGCCAACGGTCGATCCGCGTCGCATTAACAGGTTGGGGGCTTGCGGGCATGTGGCCGATATCGTGATTGCCGGGCAGGCTCAGGACCGGAGCGGTAAGCTCGTTGAGCAATTTGACGGAAAAGGCAAGGTCGTCCTCGATATCGGCGCCATCGATGGAAAGGTCTCCCGTATGGATAATCAGATCCGGTTTCTGGTCTGCCACCCATTGCGCCAACGGCGCCCAGTTCGGATTGAAGTGGACCTTGGCGGGGCTGAGGTGCGTGTCGGTAATCTGGATGATCTTCACGGGATATCTCTTTCGAAAAATCAAATACGGGGCATCTGAAAATCGGACGTCGGTTATGTGCATAGCTGTGCGAAGCCAAGCCGCTCGAACGATCTGGCGTTGCGCCTTCATAGGCTTGGTCTGTGACGCCAGCGTTTCAGGCTGGTGACAGTTCAATGAACATATCTGCGGTTGCGGGAGGTATTTGACAGAAACTGCGGGCACGCTTGCAGCCCATAAAAGCGGTGAACAATTGCATTGTTCACCATAAATATTTACACCTTATCAACCTCAGTTTCCGTAGTCTGAGCGCGTGCCCGGTCAGCCGGTCTGCACCCTTCATCCGTCTTTTCGAACCGGAGATTCCGCAATGCCGCTTGGTCTCGCTTTTCAAAGCCTGTTGTGCCGTTTGAGAGTTCTGGTTGCGGGCATCGCCTGTCTGGCTGTTGGACTTCCGGTGATTGCGCAGGCTGCCGAACAGCCCTGGTTTGTTCTTGATGTTTCGACCGGAAAAGTGCTGGGCGAGGGCAATGCAAACACGCCGCATGGGCCTGCCTCGCTGGCAAAGATGATGACGCTTTACCTGACATTCGAGGCGATCAAAAAGGGCAGGCTGCATTGGGATGACAGGATTGCCGTATCGGCGAATGCCGCGCGCAAAGTTCCGGCAAAGCTCTGGATGCGGGCCGGGGATACGCTAAGTGTGCGTGAAGCCGTCAATGGCATGATCATTCTTTCCGCCAATGACGCGGCGTCTGCCATGGGCGAACACCTTGGCGGGACGGAAGCGCGCTTTGCCCAGCAAATGACCATGCGTGGGCGCCAGCTTGGCCTCAGGAACACGGTTTTCCGCAATGCATCGGGGCTAACCGAGAAAGGTCAGTCGACAACGGCGCGGGACATGGCGACGTTGGGGGTGGCTGTGATGCGGGATTTCCCGAAAGAATATGGTCTTTTCTCCCAGCGATCCTTTGTTTTTCGCGGCAAGCAGATCAATGGCCACAATAATCTGATGTACCGCTATGCCGGGGTTGACGGTATCAAAACCGGCTATACTGATGCGGCGGGTTTCAATCTGGTGTCGTCATTCACGGATAATAACCGGCACATTGTCGGCGTTGTTCTTGGCGGCAAAACCGGCCGTTCGCGCGATGACCGGATGGCGCAGCTTCTGGATCAGTACATGCCGATGGCAAGCGATGGCTCGAAGCGGAGCCGCGATCTTGTCGCTAGCAATGCCGTCGCTGGAACAAATCAGGTTGGTGCGTCGGCAATCCCGGTTCCGCGCGCTGCAGACAGATCAGCCGTGGTTGCACAGCATAAACCCGGTATTGCCGAACTGATTGATGAATCGAAGATTGAGCAGGGTGATGGCGGGCTGGAACCTTTGAAGTCCTCGGCCCAGTGGAATATCCAGATTGGCGCGGTGGATACCCGTGCCGACGCCAACCGGCTGCTTGGCAGGGCCGATAAACTCGTCCAGGCGATCCTGCCGGGTGCCAAAGGCTATATTGAACCGGCGTCAAAGCGCGGTGCGCAGCTTTATCATGTCCGGTTCGGCGGCTTCAGCGATGCGCAGGCTGCAAGTGCCGCCTGTTCCGAATTGAAGCGCCGTTCCTTTGCCTGCGTCGCGTCACGCAATTAAAATCAGACGAATGGACGCGACCGCTTTGTCTGTTGGGTGCCTGCCTTGCGAACAGATCAGCCTCTCTCCCTTTGACCACCCGAATAAGACCGAACGGGAATGTCGAGGGTATGGATCAGCGGGTCGATACCCAGATCAACCAGTTGATCCACCGGCAGGCTGTTGAGTTCGGCAATGGTGCGGCGCGCATTGCGCCAGGCAATATAGTTACGGTAAATATTCATCTTCATACCTCGTCTTTGTTCAACGAATAAACAGGAACCTTGAAAGGCTCCTGTGAACACGATGGAGTATGCGCGGCTGTGTCAAAATGCGGTATCTCATTTGACCGAAGAGATTGCCTGATCCTCCGAGAGTTAGGCGCCTATTGTCTATGCCGCGATTGTGGAACCAGATCGTCCATAGTATCCAGTTTGAATGCCAATGAATGTCGAGATATCGCACCACATAGATGCGTCTGATCTGAACCCGGAAGGGTTTTATGATTATCACTATGAATACGATATCTACGTCTTTTCGGACGGGCCGCTTTCCTATGTCGTGCGTGCCTATACGGATCAACCGGAACAGGCGGCTTTCATGTCCGTATCGAAAGGATCAAGCAAACGCCTTTTGCGGTCGAACGACTTTCGCACGCCGCTCCTTGCCGAGGCTGTTGCCTATCTGCGCAATGCCGAGAAAACCGATCTGTCCTGGCTGTGCGAGAAGCGGGGCCGCTATCTTCCCATTACCGATACGGATGACGGGCGGAAAATATCGCGCTTATGGCGCTGGCTTTGGTGGTCTCGTCATGCGGCTCTGGCGCTTAGCTTGCTCATATTTGTCTCGGTCCATGGCTATGCAGCCGAATTGCCTCCACTCACCGGTCGTGTCGTCGATAATGCCGGTGTTATCGATAGCATCGCCGAAGAAGCACTGACCAATGAACTGCAATCGCTGGAGAACAAGACGTCGGATCAGCTGGTTGTCGTGACCATCCCCGACCTTGACGGCGAGCCCATCGAGGCGTTTTCCACCCGTCTGTTCAACACGTGGAAACTTGGCCAGAAGCAGAGAGACAATGGCGTTTTGCTTGTTGTCGCGCCCAAGGACCGCAAGGTGCGTATTGAAGTCGGATATGGTCTGGAGCACAGACTGACCAACACCACGGCCAAGCGGATTATCGAGAGCAGGATTATCCCGAAATTTCGCGCAGGCGACCTTAATGGTGGCATCAAAGACGGAGTAACGGATATTCTTGCGGTGCTTTCCGATGACCGCCTTTGATATTTGGGACCTCTATTCCATCACCGCATGTTCCSGTGGCGCTGCGCTTGGCGCGGGTTTGCGCAACAGGAACACAAGCGGGATAGCCGCCAATGACATCAGCATCAGCAGTTTGAAGTCATCCATATAGGCGATGATTGTTGCCTGCAGGGTGATGATCCCGTCAAGCGATGCGCGGCCCGCTGCCTTTAGCGGGTCGAGATGCTGCATCACCACGGGCGCATTGAAGGCGTGGTTGAACGGCGTCACATAGGCGGCAATCGAGGCGTGGTTGCTCTGCACATTTTCAGTGATGAGCGCCGTGACAATGGAAATGCCGACGCTGGAGCCGATATTGCGCGAGAGGTTATAAAGACCGGTGCCTTCGCCGCGCATGTTGGCTGGCAAAGTGGCAAAGGCAATTGTCGTCAAAGGCACGAACAGGAAGCCGAGACCTGCACCCTGAATGAAGCCCACGGAAACAATAGTCCATTGCGATACGTCAGGGGTCCAGCCGGTCATGTCATACATGGCCCATGCGGTCAGCCCGAGGCCAAGCACCAGCAGCAGCCGCGTATCGACCTTGCCGATGAGGCGGCCGACAATGAACATGCACACCATCGTGCCGACGCCGCGCGGTCCCATGACGATACCGGCTGTCGTGACGGGATAACCCATCAAAGTTTGCAGGTAAGGGGTCATCAGGGCGAGCGAGGCGAGATAGGTTACGCCGACGATGAAGATGAAGAACATGCTGACGGCAAAGTTCCTGTCGAGGAACAGGCGTGGGTTCACGAAGGAGCGCTGCGCCGTAAAGGTGTGGCTGAGGAACAGATAGAACGCGCTGAAGCAGACGAGCGCTTCGAGCTGGATTTCGCCCGACGAGAACCAGTCGAGCTGTTCACCGCGGTCGAGAAAAAGCTGCAGAGCGGCGATGGAAAGACTGAGCGTGCCGAAGCCGAACCAGTCGAGCTTGGCTTTAAGCTCACGCCCGGTTTCTGTAACAAAGGCCGAAATGCCGACAAACGCCAGAAGGCCGATGGGAACGTTGATATAAAACACCCAGCGCCAGCTGATATTGTCGGTCAGCCAGCCGCCAATGACAGGTCCAAGCACGGGACCAACCATGACGGAAACACCGAACAGCGCCATGGCCGAGCCGCGTTCCTCGACGGAATAGATGTCGAGCAGAATACCCTGCGACAGGGGCACGAGGGAAGCGCCGAACAATCCCTGCAAAAGGCGGAACGCCACGATCTGCGGCAACGACTGGGCAATGCCGCACAGCACCGAGGCCACGACGAACCCGGCAATGGCGGTCAGCAGCACGCGCTTGCGTCCGAACCGGGCGGCGAGAAAGCCCGAGGGTGGCGTCATGATCGCCGCGGCGACGATATAGGAGGTCAGGACCCAGTTGATCTGGTCGGCACTCGCCGCAACACTGCCCTGAATATAGGGCAGCGCCACATTGGCAATTGTTGTGTCGAGCGCCTGCATGATCACGGCGAGAATGACACAGGCCGTTATCGCGCCGCGATTGGCAATAGGCGCGACGCCCGGCAGTGCGACGGAGTTAGACATGATCCTTGCTGCCAAAGAGGGATTGCAGGAAGTGCGGCAGACCGCGCGCATGGTCGGTATTGACCTCGGCGGTGACACTCATGCCCATGCGCAGTGGCGGCTTCCCCGACAAATCGGTGATGTCGATAAGCATGGGAATGCGCTGAACAACCTTCACCCAATTACCCGTTGTATTTTGTGCGGGGAGCAGCGAGAAGCTGGAGCCGGAAGCGGGGCTGATACTGGCAACCGTGCCTTTCCATTCGACACCGGGATAGGTGTCGACAGTCACGGTCACTGGCTGGCCGGGCTTCACATAGGTGAGTTCAGTTTCCTTGGGGCTGGCGGCAACCCACATATGGGTTGTCGAAACGAGGCTGAAGCCCGCCTGCGAAGCCTGTAGGTAAGCACCCACCTGCAGCGCGCTGACATTGGTGACAACACCGTCAAAGGGAGCCCGCACGGTGGCTGAATCAAAATCGTGCTGGGCTTTATCAACAGTGGCTTTCGCGGCCAGATAGGATGGGTTCTGCTCAACCGGCTGGTCGACGTCGTTACCCAACTGGGCCAATGTGGTTGCGGCCTGCGCCTTGGCAACATCGACCTTCTGCTGGGCGGCATCCAGATCATGCTTGGCCTGATCATAGGTCGCCTTGGACACGGCGGCTGTATTGGTCAAATCCGCCTGCCGTTGCAGGGTCTTCTGGTAAAAAGGGATATCCGATTCCGCCTGCGCAATCTCGGCCAAGGTCTGTTTGTAGCTCGCCTGCAGGTTAAGGATCTGGTTGCGCACCGTGCCAAGCTGTGCCTGTGCGCCTTCAAGGGCGATGCGGTAAACATCCGGATTGATCCGGAACAGAATCTGGCCCTGTTTGACGATTTCGTTGTCATGCACGTCAACCGAGCTGACAAGGCCGGAGATATCGGTCGAAACGCCAACCATATCCGCCTGCACATAGGCATTATCCGTGGACATGATCTGTCCGCCCGTGACGTAGAAATAGCCGCCGACGATAAGGGCGACGGGAAGAGCAGTGAAGAGAATTTGCCGTGTGCGGTTGCGGCGCGTCTTGGGCG
Source organism: Phyllobacterium sp. TAF24 (assembly GCF_052113785.1). Lineage (NCBI taxonomy): Bacteria > Pseudomonadati > Pseudomonadota > Alphaproteobacteria > Hyphomicrobiales > Phyllobacteriaceae > Phyllobacterium > Phyllobacterium sp. TAF24. Next base: position 15,578 of record NZ_JBFRDN010000042.1, on the reverse strand, counting down.
GGGTGATATCGGGCAACGGCACGGGCTCGTTGACGCGCGCAGCAACCGGCGCGTCGCTGTTTGCGTTGGTCTTTTCGAGAACAGCCTCGTCAGAATTGGCGGGAATGCGGGAGGTTGGGGAGCCGTCAGCCATGGTGTTTCTTCCTGTCATCGACCGGTGTCTGACAGGCATCGATCAAATTGGACTTCATAAGGGTTAGAGTTCGAAGCAGATGCTCCCGGTCTTCGGCGGGCACATTGGCCAGCGCCTCGGAGCGGGTGATTTCGCCGATAACGCGCATGTCATCGACATGTGGCCGCGCTTCGTCACGCAGATAAAGCAGCCATATCCGGCGGTCAGTGGGATGCCGGCGCCGTTCGATCAGGTTGCGTTCCTGCAGCTTGTCCAGAATACGCACCAGCGTGATCGGCTCGATCTCGAGAATTTCGGCCAATCCAGCCTGATGGATGCCCTCGTTTTTTGCGAGGTACGCAAGGGTCTGCCACTGCGAGCGTGTCAGGCCTAAGTGCTTTGCACGCTGTTCAAATCGTTTGCGCAACAACCGCGCAACCTCATGCAGCAGAAAGCCAAGAGTGGGCATGTTATCCATGATGTGGGGCTTTAAAACTCGTAAGGATGCTTATAACAACGATACATATAGCATGTAGACTCATCTTTTAGAAGAGGCCCGATGTCACAAATCGGTGACAAAAACGCGCGAAACAAAAATGCCCGGTCTGTGAAGACCGGGCACATTAATCAAATCTGGATGGAGGGGAACGGTTTAGCCGACGAAGGCCCGCTCAACGACATAGGTTGACGGCTTGTTGTTCGCGCCTTCTTCGAGACCAAAGGATTCCAGAATGGCCTTCGTATCGTGGATCATGTGCATCGAGCCGCAGATCATGCCGCGATCGGTTTCCGGATTGAGCGGCGGCAGGCCGAGATCACTGAACATCTTACCGCTTGTCATCAGATCGGTGACGCGGCCCATATGGGTGAAATTTTCGCGCGTGGTCGTGGTGTAGAGCCGCAGGCTGTCGGCGGCAAATTCGCCGATCAGCGGATCATCCTTGATGCCTTCGACCATTTCGGTGATGTATTTGAGTTCGGCAACGTCGCGGCAGGTCTGCACCAGAATGACTTCTTCGAACTTCTCATAGGTCTCAGGATCACGGATCAGGCTGGCGAAGGGCGCAACACCGGTTCCTGTCGACAGCATATAAAGACGCTTTCCCGGCAGCAGCGCATCGAGAACCAGCGTGCCCGTCGACTTCTTGCGCAGAAGGACCGTATCGCCGCGTTTGATCTTCTGCAGATGTTCAGTCAGCGGGCCATTTTCAACCTTGATCGAAAAGAACTCGATTTCCTCATCCCATGACGGGCTGGCAATCGAATAGGCGCGATAGACAGGCTTTTCCGCATTGGGCAGGCCGATCATGACAAATTCGCCCGAACGGAAGCGGAAGCTCGCGGGACGGGTAATGCGAAAGCGGAACAGGCGGTCCGTATAATGGCGAACCTCGGTCACTGTTTCCGCATACACATTATCAGGAATAGGAAACGCAACCGGCGCCGAAACGTCGTCTGGCTCAAGAATGGTTGCCGCTGTTGCAGCTACTGACGAAAATGCAGTCATCCCGGGTTCTCTCGTTCGATACTGATATCAACAAATGAACGAGCCGGGCGTTGCTCCATTCATCATTCAACTGGCATCATTCAACTGGTTCATCGGCGAAAATGCGCGCCTGGTAATGCCAGCAAACCTTATGTAATCGGCAGCGATTAATATGCAATGGCTGATTTTGCAAGGCAGATCAGCAAATTAGCGGCTGCTGCATAGGCTCTGATCACGGCGAAAATACCATTGGCGAGCAATATATTGGAAGAATTTGGCTAAGGCCGAAACGTTCGCAGATCGTGTGTACAGATTCAGTCGCTTTTGTAGATTAAATTTTTCTCTTTCGGGGAAGGGTGCTGTCAACAATTTAAGCCGCTTGTGGTCGTTGACCGTTCATGACGGGGTTGCTATCCAGAATATGGAATTGGTTCCGCGATCAAAAGCGGATGAAAAGGGAACACGGTGAGGATGACCCAAGAAGGGGCCTAATCCGTGGCTGCCCCCGCAACTGTAACCGGTGAGCGGTCCTCCACAGTGCCACTGAAAGCGCTTTTGCGTGATTGGGAAGGCGGGGGACATGCAGTGATCCGGAAGTCAGGAGACCTGCCTGTTCCGGTCACCCAGCTCGAACACGGGGTGTGTTTGGGCGCGGTCGCTCGTCGCGGTGACATTTGAAAAAGTGTTGCCGTGTGCCGGAGCGATTGCAGGTTGATCATTATCATCCCCCTGTTGCCTATCCAGCCCGCGGTTCAGACGTAACCGGGGGAACGCCAGCCGTTCCCTATGCTCTGGGGGCATCATGTTAAGGCAAACGGGATTTGCAGGGGCTATCATTGGTCTGTTGAGCGGGGTCGCCATTGCGCAGGTACAGACAACCGGAGGGGATGGGGCGATTGTCCTTGCTCCGATTTATATCAATCTTGGCGAGTCGCGCATTGATGCGGAGAAATCCGGGCGGGCCTATACGGTTATCACAGGCGAGCAGCTCGTGCAGAACCAGACACGCTACGTTGCCGATGCGTTACGTCAGGTGCCGGGCTTTGCCGTTTCGCGTGGGGGCTCCTATGGCGGCCTGACGCAGGTGAGGGTACGCGGCGCAGAAGCCAACCACCTTCTTGTCATGATTGACGGCGTTGAAGCCAGCGAAACCGGGAATGGCGAATTCGACTTTGGCGGCTTGCCTGTTGCCGATGTCGATCACATCGAGATTCTGCGCGGCCCGCAAAGTGCGTTCTGGGGCTCGAACGCGCTGGCCGGTGTGGTCAACATCATCACCAAAGGCGGCACCCGCGACGGTTTCAAGATCAGCGGACGTTCGGAAGCGGGCACGGATGGCACATGGCTTGGCAATGTGCTGCTGCAGGGCGGCGCGGATAATTATGATTTTGCCCTCTCCGGCACATATCGCCAGAACAAGGGGTTCAACATCTCGAATTTCGGTTCAGAGAAGGACGGCGACAAGAACGGCTCCATCAATGGCAAGTTCAAGGTCGATATAACGCCCGACGTGGTTGTCGATGGTACATTCCGTTACGTCAACCGCCGGAGCGATCTCGATCCCGATGGCGGTTATGGCACACCGTTTCAGGGGCTTGTCGTTGATGGTGACGACCAGACCACGACCAAGGAATTGCTGGGCTCGCTCGGCATTACCTGGACATCGCTGGACGGTGCCCTGACCCAGAAGGCGCGGATCAGCGACACCAACACATTGCGCGACAATCTCAAGCACGACGAATATATCTCCGGTAATGAGGGCAACCGGCTGAATGGTTCCTATCAGGCCACCTACAAGTTCGATACGCCAGCCTTTGCCAACGCCAGGCATCAGATTACGGCGGGATATCAGGGTGAGCGCGAGACTTTCCAGCAGAGGCCTGCCAAGGCGGATTTTGCCAGCCCGTATTTTGACGCGTCGCAGTTCGAGAAACACGACCGGACCATGCATTCATTTGTCGGGGAATATCGAGGCGAGTTTTTCGACCAGCTTTATCTGAACGCGGCCGTCCGCCACGATGATAATGACCGGTTCAAGGATGCATCGACCTATAGTCTCGGTGCGGCATGGAAAATTCCGGACTGGGGAACGAGACTGCACAGCTCCGTTGGTACAGGCGTTACCAATCCGACATTCTACGATCAGTTCGGCTATATTCCCTCAAGCTACAAGGGCAATCCAAACCTGCGGCCGGAAAAGAGCCTTGGCTGGGATGTGGGTGTCGAGCAGAGCTTTTTCGATGAGCAACTGGTGGTTGACGTGACCTATTTCCGCCAGAACCTGACCGATGAGATTACCAGCATTGCAACACCTGATTTCCGCTATACGCCTGTCAATCAGGATGGGCGCAGCAAGCGTCAGGGTGTGGAAGTTGCGGCGACGCTCAACTTGACCAGTGGTTTCACCACAACCGCGACCTACACCTATACGGATGCGAAAGATCCGGATGGTCAGATCGAAATAAGGCGGCCAAAACATTCAGGCTCGCTGAATGCCGCCTACACATTCCTTGAGGATCGCGCCCGCGTTTTTGGCGAGGTGACCTTCAATGGAAAGATGGAAGATACAGCTTTTACACCGCCTCTCCCCACGCGGGTGGTGTTGAAGGACTATACGCTGGTCACAATTGGTGGCAGCTATAAGTTCAGTGACAAGATGGAAGCCTATGCGCGAATCGAGAACCTGTTCGATGAAGATTATCAGGAGATTTTTGGTTTCAACACGCCGGGTCGTACCGCTTTTGTCGGGTTGAAGGGAAGCTTCTGATTATGTTCAGGCAATGTAGATGGGCGCGAGGCGTGGCGAAGCTGGCAACGGCAATCGCACTGTTTGGCAGTCCGTCTGCAATTGCCGCCGAAGCGCCGAAGCGGGTTGTCTCCATGAACCTTTGTACCGACCAATTGGCCATGCTTCTGGCGGGGGAGGGACAGCTTTATTCGGTGTCGCATCTTGCCAAGGACGAAACGGGTTCGGTGCTGGCCAAAGAGGCGGCGTCGTTTGTAACCAACCATGGTCAGGCCGAGGAAATTTTCCTGATGAAGCCGGACCTGATCCTCAGCGGTACATACACGACAAGAGCAACGGTTGATATTCTCAAACGCCTTGGATTTCGGGTTGAAGAGTTTCAGCCCGAATCTTCCTTTGACGATATTCGCTTCAATATCAGGCGGATGGGCGCGCTTCTGGGGCGGGAGGCGAGGGCTGAGGAACTTGTGCGCGAGATGGATGCAACCTTGGCAAGCGTGCCGGGCAGACAGGCCGATGCGCCGACGGTTGCGCTTTATTACGCAAACCAGTTCACCTCCGGTCGCGGCACCTTGGCCGGTGAAGTGGTCAATCGTGCCGGTCTGATCAATCTCGGTGAGAAGCTTGGCTTGCAGGGCACGCAAAAACTGTCGCTGGAGCAGCTTGTCATGGCAAAGCCCGACCTGATTGCCGCCCATAATGCCTATGCGGCGCCATCCCTTGCCTATGAGGCGCAGGTTCACCCGGCGTTTCGCGCTGCATTGTCAGGGAAAAACCTCATCGATATCCCCGATAAATACTGGATATGCGGCGCGCCCTTTACGGCGGAGGCAGTCAAGTTGTTGTCGGATGCGGCAGGACGGGCAAACAAATGAAGGATCATTTCCGCCTTCTGATCGCTGGCCTCGTGCTGTTGACCTTTGTTATGTTTGTTCTGTCACTGCTTGTCGGCCCCGCGGTGCTCGGCACTGCTGACAGTATCCGCGCCCTGCTGACAGGGCAGGGTGATGCGATTGTGCTGGTCATGCGTGAAATAAGATTGCCGCGCGCCTTGCTTGGCCTGATGATCGGCGCAACGCTGGGGCTGTCAGGCGCGGTGCTGCAGGGATATCTGCGCAATCCGCTGGCTGAACCGGGATTGCTGGGTGTCAGCGCCTCCGCCTCGTTGGGTGCGGTGATTGCTATCTATACCGGCCTGTCACTCGCCTTTCCGCTTGCCCTGCCTCTCATGGCGCTGGCGGGCGCTGTTCTTGCGGTGCTGCTGGTACAGGCATTGGCCGGACGCGGCAGCAGTACGCTGACCATCATTCTGGCTGGCGTTGCGGTGTCGAGTTTTGCCGGGGCCATGACCACGCTGGCGCTGAACCTCTCGCCCAATCCTTTCGCGGCCATGGAGATTGTCTACTGGATGCTGGGGTCGCTCACGGACCGTTCCATGCTCCATGTGCAGCTTGCCGCACCGTTCATTCTTGTCGGCTGGGTGCTTCTGTTCAGTCTTGGCCGGTCGCTCGACGCTTTGACGCTGGGACCGGACGCGGCTGCCAGCATGGGTATCAATATCAAACGGGTTCAGCTCTTCGCCATTCTTGGCACGGCTGCCTCGGTGGGAGCAGCTACAGCCGTTGCGGGCGCTATCGGCTTTGTCGGGCTTATCGTTCCGCATGTCCTGCGGCCGCTGGTCGGTGCGCGGCCCTCGCGCCTGCTTCCGGCGAGTGCGCTCGGCGGCGCGTCAATGCTACTGGCAGCGGATGTTCTTGTACGCCTGATCGCGCCCGGACGTGATCTGAAGCTTGGTGTATTGACCGCCATCATCGGTGCGCCATTCTTCCTCTGGCTTGTCTTCCGTACAAGGAGGACAATGCTATGAATATTCTCAATCTCTCGCATCTTCACGTGTCGCTGGGGTCCAGACCTGTGTTGCACGATGTGTCCCTAGCTGTCAGCAAGGGCGAATTCATCGGGTTGATCGGCCCGAATGGGGCTGGCAAGTCGACCTTGCTCAAAAGCATTCTTGGACTTGTCCCTTCAGGAGGCGAAATCCAGATCGCCGGAGCCTTGGCCGCCCAATTAAGTGCGAAGGAGCGGGCGAGGCACGTCGCCTATCTGCCGCAGGAGCGGGAGATCAGTTGGGCCATCTCGGTGGAACATCTCGTCTCACTCGGGCGCACGCCTTACCTCAGCGGATTCTCAAGGCTTGGGCCAAACGACACTGCACTGGTTGAAAGTGCAATGGAATGCATGGAGGTCACAGTATTCCGTTATCGCTCGGCACTGGAACTATCGGGCGGTGAGCGGGCACGCGTGCTGATTGCCCGTGCTTTGGCGCAGGACGCGTCCTTGCTGCTTGCGGACGAGCCGACAGCCGGGCTTGATCCGGCGCATCAGATCGGCCTGATGCAATCATTGGCGGATACTGCGCGCAAAGGTTCAGCGATTGTTGTCTCGCTGCATGATCTCGGTCTTGCGGCGCGCTGGTGCACCCGGCTTGTCCTCATTCACGAGGGAAGGATCGTTGCTGATGGTCTTCCCGCCGATGTGCTGACAGCCGAGCATATGCGCAACATTTACGGGGTCGAAACCTATCTTGAAGCGACGGAACAGGGATTGATCGTTCAACCCACGGTTCTCGTCGACAAATCACATGGCATAACAGGGAAACGGTGATGGATCAGCCCGCCTTGGCCGCCGCCTGCGTTGCGGCCTGCTCGGCAGCTTTTTCAATGGCGATCTGGGTTGCCGCACCTGCACCCACGGCGTCATTCGTACCCGAGCGCACCGTCACCGCATTGGATGCAAGCATCAGTCCGGCTTCCCTGAATGCCACCAGAAGCCGCTTCATGGATTCGCGCTGGATCAGAGACGGATTGCCGGGCTTTGCCGTGAATTTCAGCCGCACGACCATTGAGTTTTCAGTAATGTCCTGAATGCCCTGAAATTTCAGCGGCACGAGGAACTCGCTGCCAAATTCCGCATCCTCAAGCATTTCCTGCCCAACCTTCTTGACCGTCTTGCGAATCTTTTCCGGATCGGTGTCGCGGTCGAAGCGCAGCTCGAATTTGATCGTGCTCCAATCGCGGCTGTAATTCGTCACCGACTGTATCTGTCCGAACGGGATGGTATGAACCGGGCCATTCTGGTGCCGCAGTTGCAGCGAGCGCAGCGTGATCCGCTCCACGGTTCCCTTGAGCTTGCCCGTATCGATATATTCGCCGGTGCGGAAAGCATCGTCGGCGATGAAGAAAATACCTGAGACGACATCCTTCACCAGAGTTTGCGAGCCGAACGAAATGGCAAGGCCAAGCACACCGAAACCGGCGAGCAACGGCCCGATATCCATGCCGAGCGAGGACAGGACCACCAGTGCGGTAATTGCAACAATAGCACCAAAGGCAAGGTCGCGAACCAGCGGCAGGATTGTCGACAGGCGGCCCACAGCGGTTGGTGCGGGACCGTCGGTCTCTTCCTGACCGGGCAGGAGAGGGCGCGATGAGGGCGAAAGCGCACTGAAGTAGTGGCGCAGGAAACTCCAGATCGCCCAGCCGACAACAATGGCGACACTGACCCGGAGCAGTCCCCGGATGATCGACAGAATCAAGCCATAGCCCGTGTCATCAAGATAGGTGGTCCACAGACGGATGATGATGTAGAGGCCGAGAAGCCAGATGCCGCCTGTTACCAATGTCTGGATTGCCGCGATGAAGGCCTGCATCAGTGGCGGAAGATCGTTTTCACTGTGGTGCCGCCTGTGCATCGCCGCGATCAGCGCATGCAGGCCCAGCGCGAAGATCGGGATCAACAGGACGATGACCTGCGTCGCGCCCGCTGCCTCGCCCCAATGGGCCCGCTGGGGCGAACTGGCAGCCATGCAGCCAACCACCCAGATCAGGATGGCGGTAAGAGACAGAAATGCCGGAAGCGCGGTTGCTATCACCTGCCGGGTCATGTTCGGTGCCGGTCCGGCAAACACGGCTGAGATATCCTTGCGCCCGCCGATGAACCACCAGAGTTTCAAAAGGGTAACGACCGTTGCGGCGATCAGGAACCAGCCTTCGGTGACACTGCGGCTCACACCGCTTTCAATCGACAGACGGACGAGCTGACCGATCAGTGCCCCGATGAAACCATAGGCGACAAGCATCCGGAAATGCCATTGGGGGTTGTTGATCGGCAGAAGGCGTGCCGAAGGGTCGCCCGGTGACAGGAACAACCGGCCGACGGCGGCATAGATGAGGGTGAGCGCGGCGGCGTGCAGCAGGCTCACGGTGAGGTGAGATGCCATTTGAGAACCGGCAGTCGGCATATTGATGATGATGTGCCCGACGGCAATAAAGGCGCAGATGGCGGCGATATCGCGAAGTGTGCGGGCAAATGATCCGCGTGCGCGGTGGACAAGATCGGCATCTTCGCTGATCGGGCGCACGATGAGCGCAGTGCCAAGCCGGAACACAATCCAGCCTGCAATACCCGCAGCGAGCAGGGCAGCCAGAGTAACGAGCGTGACGTGCCCCCAATCATCGCCCTGGGTCTGCATACCCTTATCCATCATGAAGGGCAGTTCGGCTATGTGGCCGATGCCATCAATTCCGACCGAAAGCCCGGTGGTGAATGAATCCAGCACGTTCCCGGCAAGTTCTTCCGCCTGATCAAGCGGGGTTGCCATGGGAGGTTTGGCGACCGGAGCAGCCGCTGCTTTTGCTGGTGTGGGCGATGCTGCTGCGGGCGCAGGGTCTTCCCAGCGCACCACGACATTGCGGCCGCTCGCATAGGCGGCTTTGAGGATGCTGTTGATGTCGGCTTCGCTTTGACCGCGCTGCAGAATGACCGTTGTGGTTTCACCAGCGGTTTGCGCGTAGGCGACGGTGCTGAAAACACCGGTGGCTACCGCCCACAGGCAAAGAAGGGCTATGCGGATTGCCGCCGCAATGTTCAGGTATTTCAGCATCGCAATCCCCCATCGTTCTCACGATAGGAGTACGCTCATTACTTGGTCGGCTTCAAGTGCTGATTGCATTTGGTTGAAGGGCAACAATGAGACTGTTGATCGCCCGCAGGTAAAGCGGCAAAGGGAGGCCATGAGGCGGCGTCCAAGATCCCGGACCGATGACCGATGCTTTGTTCGCTTTGTTCTCTGCAATGCTCGGGAAATAATCCCCCTAAACCGCATGGGTGCACCGCAGCAAACATGACAAAATGGTCATTCGACAACACACAGCGAAGGTGAGAAACTCCATAGCCAACAAGTTGTTTGGCTAAGGGCTATGCCCTGGAGGTAGTGTGCAGTGAAACGTCTGGGTCTTTTGATCGCGTTCGTTGTGTTGGCCGGGCTCGGCTATGTGTTTCTCTACCCGCACCTGAATGCGCCGCCAGCTGGCAAAGGTCCGACGACGGTTGCCACGGCAACGCAGGGCAAAGGCTCGGGCAAGGGGCGGTCTGCGGCCGTTCCTTCCATTGTGGCCGCCACGGCAAAGACCGAAGATGTGCCCATTTCAAAGACTGTCGTCGGCAATATTGAACCGATTGATACGGTTGTGATCCGCCCGCAAGCTGATGGCGTCGTGATGGTGACGAGCGTCAAGGACGGCCAGATGGTCAAAGCTGGTGACGTGCTTTTTCAGCTTGATGACCGGACGATCCGAGCGACGATCGACAAGGACAAGGCGGCTTTGGCCAAGGATCAGGCCAATCTTGATTCAGCCAATCAGGACCTTATTGCCGCTCAAGCCCTGTCAAACCGGAAAATCGATACACAGCAGCAGGCCTATCAGGCTCTTGCTGCTGTCAATGCGTTAAAAGCATCAATCGCCATGGATCAGGCGCAGATCGAGGCGGATCAGGTTCAGCTTTCCTACATGACCATCAAAGCGCCCATTGATGGCCGTGTCGGCGTGGTCAATACCTCGGTCGGTAATCTTGTGCGCATGGCCGACACCGGCAGCGGTCTTTTGACGATCACGCGTATGGCGCCGCTGCGCGTGTCGTTCACGGTTGCCGAAAGCGATCTGCCGACATTACGCGATGCCATGAAGGAACGCCCTCTCAACGTCCTTATCAAGGTGCCCGGCAGCAAGAATGTTGTGGCCTCGGGACCGCTCAATTTCGTTGATTCCAGCGTTGATACGGCGTCTGGCACGATTGTCCTGAAAGCCGATGTGGCCAATGACAATGGCGCGCTCTGGCCCGGTCAATACGTGACTGCAACGGTGGAAATCGGCACGCACAAGGATGCTGTGACAGTTCCGTTAATTGCAATCCAACAGGGCAATGATGGTACATTTGCCTTTGTTGTGGGTGCTGACAAGAAGGTCGTTAAACAGGCTGTTACCGTGGTGGAAACGGTTGGTGATATCGCCGTGACCACGGCAGGATTGAAATCAGGCGATCATGTGGTCATCGATGGTCAGTTGCACCTGCAAGATGGTTCGAGCGTTATCGAGACCGTGGCGGATTCTCAGAGTGCTGTTCCGGCGCTTTCTGCCAATGAAGCGACTGACCCCATCAAGACGGATACGGTTCAATGAACATATCCGCAATCTTCATTCGCCGTCCCATTGCAACAATCCTCCTTTCCGTTGCGCTGGCGGCATCGGGGCTTTTCGCCTATCAGTTTCTGCCCGTGGCGGCGTTGCCGCAGGTGGATTTTCCTGTTGTATCGGTTTCTGCACAATTGCCGGGCGCTGCGCCCGATACCATGGCCAATGCGGTGGCAACGCCGCTGATCAAGCAATTTGCCACGATCCCCTCGGTCTCGACCATCAGCGCGACAAGCACGCAGGGTCAGACCCGCGTCACCATTGAATTTGAGCTTGACCGCAACATCGATCAGGCGGCGGCGGATGTCGAGGCGGCTATCGCGCGCACATTGAGGCAATTGCCGGCGAACATGACCACACCGCCGAGCTACCGCAAGACCAACCCGGCCGACGCACCGATCCTGCTGATCGCGTTGCAGAGCGATACGGCGCAACTGTCCAAGCTTGACGATTATGCCGAACAGGTGATCTCGCCCTCACTGTCAACGGTGGATGGAGTGGGCGAAGTGCAGGTGTTCGGTGCCAAGCAGTTTGCCGTGCGCATCGAGGTTGATCCCAATGCCATGACGGCGCGCGGTATCGGCATCGATGAATTGACCAATGCTGTCGCCGACAACAATTCGATTGCACCGGTGGGAACACTGACAAGCCCGACCCAGCAGATGGCGATTGAAGCCGATACGCAATCAAAGAATGCCGACACCTTCCGCCAAATCCTGATTGCCTCGCCCAATGGCAAGCCGGTTCGTCTGGGCGATGTGGCACGCGTGGTCGATTCCGTGGCGAACACGCAGACCGAGAGCCGTTACGATGGCAAGAAGGCACTTGTGCTCGCCGTCTTCCGCCAGCCCGGTGCCAATACGGTTGACGTGGTTGACCGGGTCCGCACCATGCTGCCAAAATTTGCCGAAGAGCTTGGCGCATCCACCAAGCTCAACGTGCTCAATGACCGCTCGACCTCCATCCGGCAGGCGGTGTCTGACGTGCAGTTCACGCTTGTTTTGATCATCGGACTTGTCGTCATGGTGATCTTCGTGTTCCTGCGCCGCATCGCAGCGACGCTTATTCCGACGGTCGCTGTACCGTTGTCGCTGATTGCGACGCTGGGTGTGATGTATGTCTTTGGCTTTTCCATCGACAATATTTCGTTGCTGGGACTAACGCTCTCGGTGGGGCTCGTCGTGGACGACGCCATCGTCATGCTGGAGAACATATCCCGGCATATCGAGGACGGCATGTCGCCGCGTGAAGCCGCGCTCAAGGGCAGCGAGGAGATCGGCTTTACCATTGTCTCCATCACTGCCTCCCTTGTTGCGGTGTTTATCCCCGTCCTGCTGATGGGCGGCGTCGTTGGCCGTATCTTCAATGAGTTTGCCGTTGTCGTCACCGTGGCGATTGTCGCCTCGGCACTGATATCCCTGACATTGACGCCGATGCTGTGCAGCCACATGCCAGCCATTCCACATGAGAAGGCGGGAAAAAAACCCTTCACCGAACGGGTTTTCGATGCGGTTCTTGATGCCTACAGGCGCATGCTTGATATCTGTCTGCGCTTCCGCGTGGTTGTTCTTGGCGTCTTCCTTCTGACCGTTGTCGCGACGCTTTACCTGTTCTCCTCGATCGACAAAGGCTTTCTGCCAACCGAAGATATTGGCCAGCTTTCCATCTCCACCGAAGCGCGGCAGGATATCTCTTTCGATGCCATGGTCGCTTTGCAGAAACAGGTTGCCGATGTTCTGATGAGCAAGCCCTATGTGGCGCATGTGGCGTCGACGATTGGCGGCGGGTTCAATTCTTCCAGCCTCAATCAGGGCAGTTTCTTCGTTGAACTGAAACCGAAATCGCAGCGTCTGGCGCTTGATCCGCTGCTGACGGATTTGCGCCAGTCGCTGGCCAAGGTTCCGGGTATCAACAGCTATCCCATCGCCATCCAGAACCTGCGCATCGGCAGCACGTCGTCGCGCGCGCAGTATCAATTTGTCCTGCAGGGCATCAATGCCGACGATCTCTATCCATGGTCGCAAAAATTCCTTCTGGCGCTGCAACAGGACCGGCAATATTTTGCCGATGTGACGAGTGATCTGCAGAACAATGCGTTGCAGGCCAATCTGGTCATCGATGCCGATAAGGCGCGGCTGCTGGGTATCACCTCGACGCAGTTGCGCAATTCGCTTTATTACGCCTTTGGCACCAATCAGGCTTCGACCATCTTTTCCACCGGCGACAGTTATGAGGTTATTCTCGAGTTGGACCCATCGATTCCGTGGACGACCGACAAGCTCGACCAGATGCAGATACGCTCGACCACCACCAACAAGCTTATCCCGCTTTCCGCCTTCGCCCATGTGGAGCGGCGGGCGGGATTGCTTGCGGTCAGCCAGTTGAGCCAGCTGCCTGCGGTGACGATTTCCTTCAACCTGCCGCAGGGGGTAGCGCTGGGACGGGCCGTGGAAGAGATCAACAAGATCAAGACGGAACTCAATGTTCCGGATTCAATTGGGTCGACCTTCACCGGTACAGCCAAAGTGTTCCAGCAAGCTTTGTCCAATCAGGGGTTGCTGATCGGTGCGGCTATCCTGACGATCTATATCGTGCTTGGTATTCTCTATGAGAGTTTTATCCATCCGCTGACCATTCTGACGGGGCTTCCGGCTGCGGCAGCCGGTGCGCTCGCGACGTTGGAGCTGTTCGGCTTCGACCTCAGTGTGATCGCGATTATCGGTATGCTGATGCTGATCGGTATCGTGAAGAAGAACGCGATCATGATGGTCGACTTTGCCCTTGTCCGGCAAAGGGCAGGCGATAGCCCGCATGATGCGATCCGCGAAGCCTGTCTTGTGCGGTTCCGCCCGATCATGATGACAACACTTGCCGCTTTGATGGGCACACTGCCGATTGCCATTGGTGCGGGTGCGAGTTCGGAACTGCGTCAGCCGCTTGGCGTGGCCGTTGTCGGCGGCCTCTTTGCCTCGCAAATCCTGACGCTGTTCATTACGCCCGTGATCTTCCTTTATATGGAAGACATGTCGCGTGGCTCAGTAAACCTCTGGCGTAGGCTCTTCAACAAAGGCGGTGCACCGACAGTACCGCACGCAGCGGAATAGAAGGCGAAAGCCGCTCAGGCGGTTTTCGCTTCCTGAAGGTTCAGTTCATCAATCATGGCCTGCCGCATGATGAATTTCTGGATCTTGCCGGTGACGGTCATCGGAAACACGTCGACAAAGCGGATATGTGCCGGGACCTTGTAGTGGGCGATTTTGCCTTTGCAGAACTGCAGAACCTCGTGCTCGGTCAGATTTGAAGCGGGACGCACCTTGATCCAGGCGCACAGGCATTCGCCATATTTGCTATCAGGGATACCGAACACCTGCACATCGGCAATATCAGGGTGGGTATAGAGAAACTCCTCGATCTCGCGCGGATAAATGTTCTCGCCGCCACGGATGACCAGATCCTTGATACGCCCGACAATGTTGCAATAGCCCTCCGCATCAATGGTGGCGAGATCGCCCGTGTGCATCCAACGCGCCGCATCAATGGTGGCCGCCGTATTCGCATCATCGCCCCAATAACCACGCATGACGCTATAGCCTCGGGTCAGCAATTCGCCGGTAATTCCGGGCGCAACAATCACACCATCAGCGTCGATGATTTTCACCTCGACATGGGGATGAATGCGCCCGACGGTTGAAACCCGCCGTTCCAGTGGGTCGGTTGTCGAACTCTGAAAACTGACAGGGCTGGTTTCCGTCATCCCGTAGGCGATGGTGATCTCGCTCTGGTGCATTTCCTGAATGACCTTGCGCATAACTTCGATGGGGCAGGGTGAACCGGCCATGATGCCGGTGCGCAAGCTGCTGAGATCAAATGTCTTGAAATCCGCATGGCCCAATATGGCGATGAACATGGTGGGTACGCCATGCAATCCGGTGCACTTTTCCGCCTCCACGGTTTGCAGGACCGCCAGCGGATCAAAGGCCTCGCTCGGTATGACCATGCAGGAACCATGAGTGAGACAGGCGAGATTGCCGAGAACCATGCCAAAGCAGTGGTAAAATGGTACGGGAATGCACAGACGGTCGATTTCAGTGAGGCGCATGGCCTCGCCGATGAAGAAACCATTGTTGAGAATGTTGTGGTGGGTGAGTGTCGCGCCCTTGGGGCTACCCGTGGTGCCGCTGGTGAACTGGATATTGATTGGATCATCGAATTGCAGCACCGAAGCGAGCGCTTCGAGCTGTTCTCTTGCCTCAGGGGTTGCAGCCTGTTCGACATCGGCAAAATTCAGCATTCCCGGGGTTTTCTCGGTGCCGAGACGGATGACGGTGTGCAGTGTCGGCAATTTCTTCGAGACAAGCATGCCGGGCGTGCTGGTCGCGACCTCGGGGGCAATTTCGCGCAATATATCAAGATAATTGCTGGTTTTGAGCGCGGGAGACAGGATGAGCGCTGAACAGCCGACCTTGTTGACCGCATATTCAAGCTCATGGGAGCGATAGGCAGGGTTGATGTTAACGAGGATAAGACCCGCCTTGGCGGTGGCAAACTGGGTCAAGACCCATTCGACATTGTTTGGCGACCAGATGCCGATACGCTCGCCGGGTTGAAGCCCAAGCGCGATGAAACCGGCGGCCAGCGCATCAACGCGTTGGCGCAGTTCGGAATAGGTCAGGCGTACATTCGTACGCCTGACCTATTCCGAAC
>NZ_JBFRDN010000041.1:0-33100 GCF_052113785.1 Phyllobacterium sp. TAF24 | reverse complement strand
ATATAGGTCTGACCAGGATTGCCCGTTGTAACCAAATGAATGGTTGCAAGCTTTCCTGCGCTGCCGGAAACGGCTTCCTGAAACAACTTCGTTGAAGAAGAATCACTGACCTTGGTCAGGACAACTTCACTGATCGTTGGTTCAGATGCTTCGCGGTTCGCTGCCGAACCAGCCGAAGTGCTCATTCTACGGCCCACGTTAAAATGAATGGCTTCGATATCCATCCACTGTTTATGCGTTTCCTGGGTCGCATCACCCTTGATTCCGTCAATCTGCAAGTAAATCGGCATTGTTGATCTCCTCCAAAGCCTGTGCACCGATATGGTTTGTAGGGGCAATCATTGCTCCCTAGAAATAGCTATCAACAATTTGGTTAGCACGTATTTTCAAAGCATTCTACTCGCCAAGTTAAATCGGTTTGCTTGTCTATGGCGCACCAGACTTTGCCGTTAAAGACCGGGTTAAGCGGAGTGTGTACATTTGCGAATGTGAAATGCGTACAGTTCAACTATGGGGTTATGCTGTGATTATTTATTCTGAGGATGATTTGCGTCTTTCAATGCTTTCCAAGGTAATAGATTGCCAATTGATCATCTGATTTGTTTCATATTACAGTCGTAAAAACAGGTTGTTTTGAGGGTGGGGAAGCCGATGATTATTTGGGGTTCAAAAGGACGAGTAAGAACGGTAGGGGCGGGTAACTTTAATTGTCCTGCTTGCAAAGCGCCGCGTCAGTATGAACACAAAAAAGTTCAACGTTGGTTCACCCTGTATTTTGTCCCCGTATTTCCCACGCAAACCCTTGGCGAGCATATTGCCTGTAACGCTTGTGAAAATACCTACACCACCAAAGTATTGGAGTATGATCCCGCGGTTGAAGAGGCCACCACCAAAGCCTTGGTAGCCGGGCTCTGGCGGACTGCTTTAATAGCGGTGGCTTGTGCATTTGGGCCTGCAAATATGGCGCAGGCCAAAGTTATAAATGAGGGTTTTATAAACGCCTGGAGTGAGCCATCGGAGATCAGTGATATCCTGTCCGATTGTCGTGCAGCACCTTCGACAGGCATGGAGACTAATGAGGTTATGAACCGCATTTCGAGCCTACAGCCCTATCTCAATCATATCGGCAGTGAAAGTTTCTTAACTCTGGCACGAGATGTATTGGAAGCAGGAGCGGGCGATGAAATGGAGCAGAACGATCTTCTGAAGGAAATCGGCTTGAAACTCGATATGACCGAGGCTCACATACGCGGCATTTTGTATAGTTAGATTATTTTTCACATCTCTTTTGCTACGTGATCCATCAGTCTCTGGCAGGTAGCGATATCGTATGCGGGGAGCGAATCCTGTTTTGACCCTCATCTGCTTCGACACCATTGTTACGGTTATTTAAGATTCTTCAATATGGACCGGGCACGGCAATTAAGTTATCGTGAGGACGGTGGAGCTCAATTGTGCTCGATCAGACACGAGGCCTGCCAATGACGTTCAACTGGTCCTGGGCACTGCCGGCTTCAATCGCTACGGAGCCTATGTCATCTTTGGCTGATGTGAGATGTCGCTCTGCTGTGTCTTTCTTTACACGAATATCTGCCTACTCGACCCAGTCAATCCATATACCAATCGATTGCCATGCAAGCGGCGGTTCACTCGCGGCCGCGCCTGCGGGACGACGTTTTCTGCGAGACGCGCCAGTACCAATATCATTCCGATCGGCTACCGGCCCGTGCCTGAAGAGTGGAGTTTGTAGTCATGATAAAACGCATGGTGATCATGCTGATCGTCATAGGCCTGATCCTGGGCGGGATTTTTGGCTTTCAGGCATTCAAAAACCGTATGATCGCGGCGTACCTGGCTAACCTCAAGGCGCCACCACAGACTGTTTCCACAATGACGGCGGCGATGAGCCCATGGCAGACGACCTTGCAATCTGTCGGTAGCTTCAATGCTGTCGAGGGCGCCAGTCTTTCCGCTCAGGTGCAAGGCATCGTACAGGCGATTGGTTTTCAGGACGGGCAGGACGCCAAGAAGGGCGATCTGGTGGTGCAACTGCTTGCTGACCAGCAGATCGCTACGCTGCAACAATACCAAGCGTCCGCAGCCAATGCGCAGATTACCTATGATCGCGACTCCCAGTTGATCAAGACGAGGACTATTCCCCAAAGTCAGGTCGACGGCGATTTGGCAACCCTGAAGGCTGCGCAGGCACAGGCCGCAGCGCAGCAGGCATTGATCGATCAATATTCCATACGCGCGCCTTTCGATGGACGTCTCGGCGTCAAGCTGGTTAGCCTCGGCCAATATCTGGCTGCAGGCACCGCCGTCGTAACCTTGCAGTCGCTCGACCCGATCCAGTTTGATTTCTCGATGCCGCAGCAGGCTCTTTCACAGGTGAAGGTTGGCCAGGCGGTGACCGCAACAGTCGACGCTTATGCCAGTCAAACTTTCTCCGGAAAGATTACGGCAATCAGCCCTCTGGTGGACAGCCAGAGCCGCAATCTCACGCTCCGGGCAAGCTTCGCCAATCCCGATCACAAGCTTTTGCCCGGTATGTTTGGTAATGTATCGGTGGTGGTCGGTGAGCCGCAAAACTATATCGCCCTGCCGCAAACAGCCGTCACCATTAATCCCTATGGCAACGTCGTCTATGTGGTGACCGACAAGGGCAATGGTCCAGATGGTAAGCCGCAATTGGTAGCCGATCAGAAGTTTGTCACCACTGGACTGGCGCGCGGCGATCAGATCGCAGTGACCAAGGGGGTAAGCGCGGGTGAGGTCATAGTGACCTCCGGCCAGCTGAAACTGAGCAATGGTTCGCCGGTAATCATCAATAACGCGGTGCAGCCGTCGAACAATCCCGATGCAGACCCTGCAAACCCTAACTGAGGCGTGGCGATGAATATCACCGACATCTTCATTCGGCGCCCGGTTCTGGCCCTGGTGGTGAGTGCGTTAATTATCGTGATCGGCTACCAGTCGTTCCGCTCCCTGACGGTGCGCCAATACCCCCAAACCCAGAATGCCGTCGTCACGGTGACCACGGTATATTCGGGCGCCGCACCCGACGTCATTGCCGGCTTCATCACCACGCCACTCGAAAACGCCATCGCCCAAGCCAATGGCATCGACTACATGACTTCGACCAGTACCAGTGGTACGTCAGTCATCACCGTGAACCTGCGCTTGAATTATGAGGCGGACGCGGCAATGACGGAAATAAACGCGAAGGTGTCTTCGGTCATCAATCAACTGCCGTCGGGCACGCAGCAACCTACCATGTCAGTTTCCGTCGGCCAGACGATCGATGCGATGTATATCGGTTTCCGCAGCGATGTTCTGGCCAGTAACCAGATCACCGACTATCTGTCGCGCGTGGTCCAACCCAAACTGCAAACAGTCACCGGCGTTCAGACGGCCGAAATCCTCGGCGGCAGAACGTTCGCATTGAGGGCTTGGCTGAAACCCGACAAGCTGGCTGCCTATGGGCTGACAGCTGGCGATGTTCGCACCGCACTTTCTGATAACAACTACATCTCCGGTATCGGCACCACGCGCAGCCAGATGACCCAGACGGTGCTAACCGCGCAGACCGATCTGCATTCGGCCGACGAATTCAATGAAATGGTGGTCAAACAGATTGGCAGTACGATCGTACGCTTGAAGGATGTTGCTACTGTTGCACTCGGGTCGCAGAACCCCGACGTTCAGGTTGGGTTTGATGCGCAGACGGGTGTCTTCATCGGCATCCAGATCGCGCCGACGGCAAATCTGCTCGATGTGATCGCGGGTGTGCGTGCGGTGTTTCCCGGCATTCAGGCGCAGCTGCCACAGGGGCTAGAGGGCTACATCGTCTATGATTCCAGCACCTTCGTTACAACGTCGATTGACGAGGTTGTGAAAAGTCTGGTCGAGGCCCTGGTGATCGTCATCTTCGTGGTGTTCGCGTTTCTCGGCTCGCCGCGCTCGGTCGCTATTCCTATCGTCGCCATACCGCTGTCGCTGGTTGGTACCTTCGCCATGATGCTGGTCTTCGGCTTTTCCATAAACCTTCTGACATTGCTTGCTTTGGTGCTGGCCATCGGCCTTGTGGTCGACGACGCCATCATTGTGGTGGAAAACGTCAACCGTCACATTGAGGAAGGTGCGCCGCCCATGCAGGCGGCGTTGGCTGCCGCGCACGAGTTGGTTGGGCCGATCCTTGCCATGACCGTCGTGCTGATCGCCGTTTATGTGCCGATCGGCTTTCAGGGCGGCCTGACTGGAGCCCTTTTTACAGAATTCGCATTCACCCTGGTCGGCGCTGTCACCGTCTCCATGATCATTGCGCTGACCCTGACGCCGATGATGTGCTCGCGTATTCTGAAGCCGCATCTGACTGACCGCAGTGGTTGGGAGGAGCGTATCTCGGATTTCATCGATCGCCGTTTCTCGGAAATCCATCGGCCCTATGTGCGCATCCTGCATGGCAGTCTGAATACGGTACCGGTGACGCTGCTGTTCGCGGCGATCATCCTCGGCAGCATCTACTTCCTTTATGCCAGCGCCAAGAACGAGCTTGCTCCAAATGAAGATCAGGGCTTCCTTGGTGCGCAGGTGACCAATGCGCCCAATGCAACGCTTGAGCAGAAAGTGCTCAATTCGGATCAGGTCTCCAAGATCTTCCGCAGTTTTCCGGAAACTGACAAGACTCTGCAGGTTGAAGCGCCGGGAACCTCGTTTGAGGGCATGGTGCTTAAGCCATGGGACCAACGCAAAAGGACAGCCAATGACCTGCAGCCACTGGTGCAGGCTGAAATGGCGAAAATCGCCGGAGGTCAAGCGGTGGTTTTCCAGATACCGCCACTGCCCGGTGCCAGTGGCCTGCCTGTACAGTTCGCCATCGGTAGTACAGGAAGCTTCGATCAGCTTAACGATGTGTCCAATACATTTCTGCAGGAAGCACAGAAGTCCGGATTGTTCGTCTTCCTGACAAAGGATCTTAACATCGACAATCCGCAATATTCGATCCAGATCGACCGCAGCAAGGCATCGTCACTTGGCCTGTCCATGAGCAGTGTGGGTGCGGCGCTCGCATCCATGCTGGGCGGTGGCTATGTCAATTATTTCAGCATCGACAACCGCTCCTACCAGGTTATTCCACAGGTGGAGCAGCGGTCACGCCAAACCATTGATCAGATCATGAACTATCCGATTGCAAGCGTGAATGGCGCGAAGATCCCGCTCTCGGCGATAGCAACGGTGAAACTCCAAGCGACCCCGCGCTCGGTCGCGCATTTCCAGCAATTGAACTCTGCCACCATCGCTGGTGTGCCGGCGCCAGGCGTTGCCGTCGGTGACGCTCTGGACACTCTCAAGTCGATTGCGGCACGCACATTGCCACAGGGCTACACGGTCGACTATGGAGGCCAGTCGCGCCAGTTCGTGCAGGAATCCAGTGGTATGGCCACCACGTTCGCCCTCGCGCTGATTATTGTTTTTCTGGCGCTGTCGGCACAGTTCAACAGCTTCCGCGATCCGCTGATCATTCTCGTGTCAGTGCCCATGTCGATTGCAGGTGCGCTCGCCTTCATTAGTCTTGGTATCGGCGGCGCAACGATGAACATCTATACTCAGGTTGGATTGGTCACCCTGATGGGACTGATCAGCAAGCACGGCATTCTCATCGTTGAGGTCGCTAACACGCTGCAAGCATCCGGAAAATCCAAACGCGAGGCGGTCGAAGGTGCATGTGGTATCCGGTTGCGTCCGATTCTGATGACAACCGGCGCTATGGTTCTGGGTGTGGTGCCGCTCATTCTGGCAAGCGGAGCGGGCGCAGCTGCTCGCTTTAACATGGGGTTGGTGATCGCCACCGGACTGGCCATCGGCACATTGTTCACACTCTTCGTGGTGCCTGCGGTTTACATGCTGCTGGCCGAGGACCACCGCAAACAGGATGCATCTGAAGCAGAGCCGGCTCCCGCGCATTGATGCGGGAGGGGCGTGAAGTGCTGGCGGCGTTATTATTCATCCGGTTGATAGGGCGGTGAATACCGTCAGCTGAGCGGCGAAAGCACGCTTGTATGCGGGGCGTGCTTCGCCGCGCGCGACATAGGCTGATAGATTTGAATACTCGTCTAGTATCCCTGATATTCTCAACCTGAGCAGCACATGCACCATCATCAGGTCGCCCGCGCTGAACGGGCCATCAAGCCACTTGGCATTGCCAAGCCGTGCGGAAAGCTCTGCCAACCGCTCACGAATACGATCATCAATGAGGGGCATGCGCTGTGCGCTCCAATTCCTGTCGCCCTCTGCAAACTTGGCAACTTGACGCTCAATAATCGGTGCCTCCACCGTGCCAACAGCAGCAAACATCCAAGCGATTGCGCGTGCCTGGCCATTGGTATCATCAGGCAAGAGGCCCGGATAGCGCTGCGCGATATGGAACACGATTGCTCCAGACTCGAACAGAGCAAGATCGCCTTCTTCATAGGTTGGAATCTGCCCGAACGGATGCAGTGCCAGATGCGCGGGCTCTTTCATCGCCTTGAATGAAACAAGACGGACGTCATAAGGCTGGCCCACTTCCTCAAGGGCCCAGCGGACACGCATGTCACGCGCCAGACCTTGGCCCCTATCGGGCGAGCGTTCGAACGCGGTTATTGTGATAGTCATCGCTGTTCTCCATTGCTTGTCTGTCTTGAAGACGAATGGCTAAACGAAATTCCGACACTTCACGCGAGATAATCTTCTGGGCCAGTTCATGTGCAGGTGATGGCGATTGTCGAAAACGGCAGTAACGCGTTTGGGGTACTAACAACATTGCGCCACCAGCTGTATCTAGCAGGAAATTGTTCGCACGATGTTGACTGGATGTTTATACCAAAGCCAACGCGCTTTTATCGCATTAATACAGAAGCTGAGCCGGAGCTCAGTCAATAGCGGAAGCCCGATAGGCAATACGTATCGCGATATGCTATCAGAAGAAAGATTAGATCGTGTTGCCAAACAACAGCCATCGGTCAGTATTGACGATAGCAGCTCCCGCATTTGTGGACAATTAGATCGGCATAAGTCCGATTCATTCCAATTCTCAGTACACGTAAATCGAGGTCACTCATGATAACCCGCCGCAATATTCTCAAAGCAACATCTGGTATCATGCTTGCCAGTGCAATTGGTAGGAGCGCAACGATGGCATTCGCCGCTGATAGTGATTGGCACATGCCTGATGAGGGTGATCCGCATACGGCGACATGGATGGCATTTGGGCCCAGTGAAGACGTCTGGGGCAAGAAACTCATGCGCGGCGCACAGAACAATCTGGCGTTGATTGCAAAAGCCATTTCTGCCCATGAGCAAGTGAATATGCTCGTGCGCGAAGAGGACCATGAAACAGCGGAGCGCCTGTGTGGTTCTGCGGTTAAATTGTTCGTGCACGAGATTGATGATTTGTGGATGCGCGACACTGGCCCGGTGTTCGTCAAGAACAGCGCAGGCAAACTGGCTGGCGTTGATTTCAACTTTAACGGCTGGGGCAACAAGCAGGAACATGACGGCGACGCTGAAGTGGCGGAGTTCGTCACAGGCAAGGCGAACGTGGAAACGCTGCGCACCAAGCTCATCCTGGAAGGTGGCGGTATCGAAGTGGATGGTAAGGGAACAGCCATTATCACGGAGAGCTGTGTGCTGAACAAGAACCGTAATCCTGATGTCAGCAAGGAACAGTGTGAGGCTGAACTGAGCCGCCTTCTGGGACTCAAGAAGATCATCTGGTTGCCGGGGATTAAAGGTAAAGACATTACGGATGGTCATACGGATTTCTACGCCCGTTTCATCAGTCCCGGTGTGGTTGTTGCCGGACTTGATAATGATCCGTCCTCCTATGATCACGCGGTCACCAAACGGCATCTCGAAATCCTCAAGGATGCCACTGATGGCACTGGGCAGAAGCTCAAGATCATTGTCATACCGGGACCAGGCAACGTGCGCTCTCAATATGAGAACAAGGAGTTCGCTGCGGGTTACATCAATTTCTATCTGTGCAACGGCGCAGTCATCGTGCCCGAATTTGGTGATGCAAAGGCTGATCGTTACTGCCGTGATGCATTGAAAGATGCCTTGCCCAACCGTGAGATCGTTCAGTTGAACATTGATGCGATTGCGGCTGGGGGCGGTGGCATTCACTGCACGACACAGCAACAACCTGCGTAAGTTCTGATACGTCGCTTTCGTTCGTTTTGGCTGAAATCGGGTTTCGGTATCGGTTCGCATGGGAGGATACCGGACCCAACTTGCTCGATTATATGAGGGACAGGACGGCATACCCCAACTGGGTGACTCACGTCGCAGTGAGGTCGGTCGCATACTACTCATGACGCCATCAATAATAATGGGGAAGGCGTCTACTTCGAGGAGGTATGTTCCTGATGGTAATAACCGCTTTCCGTCGTAATACGGTGCTGGGGTCGGATGAACAGGTACGTGTAGAGCGAAGCAGCGGTGAGACCGCACCTGCAACTCAGATTGCAGCCGAGGTAACGGACCTTCAGAAAGTCTACAATCCATCAACACCACACGCTTTTCAGGCACTGAAAAATATCAACCTGACAATTCGCTCCAATGAGTTCTTCACTCTGTTGGGGCCATCAGGGTGTGGGAAAACAACACTTCTGCGCATCCTTGGCGGCTTTGAAGCCATGACCGAGGGAACGTGCCGGATCTTTGGTCAGGATGTGAGTCTGTTGCCGCCCGAGGCTAGGCCGGTGAACACCGTTTTCCAGCAATATGCCCTGTTCCCTCATATGACCGTGCGGCGCAATATTGCTTTTGGGCTGGAAATGCTTGGTCGGCCAAAATCCGAGGTTACCAGCGTCGTTGATAGGATGCTGGCCCTGGTAAGTATGACTGATTATGCGGATCGTAAGCCGGATCATCTCTCGGGTGGTCAGCGTCAGCGCGTTGCATTGGCCCGTGCCTTGGCGCCACAACCTAAATTGCTGCTGCTTGATGAACCGCTTTCCGCGCTTGATTTGAAACTGCGGCAGAAAATGCGGTTGGAGCTGAAAGCACTTCAGCGTGAAACCGGGATCACTTTCATTTTCGTGACCCACGATCAGGAAGAGGCTCTTGCAATGAGTGATCGCGTAGCGGTGCTCAGTGATGGCCGCCTCCAACAGGTCGGTACTCCGGAGGAAATCTACGAACAGCCACAAAGCCGCTTTGTGGCTGATTTCATTGGTGAGTCCAATTTGCTCTGCGCAACGGTCAACCGCATCGAGGGTGTATCGGTCGAGTTTCGACTTGCGGGCCTTGGCTCTGTGAATCTGAATTGCAGTGAGATTCTGCAGGTCGGTCAAGAAGTGACGCTCTCCATACGCCCTGAGCGTATAGCGCTTTCAGCGGTGCGCGGGCAGTGTGGTCTTGGTCCGGCTGTTATTTTTGATCGTACCTATCTTGGCAATGCAGTCGAGTATCATCTGCGTGCGGGTGAGCAAACATTGACCGTGCGTTCGCCGCGCGGAGGGCKGCGTGGCCTTCAGGATTTTGCGCCGGGGGACAGCGTGTTTTTGGGATTTGAGCCAAATGCACCAAAGGTGCTGACAACATGACAGCACAAGCCGAGTTGCGATCCCCATTTCGTGTTTCAAAGCGACTGGCTTTTACTGGTCTTTTGCTGCCTGCAGTCGGCGTCATCGCCATATTCATGATTGCCCCGGTCGCGATTGTGTTTGTCTATTCGTTTCTCGAGCCCGCTCGCTACGGCGGAGTAGTCTGGAATTTCTCGGTTGAGGGATATCTTCAAATCCTGTTCGAACGGGATTTCGTGGACGGAAGTCTTCAATTCTCGGCCGATTATCTGGTGATCCTGTGGCGGTCGGTGTTTCAGGCGGCAATCTGCACTGTCCTCTGCCTCATGATCAGCGTGCCGACGGCTTATTTCATCGCCACACGATCCGAGCGCACGAAGCCGATATGGATCTTTCTGATTACGGTGCCCTATTGGGTGAACCTTTTGATCCGGACGATTGCGCTGCTTTTCATTCTGCGAGACGACGGTCCGCTCAACAAGGTTATCATGATGACCGGGCTCACAACCAGTCCGTTGCCGCTAAGCTATAACAATTTTGCCATAGGCTTGGGGCTGGTCTACAGCTTTTTGCCTTTCATGGTTCTGCCGCTCTATTCGGCATTTGAGCGATTTGATTTCCGATTGCTGGAAGCCGCTTACGATCTTTATGCCTCGCGCCGGGTGGCCTTCTTTAAAATTGTTTTGCCAGTGATGCGCCCCGGTTTGATCGCCGGAAGTCTGCTCGTTTTCATTCCATCGATTGGCTCTTATCTCGCGCCCGATATTCTCGGCGGCGGCAAGACGCTGATGATCGGCAATCTGATCGGGACGCAGTTTCAGGGCGCTCACAATTGGCCCTTCGGCGCTGCACTTTCAATGATCCTGCTTACAGTCACCCTGATTGTACTGATCTGGATGGCGCGGCGCTCCGCGCGCAAGAATACGGGGTACTAAGCGATGGCTAACGCTCGTATGAAAGACATCCGCGCATTTTCCGGCTTTGGTTCAATTGCGGTTGCTGGCGTTCTTTTCCTCTATTTGCCGATCCTTTTTCTCTGTGTCTATTCCTTCAACGATGGACGCTCGGTGAGCCAGTGGAGTGGATTT
Organism: Phyllobacterium sp. TAF24; assembly: GCF_052113785.1. Classification (NCBI taxonomy): domain Bacteria; kingdom Pseudomonadati; phylum Pseudomonadota; class Alphaproteobacteria; order Hyphomicrobiales; family Phyllobacteriaceae; genus Phyllobacterium; species Phyllobacterium sp. TAF24. The sequence continues at coordinate 22,440 of NZ_JBFRDN010000041.1, read as the reverse complement.
TCATTCCGTTGGTACATCACAGTATTCGGCAATAGCGGCATCAAGGCTGCCGCCATGAATTCGCTCACCATCGCGACCATAGCCGCATCGGTTTCGACGGTGCTTGCGCTCGGCGCTGCAATGGCCACCGTCAACAGACGGTTTAAAGGTGAGACGCTTGCCTATGCCACACTGACATTTCCGCTGATGGTGCCTGAAATTGTAACAGCAGTCGCATCTCTCGTGTTCTTTGTATCGTTAGGTGTCCGCCTTGGGTTCAGTACAATTCTCATCGCCCATATCGTCTTCTGTATTCCGTTTGCCTACCTGCCGATACGGGCTCGGTTGGAAGGCATGGATGCAACGCTCAACGCTGCGGCCGCCGATCTCTACGCGTCCCCAATCCGGGCGTTCTGGCGCATAACATTGCCACTTCTTGCGCCAGGTCTCGTGTCTGGCTGGTTGCTGGCCTTCATTATCTCGCTTGATGATTTCATCATCACCGCGCTGGTTGCTGGGCCCGGCTCAACCACTCTACCGCTGCATATTTACGGCATGTTGCGGCTGGGCATTACGCCCGAGGTGAACGCCATTTCCACGATGATGCTTGTCGGTTCGATCGTGCTTTTGGCAATCGCGGGTGTCCTTGGGCGCTCCAGCAAGAATTCATGAGCTTCATAAAAAGGGAGAACAAATGCCATGAAATTGAATTCCATTTTACTCACAACGGCAGCAATCGCATGGGCCTCGCCAGCGTTCGCAGCCGGAGATTTGTTCATCTACACCTATGGTGAATACACACCGCCGGATCTGGTGGCCAAATTCGAAAAAGCATTCGACGTCAAGGTCCATGTCGACACGTTCGACTCCATGGAGACTATGCTCGCCAAGCTTCGCGCTGGGGCAGGTGGCTATGACATTGTTGTGGCTGGTGACCCAAACATACAGCTGATGATCGGCGAGAACATGCTCGAAAAGATCGACGTCAATGCGATGCCGAATTACGTCAATGTCGATGAACGCTGGCGGAATGTATATTGGGATAACGGACGTCACTATTCTGCGCCGTGGGCGTGGGGATCGACGAGCTTCATGGTCGACAGCGCGGTTGTCAAAGGCGATATCAACACTCTGGGCGTGCTGTTCAATCCTCCTGCTGAGGTCAAGGGCAGGATCAACATGATGCGCGACGTCAACGAAGTGATCAACATTGCGCTTCGTTATCTGAACCTGCCGCGTTGTAACGAAAACCCTGAAGACATGAAGAAGGTGCTTGAGCTGCTTGAGACACAAAAGCAGTGGGTGAAAAGCTATAATTCGGAGTTCAAGGAACCGCTGGTTTCCGGTGAAGCCGTCGCTTCAATGGCGTGGAATGGTTATGCCATGCGTGCGAGAGATGAAAAGCCGTCGCTTGTCTATGTCTATCCCAAGGAAGGGTTCACCGGTTGGATGGATAATCTGGCCGTCCCCAAAGGCGCACCGGATATTGAGAATGCAAAGACATTCATCAACTTCATGATGAACCCGGAAAATGCGGCGATGGTCAGTACCTATGCCCGCTATTCCAATGGCATCAAGGGTTCCGAAAAATTTGTGGACCCGAAACTGGCAACTGCGCCGGAGTTAGCGCCTCCGGCGGGCACGCCAGCGCCAGAGTTCATTCCGAATTGCAGCCCGGCCTCGACCAAACTTTATGATCGCGTCTGGACCAAGCTGCTGAACTGATCTGACCCACTCTCCGGGGTCATATTGGCCCCGACTTCTGGAGAAAAAAATGACTGCTGTATCAAACCTTAGCCGCTCCAATGACAGAACGTCGTGGGAGAAAGACCGGGATCATGTTCTGCATCCCTATACCGACTTTTCCACCTTTGCCGAAAGCGGTAGCCAGATCATCGAAAAAGCGCAGGGAATGTATGTGACCGATACTCAAGGTCGTAAATTCCTTGATGGTATTGCCGGGCTCTGGTGCGTAAACATTGGCCACGGGCGGGCGGAAATGGCCGATGCCGTGTCGCGCCAGATTCTCGATATGCAGTATTACAATCCCTTTGGTGCATCCTCAAACATACCGGCGGCTGAACTTGGAGCGCGGTTGGCGGAACTTGCTCCGGGCTCACTCAATCATGTCTATTATTCCTGTGGCGGCTCGACGGCCAACGAGATGGCCGTGCGCATTGCGCAATACTATTTTGCCATGAAGGGGATGCCCTTCAAGCGCAAGATCATCTCGCGCAACAATGGGTATCACGGCGGTACATATATTGCGGCCAGTCTGACCGGTATTCATGGAACGAAGTATGGTTTCAATCAGGTTGGTGAGGATTTCATCCATCATGTTTCCGCCGCTGATCTTTATGCCAAACCATCAGGTATGACAGACGAGGCCTATTGCGACTTCCTTGTCAAYGAGTTCGAAAACAGGATTTTACAGCTTGGTCCCAACAACGTAGCCGCGTTTATCGCGGAGCCCATTATGGGGGCGGGCGGGGTTCTTGTGGCGCCCGTGGGATATCACGCGCGAATGCGTGGGGTTTGCGATCGCTACGAGGTTCTCTACATCGCTGATGAGGTCGTCACGGCGTTTGGCCGTCTGGGCGAGTGGTTCGCCTCCGCATCGGTCTATAACTATCAGCCTGACATCATCGTATGCGCCAAGGGGATCACCTCGGGTTACATTCCGCTTGGGGCCACGCTGATCTCTGATGAGATTTACGACGTGATCAGCCGTCCGCAGTGTGAGGGCGGGGTGTTCTCCATGGGGCTGACCTATTTTGGCCACCCGGTTGCCTGTGCTGCGGCGCTGAAGAACATCGAGATCATGGAGCGTGAGGGACTGCTTGCGAATGCAGCGAACACGGGCGCTCATCTGCAGGAAGCTGCGAAGAAGCTTCTGGATTTGGACATTGTCGGGGACGTGCGCGGTCGCGGTCTGATGTTGGGGATCGATCTGGTTACCGATAAGGCAACCAAAGCCCCACTTCCGTCATCTGAAAACGCAGCCGAGCGCATTTTCATGGGATGCATTGAACGCGGCGTCATTGTGCGCCCGGTCGGCAGTCGCATCATTGTATCACCGCCGCTGATCATTGATCGCGCGCAGTGCGATATGATCGTTGCGGCGATAGCAGATGCAATCAAAGATTTCATGGCAGCACGTTAATCGTTAAAGGAGAGACAGATGCGAAAACTGATGGTTGCTGCGACCCAGATGGCATGCAGTGACGATATCGATGATAACATCCAACGGGCCGAAGACCTTGTTCGGCTGGCCGCCGAGGACGGGGCGCAGATCATCCTGCTTCAGGAGCTTTTTCAGACCCCGTATTTTTGCCTTGAACAGCGGCTTGATCATTTTGATCTTGCGCGACCTTTGGCGGATAATCAGGGGGTTGCCCATTTTCGCGCCCTGGCGAAGCAGCTTGGGGTCGTACTGCCGATTTCCTACTTTGAACGGTCAGGGGCGGCTTATTATAATTCGCTGGCAATCATTGATGCTGACGGCGCGTTATTGTGGAACTATCGCAAGACACATATTCCTCAGGCACTCGGATATCAGGAAAAGTTCTATTTCAGCCCTGGTGATACGGGCTTTCGCGCCATCCAGACCAAGTTTGCGCGTATTGGATGCGGCATCTGCTGGGATCAGTGGTTTCCCGAGACGGCCAGATCGCTTGTCCTGAAGGGTGCTGAACTTCTGCTTTTTCCGACCGCCATCGGCAGCGAGCCGTTAAACGCAACGCTTGATTCATCTGGCCATTGGCAGCGGACCATGCAGGGTCACGCAGCAGCAAATATCGTGCCGCTGGTTGCATCCAACAGAATCGGGACGGAGGCAGAGGGGGAGACATCGACGACGTTTTACGGCAGTTCGTTTATAGCCGATCATACTGGGGAAAAGATCGCCGAAACGAATAAAGTCGATGAGACTTACCTCACAGCCAAATTCGATCTGGATGAGATCGAGGCCTATCGCCGTGCCTGGGGTGTGTTTCGGGATCGCCGACCGGAAATGTACACCGCGCTGCGGACTCTGGACGGGCAAAACATCATCGAGCGCTAGAGGTCAGGGGCGTCTGCCTGCGTTATGAACCAGTCCCACAATTCGGTAACTCCGGGGCGTTTCAGGTTACGGGGGTGTGCGAGGAGATAGTAGGAGCGGCTGGAAGGTACTCCATTGCCAAGAGTCACCAGATCGCCGTTCTTAAGCCGCTCGGCTGCAAGACGCATGCTGCCGAGACAAATTCCAAGACCACGGGCGGCGGCATCCAGCACCATGCCGGAATCTGAGAAATTGAGCCCTTTGACGAAGCCGGGCCTTATAACGCCGGCGGCAACGAACCAGTTCTGCCAGTCCTCTTCCTCCTCGTGATGCAGCAATGGGAAGTCCTGCAAGGTGCGCGGGGTAACGGTATCAGGCAAACGCCGCCGCAACTCCGGGGAGCACATTGGCCGTAGTTCATCGCCGAATAACCTGATAGCAACCAGTCCATCCCAACTGCCGCGTCCGCGTGCAATCGCAAAGTCGATCTCCGAGTGTGTGACATCGGGTTCAGAGTCCGAGGTCACCAGCCACGGCTCGATATTAGGCAAGTCGTGCACAAGCGAAGCAACGCGCGGCATGTACCAGCCGGTTGCAAAAGCATAGGGCATCATAATCACGATCGACCCGGGCTTGGTGTAGAAATCCAATCGTCTAATGCCAAGGCGAAGTGTTTCCAACGCTGAAGCTGCGGTTCCTCGTAAATCCCGCCCGGCATCGGTTAGCTCCACCTTGCGGTTAATTCTGTGAAACAGCAACTGTCCCAACTGATTTTCGAGCGCTTTGATCTGATGGCTCACCGCCGATTGAGTCATATTCAATTCGATTGCCGCCAGTGAAAAACTCTCCAGTCTGGCTGCCGCTTCAAAGCCGACCAATGCACCGAGAGGTAGATTTCGATAGGTGGAATGCATGAATATCTCTCATGGAATAGCTGAGAATTTCGCGTTTGAATAACAGAAAATCCTCGGATTAACTAGAGATAGAGCATCAAGACCAATTTAATTGATGAGAAATTTCTATTCAAAGGAAGCGCCAGTGACCAACCAGACGCCACGCCAGGCAGGCTTTAAAATGCCCCCCGAATGGGCCGCACACAAACGTACCTGGATGATGTGGCCATGCCGCGCAGAGATATGGACTGATATTGATGCCACCAGACGCGACTATGCGGCGGTGGCCCATGCAATCCGTGAATTCGAGCCGGTGACAATGTCTGTTCGTCCGGAAGATTTTGCCGGGGCGCGGGCTATGCTTGACGACAATATTGATATCATCAAGGCCGACATTAATGACAGTTGGGCGCGCGATGCTGGTCCGTGCTTTCTGCGCAATGCGGATGGCCAGCGGGCCGGCACGCAATTCCGCTTCAATGCCTGGGGTGGAAAATATCATCCGCATGATGGGGACGCCGGGTTTTCTGCAATTGTTTGCGACACAGCCGATGTGAAGTCATTTACGTCGAACCTCGTCGCTGAGGGCGGCGGCGTCAGTGTTGACGGCGAGGGGACAATCATCACGACCGAGACTTGCTTTCCCAATATCAACCGCAATCCCGGTTGGACCAAGGAGGCAATCGAGAATGAGTTGATGGAGATGCTTGGCGGCGAGAAGGTAATCTGGTTGCCCGGCAATCCTCTGGAAAACGAAACTGATGGCCATGTTGATGGTATTGCCGTTTTCGTCGCTCCCGGTGTTGTTCTGATGGAAAGCCCCGGTACCGAGCCGAACGAATGGAATGATTATATCCAGAAGAACCTTGATGGGATGGAAGGTCAGACGGATGCCAAAGGACGGCGGATCAGGATCGTGACCGTGCCCGAAGCTGTCGAAGCGCCTTCCGATCATCCGAAGTTCTGCCGTTCTTATGTCAATTCCTATCTGGTCAATGGCGGTGTGGTCATGCCCGTTTACGGTGTTGCCTCCGACACGCTGGTGCGCGGCATCTTCCGTTCACTCTTCCCGGAACGCCGTGTGCGTGAAGTGCGGATCGACTCCATTGCCATTGGCGGTGGCGGCATTCACTGTATTACGCAACAAGAACCCGCATGAGTGCGCTTGCCCGACAGGAAAGCATCAACTGGAGTAATCGAATGGACCATTCCACGACCAGCCAGATGACCTATATAGCCAATGCAGTGACAGCGGTCGGTAGTGGCGGCTTTCCGGAGATGCTTGGCAATCTATGTCTGAGCGTGTTCAACTTTGACAGTATTTTTATTTCGGTGTTCTCGCAAGATTTGCCACCGCGTCAGCTCTATTCCAATCTGGATGCCGAAGCGACGCGGCGCACAGTTGGTCCTTATCTAAGCCACGCCTATTTGCTTGACCCGTTTTATGGACTCTTCAAGTCCGATATCGGCAATCGTGTCGTCAGCCTCGAGGAGTGTGCGCCTGATGATTTTAAAACAACCGAATATTACAAAATCTTTTATTCTGAGATTGGCCTGCGTGATGAAGTGACTATTTTCGTTGGTGCCGGGAACGGCACCAGCATTGCTCTATCTCTCGGGCAACGCTACTCCGACGTGCATTGTCCTCCAGAGGCGACTGCGCAACTGGATGCGTTGTTGCCCGTCATCGCGGCACTGTGCCACAAACATTGGCCCAATCTCGATGTTCCTGGCAATCAGGCTTCTCCCGATATGGGACTGGTGTTTGACCGCTTTGGCACCACGAGATTAAGTGCCCGCGAAGCTGAGATCGTGCGGTTGATGCTGAAAGGACATTCAACAAAATCCATTGCTCGTTTGCTCGGCAACAGCCCGGAAACGATCAAGGTTCATCGCAAACGCATCTACGCCAAACTGAAAATTTCCTCTCAGGGTGAGTTGTTCTGCAAGTTTATTGGCGCACAGGCGGCAGCGCCAACAGAGGCGGAAGCGGCTACAATGATGCTTTCATAAACTTAGTCCGGCAACTCGGACCTGATAAGAGCAGGCGCGGTATTCTTGAGTAACGCAACCAATTGGCTTTGCTGATGCGTGCCGGTCTTGTGAAACAGCCGCTCCACATAAGCGCGCGCCGTGGAGTTCTTCAGGTTTGTCATCTTTGCTGCGTCTTTCAGCGAAAGACCTGACGCAATCAGACAAGCCAATCTGGCTTCGGATGGGGTCAGCTTGAAAACAGCGCGGATATGTTCGTTCAGACCTTCTGAATTCGCCATATGTATTTTCTTCATGACGACAGTCGCGCAGTATCCCCTAGTGCCCGTTGGGAAGGACGCATCGAACGCTGGCGCAACTTCCAGAACACAGTCGGCTCCCGCCCCGGTTTCCGAGCTTTTTTCCAATACGATTCGGCCTTCTGAGCCGGTTGTCCCGGCAACCACGGCGTATCCACAGGCTTCGGCAATAAGTTTTCGCAGTGGGCGAAGAATATCGGGCTTGGCTGCAAGAAATCCATCTCGTAGCGTCAAGGCTGTCTCGTCGGTTGTGAGCCAAGCTTTGGCAATATCATTGATTTCAAGAATGCGCAGGTCTGGAGTAACCAGCATTATGCCGAAAGACAGACGTGAAAATGTAGAACGCAAAGCGTTCGCGACTTTTATCTGCTTGTTAATCAGGCTTGCCCGTTCGAAATGCGGAACCAGCAGCTCAAAAATTTCAACATCCTTGTAGTTGCATGTGTCGGGTTTGGCATTACGCTTTATATCAATCAGCATTGCATTGTCAGTTGTACGGTCATCGTATGATCTATCATGGGGATTGTGCGATTTTACCCGCGTCTTGCCAAAGTCGCGGCGGCTATATTGGCTGATATCAAAGATGTTCTTGCCGGAGGAGAGTTTCTCGGAGCCTCTGGCAAAAGAAAAATTGCTCGCGGCTTGAGACTGGTCCAGACCATTGCTGTAATTCGGGAAATAGCCGTGGCCCGGATTGGCTGAAAAGGCATTGCTTGCCAGCTTGTATATGGAGTGATTGGTGACTGGTATGCTAGGGCTGTCCAGAAATTCGCGTATCGTCTTGACCGCAGGATTCCATTGTTCAGGATTGTGGGCAGCCTGATAAATCAGGCCAATCAGTTCAGTAACCTGCGCAAGCGTCGGTTCTATCATGCCCAATCCTTCTGACGGCTAATTCTGTTTGGCGCGCTAAACCTGCCGGCATCCGTTGGAAAAGCGCACCCAACTTTGATATCCAGAGAGGGCGGAACTTAAGCTGGAATTTCAGATCATGAAAATTAATGTTGAAGGTATCTGGCATTATCGTTCATAATGCTGGGATGTCGCGAAATCTGGATATCGACCTTCTCAGAACATTTATGGCGGTTGCTGATCATGGCAGCATGACGGCCGCTGCAAATGCACGTTACCTAACGCAGAGTGCCGTCAGTCAGCAGATCAAGCGATTTGAGGATATGCTCGGATCGCCCCTTTTTGAACGGAATCGCCGTGGTCTTCGACTGACACCCCCGGGCGAACGACTGCTTACCAAGGCACGGCGTATTCTGGCGCTTAATGATGATATCTGGTCGGAGATGACAGCGGATGCTCTGCAGGGCAAAGTCAGACTTGGTTTGCCCTATGATCTCGTCAGCGTCATCACCGTGCCGGTTCTGAAAGCTTATGCCGAAGCTTATCCGCTCGTCGAAGTGTCTTTGATGTGCGCGTCTTCACCTGAATTAACGACTGCGCTGGACAGGCGGGAGGTCGATCTTGTCCTTCTCGAAGAGGAAGTCGATTCAGATCAGGCTGAATACTCGCGTGTGGAGCAGCTTGTCTGGATCGGTGCCAGAAATGGCGGAGCGCATTTGAAGACACCCCTGCCTGTATCGATGGTCGCTGAAACCTGTGCGTTCCGCCCCGCGGTTCTTTCTGCACTCGGGCATCAGGCGCGACCGTGGAGAACAGTCTTCGAGAACGGTAATATTGAGGCGACCATGGCCATGGTGCGGGCTGACCTTGCTATCACAGCATTGTTGACCAGTACGGTTCCGGTGGATCTTCGCATATTGACCGCCGATGACGGCCTTCCTGATCTGCCCCAGTTTTCTATCGGTCTGCATATAGCGAAAGGCAGTGTAACGTCCCCCGTATCCGAAATGGCGAAGTATATTCGCGCTGGCTTGACCGGTTGAGTTGGCATCTGCCCACCTGTTTCAAAGCGTTTGCAAAGCTCGGCGACTGGATTGCATTATGATAGATGGGATACGTCAACACTGCGGGGAATGATGAAGTTAGGTTTTGTAGGATCTGGTGCGATCACCGAGGCAGTTATCACTGGCTTGATGAAATCAAGATCGGATATCAGTGCTGTCGTGGTTTCGCCGCGCAGTGCGCACATCGCATCCCGGCTGGCAGCGAAATTTCCCCTCGTGCGCGTGGGAATGGACAATCAGGATGTGATCGACAGCGCTGATATCGTGTTTCTTGCAATAAGACCGCAAATTGCCGAAGAAGTGATAGCCGAGCTTAGATTTCGCGAACATATGCAGGTCGTGAGCTTTATTGCTGCCGTCCAAATCGAGACACTCGCCAGCTGGATCAAGGTACCAGTCACGATTACCCGGACAATCCCGCTGCCATTCGTGGCTGAGTTACAGGGCGCGACGGCAATCTATCCGCCCAACGACCTGATCGCTGACCTGTTTTCCCCGCTTGGCGTTGCAGTTCAAGCAAAAGACCTCAAGCAGTACAATCTTTTTGGGGCAGCGAGTGCGCTGATGGCCACGTATTTTGGGTTGTTGGAAACAAGCGCCCGTTGGCTTGAAGCGGAAGGAATGTCCTATGATCAGGCGAGCAGCTATTTAAGACAGCTGTTTGGCGGACTGTCCCATGTAACGGGCGCATCGCAGGCGCAATCATTCGAGGAAATGGCGTCTGAGTTTTCGACAAAGGGCGGTCTCAACGAGCAGGTGTTCACTGAATTTATCGACAATGGTGGAACAAAGGCTCTGACACTCGCTCTTGAATCCGTACTCAGGCGCATTGAACAGAGGTGATTGAGCGAAACCTGTTGGCAGTCCGTTGGTCGTCTCGCTTTACTGATGTGAGGTGTGCCGCGTCTTTTTCTACCAGGGCTTAGCTACCCCAATTGGAGACTATCTGTATGAACACGCGATTTCTGGAAGCATTCGTGTGGGTGGCGCGACTGGGCAGTTTCCGTAGTGCGGCTGACCGGCTCAATATGACACAAAGCGCCATTTCCAGCCGTATCGCCTCACTCGAAAGTGAGTTCGGAAAACGCCTGTTCGACCGCGAAGTGCGCGAAGTTCGCATTACAACCGCAGGACGCATGTTGCTCGACTATGCGGAGCGCATCTTGGATCTCTCCCGTGAGATGAATGGGGCATTGGCGCCCGGTGCCAAGCTAACCGGTACCGTACGCATTGGTGCTGTCGAAACCATTCTCTACACTTGGCTCATCCCATTTCTGGAGCGTGTACGTCAGGCGCATGGGGAACTGGAAATCGAACTGACTGCGGAGCCGACGATCCGGCTGCACGAACAGTTGCGGCGAGGGCAGCTTGATATTGCCTTGCAGACCAATGCCATTCTGGGTGACGGAATTCTCAACCAGCGGATGGGAACGATGCCGATGGCGTGGATCGGCAGGCCCGATGACGATTGGGGCGACGGAAGTCCATTGCCTATTGCACGATTTGTCCAACGGCCAGCCATAACAATGTCACGGGGATCGCAGCCTCACGACGCACTTTTGCAGGCTTGCCGGGATGCCGGGATTCAACCCAAACGCGTGCATTGCGTAAGCTCACTTGCTGCAATATCGCGTTTGGTGAGTGCAGGTTTCGGTGCGGCACTTGTGCCTTTGGCGCCTTTCCGTGACGAACTGTCTGCAGGACGATTGGTTGTTATCCCATGCGCCACCCGCATGGTTCAACTGCATCTTATGGCCAGTCTTATGACAGACCCGAGTAGTCAGACAGTCGAGGTCATCGGCGCCATGGCGCGGCAGGAGGCTGCGCAGTATGCGCTCAGTGTAGGCCCTGACTTCGCTATCCCCGGACCCGAGGAAAGCAGATAGAAGCATATATAATTCATAAGCTTAGTCGTTTTCTTTGCTTTGAAAGATGGTTTGTGGAAGCCGAAAATTGATTGCCCGGCTTCAAACAGTTTTATCGATCACTCGTGATCGGAAAAACGCGTTTGACCCAAACTCACTTGTTCGTTGTTCTTTACCTCATCATTATGGAGGCATTGATCAAATGACAGGACCAAACACCGCAACGCAGGAAGAGGCAGTTCCAGCACCGTCGGGTATGCTGTTTGTCTGGTCTGATGTCGACCCTTCGGGCGAAGATGATTATAATCGATGGTATGACCGGGAGCATGTGGAAGAACGTGTGCGCATTCCGGGTTTCAGTTCCGGCACACGGTATCAGATCATTGGTGCGGGTCGCCGTTACCTTGGTCTCTACAGAACAACGTCCCTCGATGTTTTCGCCAGCCCCGCCTACGAGAAAGCCTTCACACGTCAGACCCCATGGTCTGTAACCAATCTGGGCCGGATGATTAATCCGATGCGCCGCGTCTGTTCTGTGACTGCCGAGACCGGATTTGGAACCGGAGCACATCTGGCGGTTCTGCGGCTTGATCGGTTGCCAACTGAAATGGAAACCGTGGCGCTTCGTGGGGCAGGGGCAATTGTTCAGGAGCTGCCGGGTGTTATTTCAACGTCGCTTCTTATTCCGGACACGACCAAATCCACGCCATTGCCCAATGAAGCGAGAGATGGACGTGTTCTCGATCCCATCCTGTTGATTGAGGCCAGCAGCGAAAACGCGGTTCGCGAAGCTGCCGCCAAGGCGAGCAATTTCATCTCACCTGGCACATCCTTGCAAACGGCGTTCCTTGAGTTGCTGTGGCGACTGCAGGCATCCGACTTGTCGTCACATTTGAGCAACATGCAGACCGTCGCTGCTTAAACCGCTCACTTTGGCTTTGGGTCAAGCAAGAAGGATTGAAACTGAAATGTTTCGCACGGCTATCGCAAGGGCGTGCCATCCGACGAACAATCTTACCTAAAAGAAAAACAATAGAGGGGTTATTCATGCAAACTGTAAGCACTGTCGACCACATCCAAGCACCCGCTCATTCCCAAAATCAAACCAAACGGCTGGCCACAGCCAGCATGGTGGGTACCACGCTTGAGTGGTATGATTTCACCATTTATAACACCATGGCGGCGCTGGTATTCAGCCACCTGTTCTTTCCCAATTTCGATCCGTTGGCCGGAACCATCCTCGCCTTTTCGACCTATGCAGTTGGCTATGTGTCGAGGCCCTTGGGCGGCATTATATTTGGTCATCTTGGCGATAAGCTGGGCCGCCGTGCGGTACTGGTGGCAACATTGATCGCAATGGGCCTGACAACCGCTTTGATGGRCCTGCTTCCAACCTATGCATCAATTGGAGCACTCGCGCCGCTGCTTCTGGTTGCACTGCGCTTCCTGCAGGGCGTCGCTCTCGGCGGCGAATGGGCAGGGGCTGTTCTGCTCTCGGTGGAGCATGGCAGGCAAGATCGGCGGGGGCTCAATGCATCATGGACTCAGGTAGGTCCGTCATTTGGGACATTGCTTGGCACAGGTTTGATTGCAGCGATTACTGCGACGATGTCTGACGAGGCATTCCTGGCCTGGGGCTGGCGCATTCCTTTCATCGTCAGCCTTGCTCTGGTCACGTTCGGTCTTTGGGTGAGGAGTGGGGTAGGTGAGTCCCCAATGTTTAAGAGCCTAGAGGAGTCAGCGGCCAAAGCAAAAGCACCTATCAAGGAAGTCCTGAGTCTTCACTGGCGTCGTCTGCTTCTTGCCGGCGGGTCCCGTATCGGGTCTGATGTCCTGTATGGTTTGATCGTCGTCTTTACGCTGACTTACGTTACGACCGTATTGCATCTGCCGCGCTCAATGGCCCTCGTTGCTGTGCTCATTGGCACTGCCTGTAACGCCATAGCCGTGCCTTTCTTTGGAGCCTTGTCAGACCGTTGGGGACGGCGCACGGTTTATGGTCTTGGTACTGCTGGTGCTATTGTTTGGGCGTTTGTGTTTTTTATGCTTCTCGACACGGCGCAACCGCTGATGATCGTTTTAGCTGTCGTTGTCGGATTACTTCTACATGCCGCCATGTACGGGCCACAGGCCTCCTTCGTGATTGAGCAATTTCCGACCAGAGTTCGCTACAGTGGTTCATCCCTCGCCTATACATTTGCGGGGATTGTCGGTGGTGGTTTTGCGCCTTTGATCATCGCGGCATTGTTCCAAAATTATAACCACACCGTCGCAATCTCTCTCTACGTGGCCGGCGCTTTGTGCGTAACGGGTCTTGCCCTGTTGTTTGCCCGTGAAACAGCACACAGGCCACTGGAAGACTAATTGCCCTTTCAACCGGATGATCCAATAAACAGGAGCTTTGTCATGAATGTCCTTTCCTTTGTACTACCTGACGGCCAAGAGTTGCGTGCTCCGATCAACTCTCTCGTCATTGCGGGCTGGGCGGGCCGCAATCTTGCGGCCGTCGAGCACCATATCGAAGAACTCGCGGTGCTGGGTGTTCCCCGGCCTAGCACCGTGCCACTCTATTATCGGGTCGCGGCAGATCAGTTGACGACCGCCTCTGAAGTTGAGGTCCTCGGGCCTGAAAGTTCGGGGGAGGCAGAGATCATGATTTTGTCGTTGGACGGAGAACTCTTCGTTGGTCTTGGATCAGACCATACGGATCGCAAGGTGGAAACTTATTCCGTCGCAGTCTCGAAACAACTTTGTACCAAGCCTGTGGCACGCGCGTTGTGGCGATTTGAAGAGGTGGAAAAGCACTGGGACGAATTACAGCTTCGATCATGGATTACGGTTTCTGGTGAACGCGTTCTCTATCAGGAAGGTAGCGTGGCATCGCTGTTGAATCCCGGGGAATTGATCCGCCGTCATACCGAAAACGCACCCCTGGCGTCCGGAACAGCGATGTTCTGCGGCACCTTGGCAGCGATCGGGGGAATAAGGTCATCAGATCGGTTCGAAATGGAACTGAATGATCCCGTGTTGAAGCGGACAATCAGGCACACATACAATGCGCACGTCTTGCCTATGGTCGCTTGAAGACGATATTGTGAGAGGTTCCTGCCTAGCTCTCTTCTCCCCTACCCAATAAGCTGAAACAATTGGCCGAGCTTATACTCCCACCACCAACACGAGGGGCACATGATGGATAAAGAACGGCGCGCGATCCTTCAGGCAAGTGCTATTGGCGCAGCCATGGCTGGCGTCAATTCTTTCCTTCCCCATGCGCTCGCGCACAATGCTTCTACATCAGGAAACTCCATGCACGATCGATCGATTACGGACCTTTCACGCAGCCTTTCAGAGGGCAAAATCACAAGCCGGCAATTGGTTGACGAAGCGTTGGCCGCGATCAATGACCCTAACGGTGAAGGCAAGCCTTCATTCATCAAGGTTCATGCCGAGAAGGCGAAGCTCGCGGCTGACGCAATCGATGCAAAGCGCAAGCAAGGTCACAAGCTGCCAGTTCTTGCCGGTATCCCCATATCCGTGAAGGATTTGTTTGACGAAGCTGGAGAAACGACACTTGGCGGATCAACGGTGTTGATTGGTCAGCCTGCTGCGACGAAGGATTCCGTTGTTGTCCAGCGTTTGAGAGAGGCGGGGGCTATTATAATTGGCCGTACCAATACGGTCGAATTTGCCTACACAGGTCTTGGCATCAATCCACATTACGGCACTCCCAAAAATGTCTTCGATCGTGCAACCGGACGCATTCCCGGGGGTTCGACGTCAGGGGGCGCCATTTCCGTAACGGACGGAATGGCGGCAGGTGCGATTGGTACGGATACAGGTGGATCACTGCGCATCCCCGCTGCTCTCAATGGCCTTGTCGGCTTCAAGCCGACACAGCGGCGGGTAACACTCGATGGCGTCATGCCGCTTTCAACGTCTTTTGACTCCGCAGGTCCAATTGGATGGACCGTAGAAGATTGCATCCTGCTGGACAGCGTCATCGCGGATCAAAAACTGGCAGCCCCCAAAAGTCTGGCTTTGAAAAATTTGCGGTTTGCTGTGCCGCAGGTTTATTTTCAGAATGACCTTTCGCCTGAAGTGGCAAATGCTTTTCATGCAGCGCTATCGAAATTGTCAGCCGCAGGCGCAAAAATCGTCGAGCTGCCGATGGCTGAATTTGAGATGACGCCCACAATCAATCCCAAAGGAATGATAACGGCCTCGGAAGCCTATGCCTGGCATCGCAAATTCCTGAAGGACGGAGCAGACAAGTACGACCCTCGCGTTCTTGCGCGGATCAAGACTGGTGAAATCATACTGGCCGCCGATTATGTTGATCTGCAAACACTGAGGCGCCAGTTCATACGCAACGTTAATGCTGCTGCTGCGGGTTATGATGCCATGCTGATGCCGACGACGCCAGATATCGCGCCGCCCATCGCTGAAGTCATCAAGGACGACGAGGCCTATTACCGGATCAATGGACGCATGCTGCGCAATCCATCCGCAGTTAACATCTTCGACGGTTGCGCCTTGTCGGTTCCATGCCATGAGGCTGGAAACGCACCGGTTGGACTTATGATCGCTGGAATTCAGAATCAGGACCAGCACATCCTGGCTGTCGGACGATCAGTTGAATCCGTAGTCGGGCCCTCCCGCAGACGGTAATATAGTTCTGCAATGGCTCATGCCTGAGTTGCGACCAGTGCCAGATGTCTCTCACGGTTTATGAGATGGTGGTATCTGGTGAGCCGCTTGTTGTCGTCCAATCTGCAACATCGCGATGCCGGTGAGAATGAGGATAACAGCTGCCAATTCCAGCCAGCCCACTTTCTCACCGGCGATCCAGCCGATGAGCAACGCGACAACCGGTGTGATATAGGTCGAGCCTGACGAGGCAATAGCACCGAGTTTTTCCAGTAAAAAATAGTAAAGCAAAAAGGCAGTTCCGGTTCCTAGAACGCCAAGTCCAACCACAAGGCCGATAGCCGCATGAGAATTCTCTAGTATTCGCCCGATCCCGGAGAAATCAGTCAGCGGGAGAAGGATAATCAAGGCCAACCCCATTTGCCAGGTGACAAGCGCCAGAGGCCGCAAGCTGAGTGGTGACAGAAAGCGGCGGACGTAAACATACGACAATCCAAGGACGATCGCACCTGACAGCATCCATATAACACCTACCAGGTTGACGGGGTTGTTTTCTCCCTCCCAGGGTCTTGTAATCAGAACAATGCCGACAAAGCCTAAAACGACTCCTATCGCCATTAATCTGTTGAATTTCTCAGTTTGCAGAAACAAGAGCGAGGAGATCGAAGTGAACAAGGCTATCGACCCACCCAGCACGCCAGCGATGCCCGAGGGGAGCAACTGTGTACCTTTCACAATCGCAAAGTAGTAAAAAGCAGTTGCCGCAACAGACATGACGAAGAAATGCGGCAGATGGCGCAACTGGCTGCGATCGATCATACCTTTATGCCAAGCCGTGAATGCCAGCGGCAGAAAGCCGAAAAATACTCGCAGAAGGACGATCTGTTCAGGGCTGATAAGGGCGGCAGCCCATTTCATATAGATGAAATTGGAACCCCAGATTAGTCCGAGCGATATGAATGCAGCATAGGTAAGTATCATGGGGCAAATCCAGTAGTTCTGAGGGCGCTCGAAAATTGTCTCCTGAAATCTATTGCTGGATCTGGCGCGCTCGAACAGAATGGATGCGTCAATTACATGTTATGTATGCGACACTTGGCTTGAAGGAAGGGTATTCATGCGTGAGCGCTGGATAACAGGGCCGGGCCGCCCCAATGGTGAGGCTTTGCAACTGTCGGTTGGTTTCATTTTAGCGCGGCACTTCACGCTAAATGCTTTTGCCAATTTCATAGACGTTTTGCGGCTGGCGGCCGACGAAGGAGATCGCAGCCGGCCAATCCGTTGCGCGTGGAGTGTATTGTCCAACACGATGCACCCGGTAGCTTCGAGCAGCGGTGTGATGGTCGAACCGAATGAGCGGCTCGGTGATCCCGGCAAGTTTGACTACATCGCAGTGATAGGCGGGCTGATTGACGAGATTCCCAATCTAAATTCAGAATATTTGCGATATCTTCAACGGGCTGCGGCGGCAAAAGTACCGCTCATCGGCGTCTGTACCGGTGCCTTCATTCTACATCATGCCGGGCTGATGGATGGTTATCGTTGTTGCGTCAGCTGGTTTCACCACGCCGATTTCCTGGAGCAATTTGACGGTCTCCGACCGGTGTCCAACCAGATATTCATTGTCGACCGTGACCGACTTACCTGCCCCGGCGGTGCAAGTGCCGCGCATTTGGCCGCATTCCTGGTGGAAAAGCATATCGGCAAGGCGCCTGCCACCAAAAGCTTGCACATCATGATGATCAACGAGGCTGAGGTGGAAGAATCGCCGCAGCCAAGTCCTGCACTTGATTTCAACACCAGCGATCCCTTTGTAAGGAAAGCACTTTTGTTGCTACAGCAAAGCTTGGATGCGCCGATCTCTGTTAGCCAGATTGCCACGCATCTGGGCATCAGCAAGCGCCGCCTCGAACGGCATTTTAAACGGGTACTCGGGACATCTCCGCAGGCGGCCTTCATAGACATGCGATTGTCGCTGGCGCGTCAACTGATTGAAAATACCGATAAATCATTCACCACTATTGCGATTGAATGCGGCTTCTCCGACTCGTCGCATTTCAGCCGGATGTTTCGCCGCCGCTTCGCGAGTACTCCGCGTGAGTGTCGCAAATCGGCACTGAAATAAACAAACCCATAGAGTTGCAGAGTCAATCAAACGTGGCAAAGGCAGCGACGATCCGGGCTCTTACTGTGGGCCTACCGGGCGGGGTGGATAGACCGCCTGCACGGGCGCCGATTTGGGCGTGGCAAATATCGCGCCTGTTGCCATATTTGAAATGCCAGCGTGGGATTTTACGGTGATCAGCATATCTTCATGCACCCAACCGATCATATCGGTGGCGGGAACCACAATACGATGCCACTTGCCGGTCTTGCTATAAGAGCGCATTTCGCGTCCCTTTTCGACAGTGCCCGCAGGGGCGGACTTATCCCATGCCTTGCTCCGCAAGGTCAGCCTTTCGCGGGCATAAACGACTGATGGCATCATGTTGGGCATATTGATGCCGCGTGGCGTCTGGATGACTGCCTTTTCTGCAGGGCCGATGGACAGATGTGGACGTTGCTCCGGCTGCAGTGGCTGCAGTTCTGCCCGCTGTACGGGCTTTGTCGTTACGGGCTGCACGCCCACAGCGACGGAAGGTCGTGGCACAGGAGCAACCAACGTGAGTGCACGACTGTTTTCTTGTTGAGCGTCGCTTTTTGCAGGCTGTTTTCCTGTTGTCTCAGGCTTTGCAACTGTCGATTGTCCAGTACGTGTAGCTATACGCTCGAATAGGCTGGAGAATGTTGTTTGCGATTTTTTGGGCTGCGTCGCTACCCAGATGCTCAAAGCGCCAACTCCAACGATCACTGCCAGAGCCAATAATGAACCGGTGGAAGACGTGCGCGACGAAGATCGTGAGGATGACCGCTTCGGTGAACGTGACGATGAACGGGTGCTGCGCTTTCTCGTGGCCATATGGATCCTGCCCTTTTGAGCCCGGTGGTGGTCGAGCTAGGTCAAAGTCGTTTTGATAATATTCGCGAGCGCCGAATCGCGTTGTTATCAAACTGACAGGGCTTCCTTGGTATTTCGTTACCGGACCGCAAGCTCCGTGGAAAATCCGGACGAGAGCCTTTAAGGGATATAACCGATATAGGACGAAATTGTACGATGGATGCTGGCGATGTGCGCCTCGCTTAAGGGAGTTTCAATGGCACAGTTTATCAACAAGAGAGAAGATGTCGTCACACAAGCGATTGATGGCATTTTGGCAACCTCGCAGGGTAAACTTACCCGCCTTGATGGCTTTCCGCATATTCGCGTTGTCATTCGCAGCGACTGGGACAAATCCAGGGTCGCCTTGGTTTCGGGTGGAGGTTCTGGTCATGAGCCCGCTCACGCAGGCTTTGTCGGAGCTGGCATGTTAACGGCCGCAGTCTGCGGTGATGTATTTGCGTCCCCGAGTGCGGATGCGGTTCTGGCTGGCATATTGGCAGTGACGGGATCGGCAGGTTGTCTTCTTATCGTCAAGAATTACACCGGCGACCGGCTCAATTTCGGCCTTGCGGCAGAACGCGCGCGCAGCTTCGGGCTGAAGGTGAACATGGTGATCGTCAATGACGATATTGCGCTGCCAGACTTGCCGCAGCCGCGCGGAATAGCCGGTACGCTGTTTGTGCACAAGATTGCCGGTGCGATGGCAGAAAGCGGTGCAACTTTGGAGGCCATCACGCATGCGGCCAAGAGGGTCATTTCCGGTATAAAAAGCATAGGCATGTCGCTTGATACCTGCACAGTTCCCGGATCACCCAAAGAGGACCGTATCCCTGCGGGAATGGCGGAACTCGGTTTGGGCATACACGGCGAAGCGGGCGTAGAGCAGATAGATTACACCGACGCCAAAACGGCGATGGGCGCAGTTGCCAGCAAGCTTGCGGCCCGTATGGACGACGCACCACATGTTGCTCTCATCAATAATCTCGGTGGTACCTCTGTCCTTGAAATGTCGGTACTGGTTCATGAACTGGTCAATTCATCAATTGGCAAGAACATTTCACATGTTGTTGGCCCGGCAGCCATGATGACCTCTCTCGACATGCACGGTTTTTCTGTTTCCGTTTTTCCTGCGGATAAGTCAGATCTCGAGGCATTGGCTGAACTGGTATCGTTAACCGCATGGCCGGGTCTTTCGCGGGTTAAGCCAATTGCTATTGCGGCACTGCCGGATGGCCTGATGCCATTGGCCCCGCTTCCATCCGATCATAAAGAGACGCGGGAATTGCTCATCAGTTGCTGCAATGTGCTCATTTCTGCAGAGCATGATCTGAATGCCTTGGATGCCAAGTCTGGCGACGGAGATACCGGTTCCACGCTGGCGGGTGCGGCAAGGGCGCTGGTCAAAGCGGTTGATCGTTTACCACTATCGGATCATGCGCAACTGTTGCGCGCGATTGGTCTGGAACTTAGCCAAACGATGGGTGGCTCATCGGGTGTTCTTCTTGCCATTTTCTTCACAGCGGCGGGTGACGGTGCATCAAACGGTTTACCCATGCATGAAGCACTGAAAGCCGGATTGCTCCGCATGCAGGAAATTGGTGGGGCACACCTTGGCGACCGGACTATGGTGGATGCCCTTGCTCCTGCGCTGGATGCCCTTGGAGCAAGTTTGCAATCTGGCGCCCATGCGGCGCGGGCAGGGGCCAATCTAACGGCGACACTCGTTCGTGCCAAAGCGGGGCGCGCGGTCTATATCAATGCCAAGCAACTCGAGGGACATATTGATCCGGGTGCTGAGGCCGTGGCTCGATTGTTTGAACATCTGGCGATCAGTCCAACCTGAAATGTCAGAAGCTGTTCTGCTTCTGCATCGTTCACAAGCTGACGTGGTGATTTACCGGACCTACGAATAGAATAAGCGGTCCATCACTATATCGTGTATTAACGATATATATATTGCCTTATCGCGATTCATTCATATCTATCAGGAATGAAAAACGATGAGATCCTTAAAGCTCTTGCCCATCCGGTCCGACTGCAGATTGTGCACTGGTTGAAGAATCCTGAGCATTATTTCTCCAGTCAGGAACACCCTCTTGAGCTGGGCGTGTGTGCCAGCCAGTTCTCACGCTGTGGTCTGTCCCAGTCGGCGGTGTCTGCGCACCTTGCTGTCTTGCAGCGGGCGGAACTGGTTACAATCCGGCGCGTTGGACAATGGGTCTATTACAAGCGCAACGAAGACACGATCGCGTCCTTCCTGCGCGATATGACCGAGATAATCTAGCCAGCATGCCTCCATCTGATCTTGTTGCATCGGTCAGGGCGCCGGTGACAAAGCTCCTCCCAGAAGTTTCGCCCTGAAATGAAAGGTCTTCCATGCCTACTCTTTTTGATCCTATCAAAGTTGGTGATATTGAACTCGCCAATCGTGTTGTTATGGCTCCGCTCACGCGTAACCGATCGCCCAATGCCGTGCCAACCGCGCTTGCTGCAACTTATTATTCCCAGCGTGCAACAGCTGGGTTGTTGATCACCGAGGCAACGGCAATCAGTCATCAGGGACAGGGTTACGCCGATGTTCCGGGCCTTTATGCACCTGATCAGCTGGCAGGCTGGAAAAAGGTGACGGATGCAGTGCATGCAGCTGGCGGTAAGATCGTCGTCCAGATGTGGCATGTGGGCCGTATTTCCCACAATACTCTTCAGCCCGATGGCGCGGCGCCTGTTGCGCCTTCTGCAATTACAGCGAAATCCAAGACATTTCTGATCAATGCGGATGGCAGCGGAACCTTTGCCGAAACCTCGCAGCCGCGCGCGCTTGATCTCGCCGAGCTTCCGGGGATTGTTGAAGACTRTCGGAAAGCGGCCAGAGCGGCTGTTGATGCGGGTTTTGACGGTGTGGAACTTCATGCCGCTAACGGATATCTTCTTGATCAGTTCTTGCGATCCGGCAGCAATCACCGCACTGATGCCTATGGTGGGTCCATCGAAAATCGCGCACGCTTCCTGTTCGAAGTGCTTGACGTCATCACAAAAGAAATTGGTGCGGGACGCACGGGCATTCGGATATCGCCGGTAACACCAGCCAATGATTCATCGGACCCGGAACCTCAGCCACTCTTCACCTATGTGGTGGAAAAGCTTGCCGCCTACAAACTTGCTTACGTCCACATCATCGAAGGTGCTACAGGCGGCCCACGGGATTTCCAGCAGGGCGATAAACCCTTCGATTATATCGCTCTCCGCGCCGCGTACAGGGATGCTGGAGGGCATGCAGCCTGGATGGTCAATAATGCTTACGATCCGGCCCTGGCTGAAACGGTTATTGCAAAGGGTGAGGCTGATCTTGTTGCCTTTGGAAAGCTGCTTCTCGCCAACCCCGATCTCGTTAAACGCCTGCGGGAACGTGCGGATCTTAACAAGCCAGATAACGCCACCTTTTATGGCGGTGGTGCAAAAGGCTACACCGACTATCCAGCATTGCCTTAGAACGCGTATGAAGAGCCCCGGCTTGCGCCGGGGCTCTTCTATCTGCTTAGGCCGCGACGCGGAAATCCGCACTCGTCATGGCCAGTCCGCTGGACACATTGGCAAAGCGAATGGCAGCGGCACTGCCGGTACCATCACTGTCGTATGAGAGTGATCCGTTGCTGCTGTCATACAGGATGCGGTCGGAGGCATCCAAGGCCGACGCACCGATGCGGAAAGCATCTGCCGAGAGTGGCCCACCGGGCGAAAGCCCTGCAAATATTGCCGGGTCCAGCCATATTGTATCGTCGGCCTCGGAGAAATCCGTAATTGTATCGACATTGAGAGCAGCGCTGAGC
>NZ_JBFRDN010000040.1:0-38398 GCF_052113785.1 Phyllobacterium sp. TAF24 | reverse complement strand
GTGGAACACAACGCCATCATAGGCGCCTTCGCGTGCCAGTTCCTTGATGCGCTCGACATGGCCGGGGGCGAGGTCAGGATAGAGTTCAATGACAACATTGCCCTTGGTCGTTTCGAGCAAAATCGTGTTTTCTGGATCTTTGTAAGCCATATCAGGCATCTCCTGTTTTATGTGTGTTATTTTGCCGGACCGACAGTGACCTTGATCATCTTGTCCGGGCTATCGACAGCGCCGTTCTGCGCTTCATTGCCTTTTTTGATCTTGTCGACGTTTTCCATGCCGTTCGTCACCTTGCCGACAACCGTATACTGGCCGTTGAGGAACGAACCATTGTCGAACATGATAAAGAACTGCGAATTGGCCGAATTGGGGTTGGATGACCGTGCCATGCCAACAGTGCCGCGCACGAAGGGCTCCTTCGAGAATTCCGCAGGCAGGTCAGGACGCTTCGAACCACCGGTTCCAGCCGCCGCCTGATTGTAGCCCTTCTCGGTATTGCCATACTGCACATCGCCAGTCTGGGCCATGAAACCCGGAATGACCCGGTGGAACACGACACTGTTATAGGCACCTTCCTTGGCGAGTGCCTTGATCTGCTCGACATGCTTGGGTGCAAGGTCAGGGCGCAGTTCGATCTTTACATCGCCGTCCTTCAACTTGATCACCATTGTATTCTGGTCATCGGCCCAGCTTGGGCTCAGCGATGCGAAAGACAGGGAAGAAACGGCCGCCACAAGAAGCGCAGTGCGAAATACGGACATGAAAGTCTCCAAAGGATCGGGTTAAAAAGAGAGCCCTATTTGAATTTGGCCCTGAGCGCCTCGGCGACAAGAGCAGGAGCAAAGTGCCTGATATCACCGCCCATGGCCGCAATCTGGCGGACCAATGTGGCAGTAATGGTGCGAACCGAAGGATCGGCCGGAAGGAATACAGTTTGCAGTTCCGGCGCCATCTGGCCGTTCATGCCAGCCATCTGCATTTCATAATCAAGATCGGTACCGTCACGCAGGCCCCGCACCAATAGTGAAGCACCATGTTTACGGGCTGCGTCAATCACCAATCCGTCAAAAGAAATCACTTCGAGCCGCTGACTATCCTTGCCGAAAACATCCGCCGCAACGCGGTTGATGAGGTCCATACGCTCGGCAAAGGAAAACAACGGCGCCTTGCCCGGATGAATGCCGATGGCCACGAAAACCTTGTCGGCAAGGCGCAACGAGCCCTTCAGGACATCCATATGGCCATTGGTGATCGGGTCAAATGATCCGGCGTAAATTGCGATTGTCATACCGTCTCCTAACCGTTTTGCCCGCAGCTTTCAATGGCCGCAAACATTGCCCTTTCATTCTTAAATGAACGGAAGATGAACGAGGCAATCAGCAAGCATTCAGTTGCCGTTAACTATAAAGAACTCTGAAAATGAAACCTTTTGGCTCTTAGGGCGTTGTTAACCATAAGAAAGCTGAAGATTGAAGGGACCAGAAATGTTTATTCTTCTTAGCGTTGGCATGATGATCGCGATGATGGTTTCCGCCGTCGTCATGATGATCGAAGAAAACAAAAAGCGGGAAGCCAAAGTAAAGACATCCCGCTTCGGTATTTATCCTATGAACGGTCGCATCGACCGCCAGCGGTTCTAACTTTCGTCAGAACCGCTCTCTGGGGCTGATGTATCTGCCTCACCGTCGATAGGCGCAACTGCTTCCAGTTCTTCGTCTTCGCTGTCGGTTTCTGAAATCCGCTCGACCGAAACAACCTTCTCACCATCTGCAGTATTGAAGATCGTCACGCCCTTCGTGGAGCGACCCGCGAGGCGAATACCGTTGACCGGCACACGGATCAGCTGACCACGATCAGAAACAAGCAGTATCTGATCCGAAGCTTCGACCGGGAACAGCGATACCAGCTTGCCGATTTCATCAGTCTTCGACGTATCCGTTGCGCGGATGCCCTTGCCGCCACGCCCTGAAACGCGGAACTCGTAGGACGAAGAGCGCTTGCCATAGCCAAATTCGCTGACGGTCAGAACCGTTTGTTCGCGATCACGCAGCTCGGCGTAACGTTCCGGACCGAGATCCGTCACATCCGTAGCCTCTTCGCCGACCAATGCGATTTCCTCGACATCATCTGCGCCCTGTGCACGCCGCTCTGCAGCGGCCTGCTTCAGATAAGCTGTCCGTTCGGCAGGCGTCGCTTCGACATGACCAAGAATAGCCATCGAAATGATCGTATCGCCGGGCGCCAATGTGATGCCACGCACGCCGATGGAATTGCGGCCAGCAAAGACGCGCACATCGGTAACCGGGAAGCGGATACACTGGCCCCCGGCTGCTGTCAGAAGCACATCGTCAAATTCATCGCATGTATCGACGCCGAGGATTTCATCGCCCTCTTCTTCGAGCTTCATGGCGATCTTGCCATTGCGATTGACCTGAACGAAATCAGAAAGCTTGTTCCGGCGCACGGTGCCGCGCGTCGTTGCAAACATCACATCGAGATTTGCCCAGCTTGCCTCATCCTCGGGCAATGGCATGATCGTGGTGATGCGTTCGCCCTGTTCGAGCGGTAGCATGTTGATCAGCGCCTTGCCGCGTGATTGCGGTGTGCCAATCGGCAGACGCCAGACCTTTTCCTTATAAACAATACCGCGCGAGGAGAAGAACAGCATCGGCGTGTGGGTATTGGCCACAAACAACCTTGTGACGAAATCCTCGTCCTTCATGGTCACGCCCGAACGGCCCTTGCCGCCACGACGCTGTGCGCGATAGGTCGTCAGTGGAACGCGCTTGATATAACCCGCATGGCTGACAGTCACGACCATATCTTCGCGGGCGATCAGGTCTTCATCGTCCATATCAGCACCGCCATCGGTCAATTCCGTGCGGCGTGGTGTGCCGAATTCGTCGCGAATAGCGGCAAGTTCGTCCTTGACGATGGTCATGATGCGCAGGCGCGACGCCAGAATTTCGAGATAATCCTTGATCTCGACGCCGATCTTATTGAGCTCGTCGGCGATTTCATCGCGTCCAAGCGCCGTCAGACGCTGCAGACGCAGGTCAAGAATGGCGCGAGCCTGCTCTTCCGACAGATTGTAGGTATTGTCATCATTGAGCGTGTGCCGCGGATCAGCAATCAGCGTGATCAGCGGAGCCACATCATTGGCTGGCCAGCGACGCTCCATCAACTGGTCACGCGCCGTCGCTGGGTCCGGAGCCCGACGGATCAGCGCAATGATTTCGTCAATATTGGCAACGGCAATCGCCAGACCAACCAAGACATGCGCGCGGTCACGCGCCTTGCGCAGCAGGAACTTTGTGCGGCGACTGACCACTTCCTCACGGAAGGCAACAAACGCGCGCAAAATATCCATCAGGTTCAGAAGGCCGGGCTTGCCGCCATTGAGTGCCACCATATTGGCACCAAATGACGATTGCAGCGGCGTGAAGCGATAAAGCTGATTGATGATAACGTCAGCAACCGCATCACGCTTCAGTTCCACGACAACGCGGTAACCGTCACGATCAGACTCATCGCGAATGTCCGAAATGCCCTCAATACGCTTTTCGCGCACGAGATCGGCCATCTTTTCGATCATCGTCGCCTTGTTAACCTGATAAGGCACCTCGGTGATGATAATGGCTTCGCGGTCGCCGCGCATGCTCTCGACAGCAACCTTGCCGCGCATCAGGATCGAACCACGACCGGTACTATAGGCCGAATGGATACCCGAACGGCCAAGAACGATACCGCCTGTCGGGAAATCCGGTCCGGGAATGATTTCCATCAGTTCCGGCAGGTCAATCGCCGGATTGTCGATCAGGGCAATACAGCCATTGATGACTTCAGCAAGATTGTGCGGAGGAATGTTGGTGGCCATACCAACGGCGATACCGCCGGAGCCATTGACCAGAAGGTTCGGAAAGCGCGCAGGAAGAACCACCGGCTCCTGCTCACGGCCATCGTAATTGTCCTGAAAATCGACGGTTTCCTTGTCAATATCTTCAAGGAGTGACTCCGTAACCTTCTCAAGACGGCACTCGGTGTAACGCATCGCGGCGGGAGAATCGCCATCGATGGAACCAAAATTGCCCTGCCCATCAACAAGCGGATCGCGCAGCGACCAGTCCTGCGCCATGCGAACCAGCGCATCATAGATCGAAGCATCGCCATGCGGGTGGAATTTACCCATGACTTCACCGACGACACCGGCAGACTTACGATAGGACCTGTTCCAGGACAGACCCATTTCGTTCATCGCATGCAGGATACGCCGATGCACCGGCTTCAAACCGTCACGCACGTCAGGCAATGCACGGCTGACAATCACGCTCATGGCATAGGAGAGATAGGAGCTTTGCATCTCCTCGATAATGGAAATCGGCTCGATACCGAAATTTCCGCCTGGTTTATCGTCTTCTGGGCCGGATGGTGGGGTTAGTTCAGACACGAGGCACTCATCTTTCGTATAGAATCAATCTTCATCTTATAGCGGCTTTTGAACGCAAAAGCCAACCAACGGCACCGCAATGCACAGTTGAAAACCCTTTGTTTTCAATAGGATACAACAGTTCATTTCAATCAGTGAAAAACTTGGTTGCAAAATCTCAACTTTATCGACGCTTCACCGCGAATCCGGTACTGTTCATCAGCTTCAATCAGAGAAGAAAAGCAAAATCGTGGCGCTTTATGACACCCTGCTCAATGCGCTCGTCACCTTGATGGTGACGATCGATCCACCGGGACTGGCGCCGCTCTTTCTGGCGTTGACACGGGGCATGAATCGCAAGGAGCGTGGTCAGGTCGCCTTGCGCGCCAGCATCACTGCTTTCATCGTCCTGACGATTTTCGCTGTCGCCGGTGCGCAGATATTGGCGCTGTTTGGCATCACCATCGGTGCCTTCCGTATTGCTGGTGGCCTGCTCCTGTTCTGGATCGCGTTCGAAATGATCTTTGAGAAGCGACAGGAGCGTCACGAGAAGAGCGCCACGATTGCCATCACCAAGGATCATATCCGCAATATCGCTGCTTTTCCGCTGGCCATTCCGCTGATTGCCGGTCCCGGCGCTATCTCGGCAACAATCCTGCTTGCCGGCACCTTGTCCGAGCCGGTATCGCGCCTTGCGCTGATTGGTATCATTCTGATCTGTATCGCTGCGTCCTACCTCGTATTTTTCCTTGCTGAGCGCGTTGACCGGTTTTTGGGTGAAACTGGCCGTTCGATCCTCACACGCCTTCTGGGCGTCATCCTTGCGGCGTTGGCGGTGCAATTCGTGGCGGATGGTATCAAGACCTTCATCACCACCTGATTATTTGAGATGATCTTCCTCTGCCGCATCCTTCTGCGTGATCAGTCGCGCGCTGCGCGCACCACTGACTGAAATCCACAGCCAACTCATGGCAACGGCAAGACGATTGCGCACGCCGATCAGAAAGTAGATGTGCGCCAGTCCCCATAACCACCAGGCGACATACCCCTTAAGCTTGATAAAGCCGAAATCCGTAACTGCCGCGCGCTTGCCGATCGTTGCAAGATCACCCGCATGGCGATAGCGGAAGGGCCTTGGCGTATTATCGCCAGCCAATCTTGCCTTGATGGTCTTTGCGACATGAATGCCCTGCTGTTTGGCCGCAGGCGCAATACCGGGAACCATGCCCTTGTCGCCATTCTTGACGGTCGCCGTATCGCCGATGACAAAAATATCCGGATGACCGGGTGCCGTCAGATCATCATTGACCACAACACGCCCTGCCCGGTCTGCCGATACGTCGAGCCATTTTGCCGCCGGAGACGCCTGAACGCCCGCAGCCCAGATGATGGTCGCAGCACCCACAAATTTACCGGCATATTCCACGCCATCGGCAGTACATTTCATCACCGGATTGCCCAGATGCACCTGCACGCCAAGCTTTTCCAGCGCCCGCTGCGCATAGGCAGACAGATCAGGCGCGAAAGCGCCGAGCACCCGGTCTCCGCCTTCGATCAGGATCACCTTTGCCGTGGCAGGATCGATGACCCTGAACTCACCTTTCAGCGTATCGCGGGCAAGATCAGCAATCGTTCCGGCGACTTCAACGCCTGTCGGTCCCGCGCCGATGATCACGAATGTCAGCAAAGCCTCGCGGCGCTTCGGATCAGGCTCGCGTTCAGCCTTTTCAAAGGCGGTCAGAATACGTCTGCGGATCGTGGTGGCATCTTCAAGCGTCTTGAGACCGGGGGCAAATGGTTCCCAATCATCATGGCCGAAATAGGCATGGCGCGCGCCTGTTGCCAGCACCAGCGTGTCGTAGGGAATAACCTCGCCATCCGCTGTTGAAATGGTCCGCGCATTTGTATCAACACTTTTAACAGTGCCAAGCAATGTCTTGATATTGCTGTATTTACGCAGGAGATGCCGGATAGGCCAAGCAATTTCCGATGTGGCCAGTGTCGATGTCGCAACCTGATAAAGCAAAGGCTGGAAAAGGTGGTGGTTGCGCTGATCGACAACAGTGACGTCGACATCCGCATTGCGCAAGGAATTGGCCGCTTCCAGTCCCCCGAATCCCGCCCCGACAATGACCACCCGGCGCGGGGTGTTCGAGGGCTTCGCAGTATCTGTCATATCAGGCTCCTTGAGCAAAAGCCTCCCTGTTCCTTTAGAGCATCTAACACGCCGAGCGAAAAGGTCAAAACGGCTGGCTTACCGCCGTCAGTGCAGCCCAGCGGCCCGGTGTGATGCCAAAAGCTTTCTTGAACTGCCGGTTGAGATGACTTTGATCGGAAAAACCCGTTTCCGCTGCAATTTCCGCCAGCGGCACACCAATTTTCATCAAATCCTTTGCCCGCTGAAGGCGGCGCATCAACAGGAACCGGTGCGGACTGGTGGCATAGAGCGTCCGAAAGTGCCGCGATAACGCGTAACGATCAAGACCGCTGACCGTTTCCAGCTCCTGTGAACGCACCACGCGCAAGGCATTGTCAGCCAGATAGTCACGTGCCATCCCCGCCTGCCTCACTGCTGGGTTGCCCATCGGCTTCAGTGGCTGCCCGGCATGCCGGGACAATCCCTGCGCCAACTGCGCGACGATATCATCAGCCAGCAGCTCATCCATTTCCTCGTCCAGATTGTTGAAAGCCATTGAAATGGCCTGAACAAGCGGCGCATCGGCAAAGACCGGATCGCTGATAAAAGGCAATGACCCTCGATTGCCGCCAAGTGCCTCTATTGCCAGCGCGGGTTCGAGATAGATAATCCGGTAACGCAGGCCATCATCCGTGCCAGCACCGCCATCATGCACTTCATCGGGGTGCAAAACCAGAATATTGCCGGGAAGGCTTTGCCGCTTTTCACCCCGATATTGAAAGGTCTGCACGCCATGCAGCGTCACGCCAATGGCATAGGTATCATGCCGGTGCGGCTCAAACGCATCGCCGGTAAAGCGCGCTTCCATACGTTCAAGGCCCGGATTGGACGGCGCCGACAGAATCGCATCGCGCACCGGACGTTCGCACAAACGTCCAAGACCGCGCAGCGCTTCCTCTCTTAGATTTTCCGGCATCCGCATTCCCGACCCATGACTGGAGACCTAGATTTGGTGTTTGATACGAAAATTGCAATTGTTGTGCGCGATGATTTAGCGACGTGGCAGAAACTCAACGTGTCCTCATTCCTGACCGGTGGCCTTGTTGCGCAAACCTCTGGTTTGATCGGTGAGCCCTATATAGATCGTGCTGGCAATCATTATCACGCTCTGCCCATCCAGCCCATTATCATACTGACGGCAGATCAGGTCACCCTGTCGGCAATCCATCGCCGCTCACTGGAGCGCGAGGTCAAATCCTGTCTCTACGTCGAGGAAATGTTTGCAACCGGCTATGACCAGCTCAATCGGGCGACATTTGCCCGGTTTGCGCCTGATGATGCCAAAGTTGTCGGCATTGCGCTGCGGGCGGAAAAGAAGATTGTCGACAAGATCACCAAGGGTGCAAAAATGCATCCATGAGCCTACCAACCTGATACGAGCGCAAACACAACGAGATAACGCACCGTCTTGGCAATCGCGACCAGCAGGACAAAACTCCATATTGGTTCGCGCAAGACGCCCGCAATCACTGTCAGCGGATCGCCAATGATCGGCACCCAGCTCAAAAGCAGCGTCCACTTGCCATAGCGCTGATACCAGCGCGTGGCACGGTCCAGTTGCGCCTCGCTTGCCGGGAACCATTTTCTGTTGCGAAACTGTTCAATCCCACACCCAAGCAGCCAGTTGACCATGGAACCAAGCACATTGCCCACGCTTGCAACGGCAATCAAAGCGGATGCCGGATAGGAATGGCTAAGAAGTAACCCCGCAAGCAGCGCTTCCGATTGCATGGGTAAAATGGTTGCGGCCGCAAAAGCGGCCGCGAACAATCCGGCATAAACACCAAAATCAAGCATGATCAGGCAATAACCGGCAACTGATTACAAAACTGGATCAGAACGGAATCTCGTCATCGAGATCACGCGAGAAATTACCGCCTGCATTGTTGCCGCCGCCGCTATTGCTTGATGAGGACGCGCTGGAACGGCCGAAATCGGAACCATAATCGCCATTATCGGAAACCTGGCCACGGCTCGAATTATCAAAAGAACGCCCGCCGCCGGAACCGGCACCCTCACCGCGTGAATCGAGCATCTGCAATTCGCCGCGGAATTTCTGCAGAACGATTTCCGTCGTGTAGCGCTCATTGCCGGTCTGGTCCTGCCACTTGCGGGTCTGCAAGGAGCCTTCAATATAGACCTTCATGCCTTTTTTCAGATACTGCTCGGCAACCTTGGTCAGATTATCGTTGAAAATAACGATATTATGCCATTCGGTTTTTTCCTTGCGTTCGCCGCTGTTCTTGTCGCGCCAGCTTTCTGACGTGGCAAGGCTGAAACTGACAACAGGATCACCTGAACCCATTTTCCGAACTTCCGGGTCCTTGCCCAGATTGCCTACCAAAATCACCTTGTTGACACTGCCGGCCATAAAAATACTCCACAAAATTAGCTTTTCGATTTTGCGCCATCATACAGAAGCCGCGCACCCGGCGGGTAACTGTCTGGCTATATCCACAAAATACTGCTCAAATTCCGCATCCAACTGCCGTGAAACGCATGGCTGGATGAACTGGCAACTGACATTCTCCTGACAAATCTGTCAGGAGCCTTGCCCTCGTGCCGTTTCACCGGTGCAACTTTCCTGCGCTTGTCTGGTTTATCAGACGCGGAACCAACAGGTTTTGCGCTGATTTCACCTTGCCTGCAATATTTGTTCTTTTTTTGTTCTATCACTTGCTCTATGGATGTCAACATGGCTATGGTGATTCCAACTCAGGTACAGCCTCGTAATTTGCAGGAAACTTTCTAAATAAGGGAAAGACTCCGGCCAGCGAGCCAGTTCCTCCCCCCATAACGGCGTGACAGTCATGAGCGATCAGAAATTTATATCCATTCGTGGTGCCCGCGAACACAATTTGAAGAATGTCGACCTCGACCTGCCGCGCGACAAGCTTATTGTCATGACGGGCCTGTCCGGTTCGGGCAAATCGTCCCTCGCATTTGATACGATCTATGCGGAAGGCCAACGGCGTTATGTCGAGAGTCTGTCGGCCTATGCCCGGCAGTTTCTGGAGATGATGCAAAAGCCCGATGTCGATCAGATTGACGGACTTTCGCCGGCCATTTCCATTGAACAGAAGACGACGAGCCGTAATCCGCGCTCCACCGTTGGCACTGTCACGGAAATCTACGATTATCTGCGTCTGCTCTATGCGCGTGTCGGCATTCCCTATTCACCCGCAACGGGCCTGCCAATTGAAAGCCAGACCGTCAGCCAGATGGTTGACCGCGTTCTGGCGCAGGATGAGGGCACGCGGCTGTTTATTCTCGCGCCAATTGTCCGCGGTCGCAAAGGCGAATACCGCAAGGAATTGGCCGATCTGCAGAAGCGCGGCTTCCAGCGCGTAAAAGTTGACGGCATATTCTACGAAATTGCCGATGTTCCGGCGCTGGACAAGAAATACAAGCATGACATTGATGTGGTGGTCGACCGCGTTGTCGTGCGTTCGGATATTTCGGCTCGTCTGGCCGACAGTCTCGAAACAGCGCTGAAGCTTGCCGATGGCATTGCTCTGGCGGAATTTGCCGACAAGCCGCTTCCATCTGATGAAACATCTGGTGAATCCGCCAATAAATCCAAGAACGAGACACATGAGCGTCTGATGTTCTCGGAAAAGTTTGCCTGTCCGGTTTCGGGTTTCACCATTGCCGAAATTGAGCCGCGCCTGTTCTCGTTCAACAATCCGTTTGGTGCATGTCCGACCTGCGATGGCCTTGGCACCCAGAAGGCAATTGATCCCAGTCTGATCGTCCCGGATGGAAGCCTTACTTTAAAGGGTGGCGCTATTGCACCTTGGTCGAAGTCGAGCTCTCCCTATTACAACCAGACATTGGAAGCATTGGGCGGCAGCTACGGCTTCAAACTCGCTGACCGCTGGCGCGATATCAATGAAGAGGCACAGAACGCCATCCTTTACGGCACCGGCAGCCGCGAAGTTCATTTCTCCTATGATGACGGCCTGCGTTCCTACAAGACAACAAAGCCTTTCGAAGGCGTCATTCCCAATCTGGAACGGCGCTGGAAGGAAACAGATTCGGCTTGGTCGCGTGAAGAGATTGAGCGCTTCATGTCCGGCACACCCTGCCCGGCCTGCGGCGGTTATCGCCTGAAACCGGAAGCGCTGGCCGTCAAGATCGGCGGGTTGCACATTGGTCAGATTACCGAAAAGTCGATCCGCCATGCCGACGCCTGGTTCAGCGATATCGATAAAAGCTTCAACGACAAGCAGACGGAAATTGCTGCGCGTATCCTCAAGGAAATTCGCGAGCGTTTGCGTTTCCTCAATGATGTAGGCCTCGATTATCTGGCACTGTCGCGCAACTCCGGCACGCTATCCGGGGGTGAGAGCCAGCGCATTCGTCTGGCATCGCAGATCGGTTCCGGCCTCACTGGCGTGCTGTATGTTCTCGACGAACCATCCATCGGTCTGCATCAGCGCGATAATGAGCAGCTTTTGAAGACGCTGCGCCATTTGCGCGATCTCGGCAATACGGTCATCGTCGTCGAACATGACGAAGATGCGATCCTGACCGCCGATTATGTGGTTGATATTGGTCCAGCTGCCGGTATTCACGGCGGCGAGATCATCGCGGCGGGCACGCCTGCCGATATTATGGCAAGCCCGAAATCACTGACAGGCAAGTATCTGTCCGGTGCGATTGAGGTGGCCGTACCTGCGGAGCGGCGCAAGCTGAACAAAAAGCGCATCAAGATCGTCGGCGCGCGCGGCAATAATCTGAAAAACGTTTCCGCGGAAATTCCGCTTGGCACCTTTACCGCTGTAACGGGTGTGTCCGGTGGTGGCAAGTCGACATTCCTGATCGAGACCCTGTTCAAATCAGCCTCGCGTCGCATTATGGGTTCGCGCGAACAACCGGCGGAACATGACCGGATTGATGGTCTGGAATTCCTCGACAAGGTCATCGATATCGACCAGTCGCCGATTGGCCGCACACCGCGCTCCAATCCTGCAACCTATACGGGTGCGTTCACGCCGATCCGTGACTGGTTTGCCGGTCTGCCGGAAGCCAAGGCACGCGGCTATCAGCCGGGGCGCTTCTCGTTCAACGTCAAGGGCGGGCGCTGTGAGGCCTGTCAGGGCGACGGCGTGATCAAGATCGAGATGCACTTTCTGCCCGATGTCTATGTCACCTGTGATGTCTGCCACGGCAAACGGTATAACCGCGAAACATTGGAAGTGCTGTTTAAAGGCAAATCCATTGCCGATGTGCTCGATATGACTGTTGAGGAAGGCGCCGAGTTCTTTGCCGCTGTTCCCGCCGTGCGTGACAAGTTGCAGACACTGGCAAAGGTGGGGCTTGGCTATATTCACGTCGGCCAGCAGGCCAATACCCTGTCGGGTGGTGAGGCACAGCGCATCAAGCTTGCCAAGGAACTGTCGCGCAAGGCAACGGGGCGCACGCTCTACATCCTTGACGAGCCGACAACCGGCTTGCATTTCCATGATGTAGCAAAACTTCTTGAAGTGCTGCATGAGCTTGTGGACCAAGGCAATACGGTCGTGGTTATCGAGCACAATCTGGAAGTCATCAAGACAGCCGACTGGGTCATTGATCTTGGACCGGAAGGTGGTGATGGCGGCGGTGAGATTGTTGCGGTCGGACGACCCGAAGAGATTGTGGATGAGCCCCGCTCCTACACGGGCAAATTCTTGAAGGAATTGCTGCAACGACGTCCCGGTAACAGGGCGCAGGCTGCGGCGGAATAGCTGACAAACCCGCCGGAGACGGCGGGTTTTGTTTATGGGCTGGAACAAAGACGGATTGACGGGAGGCAACCATCATGACCACAAGCGGGACAATCAGAACAGGGATTGGCGGCTGGATTTTCGAGCCATGGCGCGGCACCTTCTATCCCAAGGGACTATCGAAGACCAAAGAGCWTGAATATGCCGGTCAGCATTTGAGCACTATCGAGATCAACAGCACCTATTACGGCACGCAAAAGCCGGAAACCTTTGCCAAATGGGCAAGTTCGGTTCCCAACGGGTTCATTTTCTCGGTCAAGGGCAATCGTTTTGTCACCAACCGCCGCGTGCTGGCGGAAGCCGGCGAATCCATGGAACGTTTCATTAAATCCGGCATTGCCGAACTCGCCGACCGATTAGGCCCACTGCTCTGGCAATTTGCACCCACCAAAAAATTCGATGCCGAGGATTTTGGCGCATTTCTTGATCTTCTGCCTGAGAAGGAAGGTGGTATTCCACTGCGCCATACGGTCGAGGTACGCCACCCCTCCTTTATCGATCCCGATTTCATTGCGCTTTTGCGCAAAAAGAATGTCGCTGTTGTCTATGCCCATCATTTCGATTATCCTGAAATTGCCGATGTGACGGCGGATTTCGTCTATGCGCGCTTGCAGAAGGGCGATGATGCGGTGGAAACCGCCTACCCCGCTGAGGAGCTTGATCAGTGGGCAGAACGGGCCAAACTCTGGGCTAAAGGTGATGCACCGGATGATCTACCGCTGGCAGGGCCAGCGAGCAAACCCGAGAAAAAGCCCAGAGATGTTTTTGTCTACTTCATTCATGAAGGCAAAGTGCGCGCTCCGCAGGCAGCACAGGCACTCAAGGACCGGCTCTGACCCAGACACCTCCACTTAACAAACAAAACAGCCTTAATAGTAGGCAAAGTGATTATTTTTTAATCACGATGAGTGTGGGGCATTTCTTTTTTTGCCGGGACAATGGCAGGGAGTTCGAAAAACTCCCTGCGTCAGCATGGGTAAAATCACATTCCTCGAATTAATTCACTTTAGGGGTCGACTTGGCATGCTTCCTGCTTTTTGTTGGGCAAGCGGGCAAGAGGTCCGCCTGCCATACATAGGGAGTTTATTCTCTGATGAAGAAAATTGAAGCCATCATCAAACCATTCAAGCTGGATGAGGTGAAAGAGGCACTGCAGGAAGTGGGGCTTCAGGGCATTACCGTGACTGAAGCCAAGGGCTTCGGACGTCAGAAAGGTCATACGGAGCTGTATCGCGGCGCTGAATATGTCGTCGATTTTCTGCCAAAGGTGAAAGTCGAGATCGTTCTGGGCGACGAGTCCGTCGAAGCTGCCATCGAGGCGATCCGCAAGGCCGCTCAAACAGGTCGTATTGGCGACGGCAAGATATTCGTTTCCAATATCGAAGAAGTCGTGCGTATCCGTACCGGCGAGTCCGGTATCGACGCAATCTGACCTGCTATCCCATTTTGCCGGCGCTGTACCCGCCAGCCCATCCGCTATCATCGTCGCTGAACAAGGAAAACTGACATGACGACCGCAAAAGACATTCTCAAACAGATCAAGGACAATGATGTAAAGTTCCTTGACCTTCGCTTTACTGATCCGAAGGGCAAGCTGCAGCATGTGACGATGGACGTTGCCGAAGTTGACGAAGACATGTTCGCCGATGGCGTCATGTTCGACGGCTCCTCCATTGCCGGCTGGAAAGCCATCAATGAATCCGACATGGTTCTCATGCCTGACACTGACACGGTTCATATGGACCCGTTCTTTGCGCAGTCGACCATGGTCATTCTCTGCGACATTCTCGATCCGGTCTCCGGCGAAGCCTATAACCGCGATCCGCGCGGCACTGCCAAAAAGGCCGAAGCCTATATGAAGGCTGAAGGCATCGGCGACACCATTTTCGTTGGTCCAGAAGCTGAATTCTTTGTCTTTGACGACGTCAAGTACAAGGCTGATCCTTACAACACAGGCTTCAAGCTCGATTCAACAGAATTGCCGTCCAACGACGACACCGATTATGAGACCGGCAACCTCGGTCACCGTCCGCGCGTCAAGGGTGGCTATTTCCCGGTTCCTCCTATCGATTCCTGCCAGGACATGCGTTCGGAAATGCTCACGGTTCTTACCGAAATGGGCGTTCGCGTTGAAAAGCATCACCATGAAGTGGCGGCTGCACAGCACGAACTGGGCATCAAATTCGACGCCCTCACCCGCAACGCTGACAAAATGCTGATCTACAAGTACGTCGTGCATCAGGTTGCCAACGCCTATGGCAAGACCGCAACCTTCATGCCAAAGCCGATTTTCGGCGACAATGGTTCGGGCATGCATGTGCACATGTCGATCTGGAAGGAAGGCAAGCCAACCTTCGCTGGTAATGAATATGCCGGTTTGTCTGAAAACTGCCTGTTCTTCATCGGTGGCATCATCAAGCATGCCAAGGCAATCAACGCCTTCACCAACCCGTCGACCAACTCCTACAAGCGTCTGGTCCCCGGTTACGAAGCTCCGGTTCTGCTGGCTTACTCCGCACGCAACCGTTCGGCCTCCTGCCGTATCCCGTTCGGCTCGTCGCCGAAGTCGAAGCGCGTTGAAATCCGCTTCCCTGATCCGACAGCCAACCCATATCTCGGCTTTGCCGCGATGCTGATGGCCGGTCTCGACGGCATCAAGAACAAGATCCACCCCGGCCAGCCAATGGATAAGGACCTTTATGATCTTCCTGCAAAGGAACTCAAGAAGATCCCGACCGTCTGCGGCTCGCTGCGTGAAGCTCTCCAGAGCCTCGACAAGGATCGCGGCTTCCTCAAGGCCGGTGGCGTGTTCGATGACGACCAGATCGACAGCTTCATTGACCTGAAGATGGCAGAAGTGATGCGTTATGAAATGACCCCGCATCCGGTCGAATACGACATGTACTACTCGGTCTAATCAGACCTGTTTGGTATCAAGGAAAACCCCGGGCATGCCCGGGGTTTTTTGCTTTTGATCGCAGCGAGACTTGGAATATCGGGGAACAATGTTATATTGTTCTTGGAGTGAGAGGCGAGCTTTCGCCCACCTCTCGTGTCCTAGATTGTGAATCGAACCCGGAACACGACTTGCCAGCCTGTCCGGGTTCTTTTCACTTCCAGGGTGATGGTCAGTGGTTTACGCCACATCACGTCACCTCCAAGTTCAAAGGCAAGGCCATTGCCATGGTCGGGAGGCCTATCTTCCCGACGCACTGCTGGCTCAGTGCATCCTGCTTTACCCTTGAAACACTGTCACAGATTTAATGCGGCACGAATTCGCAGCACGCAATAAACGTGGAGTTGAATCAATAAGATAAAGTAGGTTACTGATAATTTTGATGGAAATTCTGGCGTGGAGCTTAGGAAGCAGCGACCGCTTCAAGCATTTTGACGGCAGCATTCATCTCGCGCTCGCGGATGGCACGGCGGGCCGCAGCTTCGGCGTCCTCGCCCCACTGTTCGATAGTCCAATCTTCATCCACATGCGCTAACTTCCACGCATTGTCGCCGGAAATCTCATCCTTCGCGACGGCAAGAGCCAGAATGGCCGAGCCGGTCAGGGTCGTGATTGTATGCAAAGCGGCGATGGCAAAAGCATCCTTGAACTGGCCAAGATGTACACCAAAGGCGGCAAGCGCTTCACGCGGCTGCTCCGCATGCATGACACCTTCTGCGAGGATGAACCGCGCACCGAGTTCCGATGCCGCCCAATCAATAATCGGGTCCCAGAGCTCGGTTTGGCGCGCAACCAGCCGCTCCGGTGAACCGGCACGGTAACAGAGCATATCCGAGGAGGCGAAACGCAACACATCCTCCAACACTGCCTGCGGATCATTGACGATGCCGTCAATGGCCGTATTGGCCAGCCGCGTTGCCGGCATTTTAGCCGGATCAATCTCTTTTTCCTGCGCAGCAAACTCATCAGCAATCAGCTGGGCCGCGTCGCGGGTCGGCAATACAAGATTTTGCCGGGCGGGTGTTTTGACGGCTCGACCATCCAGTTCAACGGCAAACAGCCCATCCTGCTCAGCCACGGCTGCAAGTTTATAAAACCGCTTGGGCAAAGGCAGCTTGGACGTTATCTGCGCCCGGCGCACCGGATCTGGATCGGAAAGGCCATCCTGAGTGTCCAGATTGAAAACGTCGTTACGCATGATCAAAGTCCGTCTGTTTTGGTCTCAGTGGCTGAAAGCCCGATATAAGTTAAGGCATAGGCCATCAGGAGTTGCGGCTATCAAGCCTCAATTGTCGTCGTCGCCATCACGTTCATCGAGGCCAAGAAGATTCCAGGTCTGCACCATATGCGGTGGCAGTGGCGCTGTAACATCAATGATGCCGCTGCCCGACGGATTGGGAACGCGGATGCGGCGCGCATGCAGATGCAGGCGGTTCTGAATGCCACCCGGAAACGACCAGTTGGTATCGGCTTCAAAATATTTCGGATCACCAATGATAGGGCAGCCAATATGCGCCGCATGAACGCGCAGCTGGTGCGTACGCCCCGTATAAGGCTCCATTTCCAGCCAGGTCAGCACTTGGCCCGCCGATTCAATAACGCGGTAATAGGAAACCGCATGATCGGAATCCGGTTCACCGTGCTGGGCCACACGCATGCGGTCGCCATCGGGAGTGGTTTCTTTAACAAGCCACGTGGTGATCTTGTCCTCGCGCTTGCGCGGAATGCCTTTGACGAGGGCCCAATAGGTCTTCTTTGTTTCACGCTCGCGGAAAGCCGCAGTCAGTGCCTGTGCGGCGCCGCGTGTGCGCGCAACCACAAGAACACCCGACGTATCGCGGTCGAGCCGGTGCACAAGCCGGGGTTTTTCACCCTTCTTGTTGCGCCAGGCTTCCAGCATGTCATCCACATGCCTGTTAACGCCGGAGCCGCCCTGCACTGCCAGACCGGCAGGCTTGTTGAACACAAAAACCTTTGGGTCTTCATAGAGCAGCATCTGGGAAAGGACATCGCCATCTTCCCGGCCGCGAATACTCTTGCCGGTCAAATGCTGGCCATCGGCCTTGGCGTCCACCTGCAACGGCGGAATGCGCACCGACTGGCCCGCCTGCAGGCGTGTGTCCGATTTGGCGCGTGAGCCATCAACCCGGATCTGCCCCGACCGCAGCAATTTCTGCAGGTGTCCGAAACCCAAACCCGGATAATGTACCTTGAACCATCGATCAAGGCGCATTTCCGCCTCGCCGGTGTCAACTGTCTTCTGCTCTACCACTGCCATAATTCATACCTTGTCTAATCAGGCATGCGCTTAGCACTAAGCGACCGCTCTTGCGAGCCATAATCCTAAAAACAGCGCACCAATGCTCAATATGACGCTCAGGAGCACATAAATCAGTGCTGAAAACACCTCACCACGTTCCCATAAGAGCGCAACATCAAGCGAGAAAGAGGAAAAGGTGGTGAAGCCACCCATGATACCGACGGCCACAAACAGGCGAAGTTCAGTCGAACCGTCGAAACGTCGCGCCAGAAGCTCGATAAACAGCCCCATCAACAGGCCGCCAACCACGTTCACGGTCAATGTTCCCCAAGGAAAAGCTGCACCCAAAATCCTGGTCATCAGCAGGCCGACGAGATATCGAGCAACCGAACCGATAGCTCCACCTGATGCAACCAGTAATATTGCGTTCACTTTACCTTGCCTCCGGCGGTTTATTCTTTGAAGTCAAATATTTGACTCATCACGGGACGTTAACAGACGTAGAAAAATGTTCCTTGAACAGACGCGGAAGTGACACATCTTTAGAGCATTGAATATTGCAGCGCACAAGCACCTCATGCAGAGTCAAAATTGAGGAATGTGCGCAGAAGCGGGCATAACGAGCGGAGTGGCAAAGTGTCATTGATACAGATCTATTGGAAATCTCTCCAATATCTCGGGGCGGAAAAGCGTGCGACCACGTTTATCTGCCTGGTCAACGTTGCCTTGGCCCTGACAATGCTGTTTGAGCCTGTTCTTGTGGGCCGCGTCATTCAGGCGATTACAGTTAAATCCAATATCTGGCCGCCTCTCAGCCAGCTGGCCGGTGTTGGCCTGTTCCACATCGTTGCCAACGTGCTGGTATCGCGTGAAGCTGACAGGCTTGCGCATCGCCGTAAACTGTCGGTGTTGACGGAAGCCTACAATCGCGTGATCAGCATGCCGCTTGCCTGGCATCATCAGCGCGGCACGTCCAATGCCATGCACACGCTTTTGCGCGCTATTGAAACCCTGTTCAGCCTCTGGCTCGAATTCATGCGCACCCATCTTGCAACCGCTGTTGCGCTCGTGGGCCTTGTTCCCATGGCCCTGTCGCAGGACTGGCGTCTGGCATCGGTTCTCGCCGTTCTTGGTGTCGTCTATGTCATCGTCAGCCGCGTTGTAACGGCAAAGACCAAGGATGGTCAGGCACAGGTTGAGCGCCACCATATTCAGGCATTCAGCCACGTGACGGACTCAATGGGCAATATCTCTGTTCTGCAGAGCTATAACCGCATTGATGAAGAAACACGCGCCCTGCAGTCTTATACAAAGCAGTTGCTGGATTCACAGTATCCGGTTCTAAACTGGTGGGCTCTGGCTGCCGGTATCAACCGCATGGCCTCGACAATCTCGATGGTGGTGGTCCTGTTCCTCGGTTCCTATTTCGTCATTCAGAACCAGTTGAATGTTGGACAGGTCGTGGCATTCACCGGTTTTGCTGCCCTGCTGATCAGCCGTCTTGACCAGCTGAGCGCCTTCGTGAACCAGATTTTTGCTGCTCGCGCCAAGCTTGAAGACTTCTATGAGATGGAAGACTCCGCTGCTTATCAGGCTGAGCCAAAGGCTGTGCACGACATCGACAATGTCAGCGGTGAAGTTGAATTCCAGAACGTGTCATTCGATTTTGCCAAATCGACACAGGGTCTGAAGAATGTCTCGTTCAAGGCCAAGGCGGGTCAGACGATCGCTATCGTCGGTCCAACGGGCGCTGGCAAGACAACGCTCATCAACGTGCTCCAACGCGTTTATGACCCGAAGGAAGGCCGTGTGCTGGTGGATGGCATCGACACGCGCACGATCAGCCGCCGTTCGCTGCGCAATGCGATTGCCACGGTGTTCCAGGATGCGGGTATGTTCAACCGCAGCATCGAGGATAATATCCGCGTTGGCCGTCCGAATGCGACCGATGAAGATGTTGCAGCCGCAGCAACTGCTGCCGATGCAAGCGACTTCATCCTGTCAAAATCGGCAGGCTTTGATACGATGGTTGGTGAGCGTGGTTCGCAGCTTTCGGGTGGTGAACGTCAGCGTGTTGCAATTGCCCGCGCTATCCTGAAGGACGCGCCGATCCTCGTACTTGACGAAGCAACGAGTGCGCTCGACGTTGAAACGGAAGCACGCGTCAAGGTTGCGGTCGACAAGCTGTGCCAGAACCGCACGACATTCATCATTGCGCACCGTCTGTCGACCGTACGTGATGCCGATCTTGTGCTGTTCATGGATCGCGGCGAAATCGTTGAGTCCGGTAGCTTTGACGAGCTGGCGCACCAGAACGGCCGCTTCACTGCGCTGCTCAAGGCCGGTGGCCTCAAGCTTGATGACGACACGACCAATGTCACGCCGTTCCCGCGCAAGCCGGAAGCTGCGGCGTAAAACCTTACATAAGCACTTAAAATGCAAAAGGCCGCTTCATCTGAAGCGGCCTTTTTTGTTCATTCTAAAACCGCAGATTTTCTGCCAAATCGGTGGTTCGTGGTTCGTGGTTCGACAAGCTCACCATGAGGGAGAGTGAGGATGCAACGCTAATCGCAGAGATTGCAGATCAAAAAGGTTGCAGAACAAAAAGGTTGCAGATCACAAAGGTTGCAGAATATAGCTCCCTTTCATCACCCCTCTCCCTCATGGTGAGCTTGTCGAACCACGAACCCCGAATCACACATCACCAATTTTGCAGGTGACTACTCACCGCGTTCAACTCTCAGCCGGTTCCAATATTCGATACGCTTGCGGATTTCACGTTCAAAGCCGCGCTCGGGCGGATTGTAAAAAGTCTGACGGCCAAGGGCATCAGGAAAATAGTTCTGGCCGGAAAACGCTTCGGGCTGATCATGATCATAGGCATAGCCCTTGCCATAGCCCTCACCCTTCATAAGCTTTGTCGGCGCATTCAGAATGTGTTTGGGCGGCACAAGCGAGCCATTCTCCTTGGCCACCCGCATCGCTGCCGCAAACGCCGTATAAACAGCGTTCGACTTGGGCGCAGTGGCGAGATAGACGCAAGCCTGCGCCAGAGCCAATTCACCCTCAGGCGAGCCCAGATAATCATAGGCATCTTTGGCAGCGTTGCATATGACCAGAGCCTGCGGATCGGCAAGACCGATATCCTCGCTTGCCATGCGCACGAGACGCCTGCCAATGAACAACGGGTCTTCACCCGCATCAAACATGCGGCAGAGATAATACAGAGCCGCATCAGGATCAGAACCGCGCACCGATTTGTGCAAGGCTGAGATCAGATTGTAATGCCCGTCCTGCCCCTTGTCATAAACAGGAGCCCGGCGCTGGACGATCTGCTGGACGCGCTCGACATTGAAGATTTCTCCTTCACGCGCCGCGCGCCAGACTTCCTCGGCAAGCGTCAGGATTGCCCGGCCGTCACCATCGGCCATGCGCACGAGGCTCGCCCGTGCTTCCTCATCGAGAGGCAATGGTTTGCCTTCGTGCTCCTCGGCCCGTTGCATCAGCGCTATAAGGCTGGCTTCGTCATGCGGATGAAAGACGAGCACACGCGCCCGCGACAGAAGAGCGGCGTTCAGCTCAAATGATGGGTTCTCCGTCGTAGCACCCACGAGAACAATCGTCCCGTCTTCCATGA
This sequence comes from Phyllobacterium sp. TAF24, assembly GCF_052113785.1. Taxonomy (NCBI): domain Bacteria; kingdom Pseudomonadati; phylum Pseudomonadota; class Alphaproteobacteria; order Hyphomicrobiales; family Phyllobacteriaceae; genus Phyllobacterium; species Phyllobacterium sp. TAF24. Next base: position 17,151 of record NZ_JBFRDN010000040.1, on the reverse strand, counting down.
CTGGCAGAAACGAATCCTGCTGGGCACGATTGAACCGATGAATCTCATCGACGAATAATAATGTTTGGCGACCGGACATTTTTCGCGCCCGTGCCATCTCGAAAACCTTTTTCAGGTCGGCAACACCGGAAAAAATCGCCGATATCTGTTCGAAGGCAAGATTTGTTTCACCTGCAAGCAAACGTGCAACGGTGGTCTTGCCGGTGCCGGGCGGGCCCCAGAAAATCATCGATCCGAGCGAGCCTGACGCGATCATGCGCGTCAAAGCACCTTCGGGACCGGTCAGGTGTTCCTGACCGGTCACCTCACCAAGAGATCGCGGACGCAAACGGTCGGCAAGCGGCCTGCTCCGGTCCGAAGCCGGATCGTCCTTCGCCGAAAATAGATCCGTCATTGTCCTGCAAGCCTCATCTAGCGAATGATCTGGCGGATGACCGCACCGCCGCGTTCAAACTCGAAGCGCCACAATACGGGCGAACTGGACATCACCGCCGTCAAATCTGCGACCGTGGTAATATCGCGACCGTTGACCTTGCGCACAATATCGCCTGGCTGCAAACCAATACGAGCTGCCGGGGTATCGGGGAAAATCTTCTCGACCGCAACACCTGTGGTATCGCCCGACAGACGCAGACGCGTCGCACTGCTTGGTGTGAGGGTAATAACCTGCGCTCCGGAAAGCGGGTTCTTGCCTTGAATCACCGCCTTGCTGCTTGGATCATCAGGCCTTGGCTTCTCCAGAACCAGAGAAATCACCTTCTCCTTGGACCTGCTCAGAACGCCAAGCTTCACAGTCTTGCCAATTCCCGCGGTCGACAGGCGATATCCAAGTCCATCAAAATTCTCGATACGGAAATCGTCCACGGACAAAACCACATCACCAACCAGAAGCCCGCCCTTTTCGGCCGGTCCATCCTTGACGACACTGGTTACCAAGGCACCGTAAGGCTGCTTCATTCCAAGACCTTCGGCGACATCAGACGTTACGTTCTGGAACGTCGCGCCAATATATGGGCGTTGGAATGTGTCGCCGCCCTGCTTTGCTGTGTCGACAACGGCACGCACCATGTTGGAAGGAATGGCAAAACCGATACCGACAGAACCGCCAGAGCGGGAGAAAATCGCTGTATTGATACCGACAAGCTTGCCATCCATGCCGATCAAGGCACCGCCGGAGTTGCCGGGATTAATAGCGGCATCGGTCTGAATGAAGAAGTCAAAATCAGAAATACCAACCCGGGTGCGGGCTTGTGCCGAGACAATGCCGCTCGTCACGGTTTGACCGACACCAAAGGGGTTGCCAATTGCCAGAACCAGATCACCGACCTCAACCTTGTCTGAGTCGGCAAGTTGCAGGACCGGAAACTGCTCATTCGCATCGATCTTCAGAATGGCAAGATCGGTCGATTCATCTTTGAGAAGAACGCGTGATTCAAATTCGCGTCCATCGGATAATGCGATCTTCACTGTTTCCGCATCGCGAATGACGTGGTTATTGGTGACGACGATACCCGTTGGATCAACGATGACACCGGAACCGAGCGAGGATTGAATGCGCGGCGGGCCATTGAATTTGCCACCGAAGAACTGCTCGAAGAAGGGATCGCCGGAGAAAGGCGAGCGCTGCTGCACTTCGCGTGCCGCATAAACATTGACAACCGCTCCCGCAGTCTGTTTGACAAGCGGCGCAAAGGACAATTGCGTATCCGCACGGGTTGCCGGGACCTGCTTTGTCGTATCAACAGCCGTTTGCGCATAAACTGGCGCTGTCATACCGGACATAAGTGCCGTGCAAATAAGAAGCGTCCGTGCTGATAGTGCAATTCTGGAAGAACTCATATCGATCTCCTGTACTGATGAATCAGTAAAGCTTGTCAATCCAATGTGCTGAATTTCATAGGAGATACCAGCCATGAAACAAAGCAAATTTGAGACATGGCGGCTCTCGCCTAAAATACGCGATCACGATTAATCTATCACAGGGGGTTGCGGAAGGCTTCCAACAGAAAAGGGGCCCGTAAAGGCCCCTATCCTTATATCCACCAATGCAAAAGCGCAGATTATGCGGCTTCAGCTTCGCTTGCCTGTTCAGCAGCAACGCGGGCCAAATCCTTGGAACCCTTGGCGCTGACATCACGATCAACAAATTCGACCACTGCGAGCGGTGCATTGTCACCGGTGCGGAAGCCTGCCTTCATGATGCGGATGTAGCCGCCATTGCGCTGGCCATAACGCGGAGCAAGCGTGTCAAACAGCTTTGCTACGAGCTTGGCGTCGCGAATTGCCGAGATCGCCTGACGACGAGCATGCAGATCACCGCGCTTGCCGAGTGTGACAAGCTTTTCAACGATTGGACGAATTTCTTTAGCCTTGGGCAGCGTTGTAACGATCTGCTCATGCTCAATCAATGATGCAGCCATATTGGCAAACATCGCCTTACGATGGCTGGCAGTCCGGTTAAGCTTGCGGCCTGAATTACCGTGGCGCATGAGCCTTCTCCTTCAATTTCTCTTTTCGGGCTCACGGCCCGGGCTTTGTTGTCGGGCAAAAGCCCGGGTTCTTAATACTGGTCTTCGTAACGCTTCGCGAGATCTTCAATGTTTTCTGGCGGCCATGATGGGACTTCCATACCAAGATGGAGACCCATGGAAGCCAGAACTTCCTTGATTTCGTTTAGCGACTTGCGACCAAAGTTTGGTGTGCGCAGCATTTCTGCTTCTGTCTTCTGAATAAGATCGCCAATGTAAACGATATTATCATTCTTCAGGCAGTTTGCCGAGCGTACGGAAAGTTCGAGTTCATCGACCTTCTTGAGCAGAGCCGGATTGAACGCAAGTTCAGTAACCTGTTCCTGCTGTACTTCCTTCTGCGGCTCGTCGAAGTTGACGAAGATCGCCAGCTGGTCCTGCAGAATGCGTGCTGCATAAGCAACAGCATCTTCACCGGAGATTGAACCATCGGTCTCAATCTGCAGGATAAGCTTGTCATAATCGAGAACCTGTCCCTCACGGGTGTTTTCGATCTTGTAGGAAACCTTGCGAACCGGTGAGTAGAGGCTATCAACCGGGATCAAGCCGATTGGCGCATCTTCTGCACGGTTGCGGTCAGCCGGAACGTAGCCCTTGCCGGTGTTAACGGTGAATTCCATGCGGATTTCAGCGCCTTCATCGAGCGTGCAGATCACGTGTTCCGGATTGAGGATTTCGATATCGCCAACCGTCTGAATGTCGCCAGCCGTTACAACGCCTGGGCCTTCCTTGCGGACGACCATGCGCTTCGGACCGTCGCTTTCCATGTGGATAGCGATTTCCTTGATGTTAAGGACAATGTCCGTCACATCTTCACGAACGCCGGGGATCGATGAGAATTCATGCAGAACGCCATCAATCTGTACGGCAGTCACGGCAGCGCCGCGCAGTGAAGACAGAAGCACACGGCGCAGAGCATTGCCGAGCGTCAAGCCAAAGCCGCGTTCAAGCGGCTCAGCGACAACAGTTGCCTTTGTCTTCGAGCCGGAGGTCTGGAACTCGACCTTGTTCGGCTTGATCAATTCTTGCCAGTTTTTCTGGATCATCTAGTTTTTCCCTATCCTTGCCATGCCACCATCCAATCGTGACAATGAAGCGTGGAAACCGTAGAGGAACTGAATTTCAGCTCATACGGCCAAATCTTGTCGAAACAGATTAGACGCGGCGACGCTTGCGCGGGCGGCAACCATTGTGCGGGATCGGTGTCACATCGCGGATCGATGTAATCGTGAAACCAGCAGCCTGGAGTGCACGCAGAGCCGATTCACGGCCGGAGCCCGGTCCGCAAACTTCAACTTCGAGCGAACGCATGCCATGTTCCTGTGCCTTCTTGGCACAATCTTCAGCAGCCATCTGTGCAGCGAAAGGCGTGGATTTACGTGAACCCTTGAAGCCCTGCGCACCGGCGGAGGACCAGGCAATTGCATTGCCCTGCGCATCCGTGATGGTGATCATCGTGTTGTTGAATGTCGAATTAACGTGGGCAACGCCCGACGAAATATTTTTACGCTCGCGGCGGCGAACGCGTGTGGCTTCCTTGGCCATAGTAGTCCTTTCAGTTGATCTCGACGCCTCCGTATTTCCAGAGGCTCCACCATGGTTTCAGTTAAAGTGCGAAACCGGCACTGTATATCTCTGCACAAAGCAGAACCGGCGCAGCGAACCGCGCCGGAGTGATCTTACTTCTTCTTGCCGGCGATTGCCTTGGCAGGACCCTTACGGGTACGCGCATTGGTATGCGTACGCTGGCCACGAACTGGCAGGGAGCGACGATGACGCAGACCGCGATAGCAGCCCAGATCCATCAGACGCTTGATGTTCATCGAAACTTCACGACGCAGATCACCTTCTACATGGTAATCACGATCGATGGTTTCACGAATCTGCAATACTTCGGCATCGGTCAACTGATTGACACGACGCTCCGCAGGAATGCCGACCTTAGCGACGATTTCCTGTGCAAACTTTTGACCAATCCCGTGAATGTACTGAAGCGCGATAACAACGCGCTTATTCGTCGGGATGTTGACGCCAGCAATACGAGCCACGTCTGTTCTCCTTGTTAACCGGCAGAGCTGGGCAGTCAACGCGACCGGCCAGATGACGGGATGAAAATGATATCCGGGACAAACATAAACGATCAGCCCCGAACCTGCTTTACCGGATCGGCGCCGATCGCTTCATATCCAAGCGAATTTCCGCCGTCTTTGAAGGAATCGCTTCGAAAAGTCAACTCCTCCCGTACATTTTTGTCGAAAACTAAAGTTCCGCCAAAATCTTTTCGATTGATGCGGTGACTTCTTCGAAGTCCGCCATGCCATCAACCTTCTTCAACTTGCCCTTGGCATAGTAATAGCCAATCAGGGGCGAAGTCTGCTTGTAGTAAGCTTCGAGCCGCGTGCGGACCGTTTCAGCATTGTCATCGGGACGCCGCTTGAATTCCGTCGAACCGCATTTGTCGCACACACCCGGTACCTTGGGCTGCTTGTTGGTGTCGTGATAACCCGTGCCACACTTGGCGCAGGTATAACGTCCGGAGATTCGCTCGACGAGCACATTGTCGTCGACCTCAAGCTCGATGACACAATCAAGCTCAAATCCCTTGTCCGACAGCATGTCCCCCACAGCATCGGCCTGGACAAGTGTCCGGGGATAACCATCAAGAATAAAGCCATTGGCCGCATCGGGCTGATCAATGCGCTCTGAAACGATCGCATTGACAATTTCGTCGGATACCAGCTTGCCGGCATCCATGACAGCCTTGGCGCGCAAACCGACATCGGTTCCGGCTTTGACTGCGTCCCGCAACATGTCCCCAGTGGAGAGCTGCGGTATCCCTAGTTTCTCTACCAAGCGCTGAGATTGAGTTCCCTTACCTGCCCCCGGTGGTCCGAGAAGTATTAATCTCATCTGTTCCGCTTCCCTCCACGGAGCTTAGACTTCTTGATAAGCCCCTCATATTGATGCGCGATCAGGTGACCCTGGATCTGTGCAACCGTATCGAGCGTGACGCTCACGACAATCAGCAGCGATGTACCGCCGAGATAGAATGGAACGCCAGCCCAGGAAATCAGGAACTCCGGCAGCATGCAGATCAATACGAGATAGGCTGCGCCGAGAACCGTGATGCGGGTCAAAACGTAGTCGATATATTCGGCTGTACGTTCACCGGGACGAATGCCGGGAATAAAGCCTGAATGCTTCTTCAGCTGGTCGGCAGTGTCCTTCGGATTAAAGACAAGCGCCGTGTAGAAGAAAGCAAAGAACACGATCATCGCGGCATAGGAAGCCATATAGAGCGGCTGGCCATGACCAAGTGAAGAAAGGATCGTCGTTGCCCAGCCCGGAAGGTTCTGGTTGTTGGCAAAACCGGCAATGGTGGCAGGCAGGAGCAACAGCGAAGACGCGAAGATCGGAGGAATAACACCGGCTGTATTGAGCTTCAGCGGCAGGTGCGATGTATCGCCCTGGAACATGCGATTGCCCACCTGACGCTTCGGATACTGGATCAGAAGACGGCGCTGTGCACGTTCAACAAAGACGATGATACCAATGACTGCAATCGTCAGAACAATGATTGCAAGGATGATAGGCGTAGACAAAGCGCCGGTACGGCCGAGTTCCAGCGTGCCGGAGATGGCCTGTGGAAGGTTTGCGACAATACCGGAGAAGATGATCAGCGAAATACCGTTGCCGATACCGCGCGCTGTAATCTGTTCACCCAGCCACATCAGGAACATGGTTCCGCCAACGAGCGTGATAACGGTCGAAAACAGGAAGAATGGTCCGGGATTGGTGACAATGCCCTGACTGCCCTGCAGACCGACGGCAATGGCATAGGCCTGAACCGTCGCCAGCAGCACCGTGCCATAGCGTGTATACTGGTTGATGACCTTACGGCCCTGCTCGCCATCTTTCTTGAGCTGCTCAAGCGCCGGAATAACCGACGTCATCAGCTGAACGATAATCGACGCGGAAATGTAGGGCATGATGCCGAGCGCAAAGATCGCCATACGAGCGACCGCGCCACCAGCAAACATGTTGAACATGCCGAGAATGCCTTGGGCCTGATGATTGAAGGCCTGGGCATAGGCACCAAGATTAATGCCGGGAAGCGGAATGTAGGTTCCGAGCCGGTAAACCAGCAATGCGCCTAATGTAAACCAAATGCGCTTTTTGAGCTCTTCGGCTTTGGAAAAAGCAGAGAAATTAAGATTGGAGGCGAGCTGTTCAGCGGCTGATGCCATAAGTAGTCTCCGGTCTGCGCCCGTCAGGCACTGACGGTCCTACCCAGATATGTGCCGTTACTGCGCCGAGCATTCCTAATCGGAATAAGGAATGCATCAGCACCAGGATTTTCCCATCATATTTACCAAAAGAACGATGCGGGATTTTTTTGGTAAATATGATCGGGCAAGACAAGATACAAGCGGCGACCCGGAAGGCCGCCGCTCATTTCATAGATTTATTCTGCAGCTGCTGCAACAGCAGGAAGCTTGACCGAACCGCCAGCCTTTTCGATCTTTTCGATCGCGACCTTGGAGGCGCCAGCAACTTCAACCGTTACCGCAGTGGTGATTTCACCACCGGAAAGCAGACGGACACCGTCTTTTGCACGGCGAATAATGCCAGCGGCTTTCAGGGTTTCAATCGTGATCGCAACCTTGGCATCGAGCTTCTTGGCATCGATAGCAGTCTGGATGCGGCCAACAGATACTTCATTGAAATTCTTCATGAAGATGTTGGTAAAACCGCGCTTTGGCAAGCGACGATAAAGTGGCATCTGTCCGCCTTCGAAGCCGTTGATGGCAACGCCGGAACGGGACTTCTGGCCCTTCACACCGCGACCGGCAGTCTTGCCGGAGCCGGAGCCGATACCACGGCCAACACGCTTGCGAGCCTTGGTGGCGCCTTCGTTTTCACTCAGATCATTGAGTTTCATTTGATCAATCTCCGGAGTTCTTAAGCCTCGTCCACAACGCGGACGAGATGCTGAACTTTCGCAATCATGCCACGGACGGAAGGTGTATCTTCCAGAACCCGGCGACGATGCATTTTATTGAGGCCCAGGCCAACAAGCGTTGCACGCTGTTCTGCCGGACGGCGGATAGGGCTGCCGATCTGTTCGACCGTAACCGTCTTACCCTTCTTCTTCTCAACCATGACTTATATCCTTTAGTCTACAGCTAGCGGGACCGAGATCCCTGCCCTGCTGCGCCAGCTTCTGGCCTATTCTTCCGAACCGACCACGTCGCGGCGACGAGCCTGCAGTGTGGAGTACTTGATACCGCGCTGGGCAGCGATGTCCTTGGGATGCATCTGGTGCTTCAAGGCATCGAATGTCGCACGAACCATGTTGTATGGGTTCGACGAGCCGAGCGACTTGGCAACAACGTCCTGTACACCAAGCGTTTCGAAAACGGCACGCATTGGACCACCGGCGATGATACCAGTACCAGCTGTTGCTGCACGAAGCAGAACCTTGCCGGCGCCATGACGGCCATGAACATCGTGATGAAGTGTACGGCCTGAACGCAGCGGTACGAAAATCATCTCGCGCTTGGCAGCTTCAGTGGCCTTGCGGATGGCTTCCGGCACTTCACGTGCCTTGCCATGACCAAAACCAACGCGGCCCTTCTGATCGCCAACGACGACGAGAGCTGCAAAACCAAAACGCCGGCCGCCCTTGACGACCTTGGCGACGCGGTTGATGTGAACTAGCTTGTCAACGAATTCGCTATCGCGCTCTTCGTTGCGGCCGCGATCCTCGCGGTTCCGTTTTTCCTGTGCCATGCTCCTAATTCCTTTTTCTTTTCCGGTAGCACGAATGATAGTAGCGAAATCCGGCTTACAGGAGACAAGCCCCTGCAGTCCCGGATCTCGAAAGTGTTTGCCTTAGAAGCTGAGACCAGCTTCGCGAGCAGCTTCAGCAAGTGCCTTTACACGGCCGTGGTAAATATAGGCACCACGATCAAAGACAACTTCCTTGATGCCAGCCTTGACAGCGCGCTCTGCAACGAGCTTGCCGATCAGGGCCGCAGCATCCGAATCTGCACCGGTCTTCAGCTTGCCCTTAAGGTCAGCTTCCAGAGTGGATGCGGATGCAATAGTGTGTCCACGCGCATCATCAATGATCTGCGCATAGATATTCTTCGAAGAACGGTGGACGCTGAGCCGCGGACGGTCACCGGCAACCGCCTTGAGCTGGCGGCGAACACGCGAAGCGCGACGCTGAATGATTTCTTTCGGCGATGCCATGACACGAATTCCTTACTTCTTCTTACCTTCTTTGCGAACGATCTTCTCGCCCGCATACTTCACGCCCTTGCCCTTGTAGGGTTCTGGACCACGATATTCGCGGATCTCAGCGGCAACCTGACCAACCTGCTGCTTGTCGATGCCAGTGATGACGATTTCCGTCGGCTTCGGCACTGCAACTGTAATACCTTCCGGTACCTGGTAGACCACTTCGTGGCTGAAACCGAGCGACAGCTGGACATTCTTGCCCTGCATAGCCGCACGATAACCAACACCATTGATCTCGAGACGCTTTTCAAAACCGTCCTTAACACCTGTGAAGATGTTGACGATCATCGTGCGGCTCATGCCCCACTTCGACCGTGCGGTCTTGCTGCTGTCGCGTGGATCAACGCGAACGGCGTTATCTTCAAACTTGACCAGAACTTCGTCGTTGGCGACAAAGCTCAGTTCACCCTTGGGGCCCTTGGCCTTGATGGTCTGGCCGTCAACGCTGGCGGTTACGCCTGCCGGGACTGCCACTGGTTTTTTACCGATACGAGACATTTTTCAAACCTTTTCCAGCCAGCGCTTAGAATATACGGCAGAGCAATTCGCCGCCGACATTCTGTTCACGTGCCTCGTGGTCTGCCATCACGCCCTTCGGCGTCGACAGGATTGAAATACCAAGACCGTTCGCAACCTGCGGGATCGACTTGACCGAAACGTAAACGCGGCGGCCAGGCTTCGAAATACGGGTAATCTCACGGATTACTGGTACATTCTCAAAATACTTCAGTTCGATTTCGATTTCGGACTTGCCGTTTTCAAAATCAACCTGGCTGTATCCGCGGATATAACCTTCGGACTGAAGAACATCCAGAACGCGTGCGCGCAGCTTGGAAGCAGGTGTAGAAACCTTGCCCTTCTTGCGCATGATTGCGTTACGGATACGTGTCAGCATATCGCCGAGAGGATCTGTCATAGACATCTGTCTTCTCCCTTACCAGCTCGACTTCACGATGCCAGGCACCTGGCCGAGCGAACCCAGCTGGCGCAATGCGATACGCGACATTTTCAGTTTGCGGTAATAACCGCGCGGACGGCCCGATACTTCACAACGATTGCGAATACGAACCTTGGTGGAATTGCGTGGCAGTTCTGCCAGCTGGATAGTCGCGCGGAAGCGCTCATCCAGAGGAAGCGACTGATCCATCACGATTGCCTTCAAACGAGCACGCTTTGCAGCAAACTGCTTGACGAGCAAACCACGGCGCTTGTTCTTTTCGACTGCGCTAGTCTTTGCCATTTCAAATACCTCGCTACGCTTGCCGTTACTGGCGGAAGGGGAAGTTGAAGGCGCGCAAAAGAGCGCGTGCTTCATCATCCGTCTTCGCAGTCGTGCAAACGATGATGTCCATGCCCCAGATCTGATCAACCTTATCGTAGTTGATTTCCGGGAACACAATGTGTTCCTTGATACCCATGGCAAAGTTGCCACGACCATCAAAGCTCTTTGGGTTCAGACCGCGGAAATCTCGAACGCGCGGCAGCGCGATCGTGATCAGACGATCCAGGAATTCGTACATACGCTCTTTACGAAGCGTAACCTTCGTGCCGATCGGCATATTCTCACGTACCTTGAAGGTAGCGATCGAATTACGCGCCCGGGTAATAACCGCCTTCTGGCCAGCAATCAATGCCAGATCTTCAGATGCGACAGTTGGCTTCTTGGAATCAGCAGTCGCTTCACCAACGCCCATGTTAAGAACAACTTTGGTGATGCGGGGAATCTGCATCTCGTTGTCATATTTGAACTGCTCGAGAAGATCCTTACGTACCACTTCAAGGTACTGCTTCTTCAAGCGTGGTTCGATCTTTGCAGCTGGATTAGCCATCGATCTGGTCTCCCGAACGCTTTGCTACACGTACCTTGTCGCCGTTTTCGAGGACCTTGAAGCCAACACGGGTCGGCTTGCCATCCTTGGGGTCGGCAATAGCAAGATTGGACAGATGGAGCGGCGCTTCTTTCGAAATAATGCCAGCTTCCTGAGTCTGTGTCTGCTTCTGGTGACGCTTGACAACGTTGATGCCACGAACGAGCGCCTGCTCATCCTTTGGCAAAACTTTGATTACTTCGCCGGTACGACCTTTGTCCTTACCAGCAAGAACGACAACGCGGTCGCCTTTACGGATTTTCTGCATCGTCTGCTCCTTTAGAGTACTTCTGGAGCCAGCGAGATGATCTTCATGTGGTTCTTTGCGCGAAGTTCGCGCGGAACCGGTCCGAAGATACGCGTGCCGATAGGCTCTTTCTTGTTGTCGATCAGGACTGCAGCGTTCTTGTCGAAACGAATAACGCTACCATCTGCGCGACGGATGTCCTTGGCTGTGCGAACAACCACAGCCTTCATCACGTCACCCTTTTTTACACGGCCGCGCGGAATTGCTTCCTTGATCGAAACGACAATAATGTCGCCGACCGAAGCATACTTCCGCTTCGAGCCGCCCAGCACCTTGATGCACATGACACGACGGGCGCCGGAATTATCCGCGACGTCGAGGTTTGTTTGCATCTGAATCATGACTAGCCGCCTTCTTCTTGTTCAACCGGACTGGGCTTTCCTTGCCCCTCGCGATTGTTGCGTACTTACATACAGATAGTTAATTAACTCGCCGGGGCGTCTGTTACGACAACCCAACGCTTGTCTTTCGAAATCGGCTTCGATTCCTGAATGGAAACGGCATCGCCGACCTTGAACTGGTTGCTCTCGTCGTGCGCCTTGTACTTCTTGGACTGGCGCACAGTCTTCTGGAGGAGCGGGTGCGAATAGCGCCGCTCGACCTTGACCACGACGGTCTTGTCGTTTTTGTCGCTGACGACAACGCCCTGCAGAATGCGTTTAGGCATGGTTTTCTTCCTTAAGCCTTGCTCTCGACCGCTTTCTGGCGGGCGACTGTCTTGATGCGCGCTATATCACGGCGGATCTGCCTGACACGAGCGGTTTTTTCCAACTGGCCGGTTGCTTTCTGGAAGCGCAGATTAAACTGCTCTTTCTTCAGGCCAGCCAACTCTTCATTCAACTGATCGAGGCTCAAGGCCCGGACTTCTGCGGATTTCATAACATCCACCCCTTATTCTGCGATGCGCTGAATAAAGCGCGTCTTGACCGAAAGCTTGGCAGCACCAAGGCGAAGAGCCTCACGAGCCACGTCTTCCGGAACGCCGTCGAGCTCAAACATGACGCGGCCTGGTGCTACACGGGAAGCCCAGTAGTCCACGGAACCCTTACCTTTACCCATGCGGACTTCGGTAGGCTTCGATGTTACTGGCACATCCGGGAAAATCCGGATCCACACACGGCCCGCACGCTTCATGTGACGGGTAATTGCACGGCGAGCGGCTTCGATCTCACGCGCGGTTACGCGGTTCGGCTCGAGGGCCTTCAGGCCGAAAGCACCAAAATTAAGATCCGTGCCGCCTTTCGACGCGCCGTGGATACGGCCCTTGAACTGCTTGCGGAACTTTGTGCGCTTAGGCTGCAGCATTGTTCTCTACTCCAAAATTCTCTTTCCGGAAAGACGCTATTTTAAGCGTTTTCGCGGCGACGGTTCTGACCCTGATGACCATCACCTTCAACAGCGCGACGTTCGGAGGCCATTGGGTCATGCTCAAGGATTTCGCCCTTGAATACCCAGACCTTGACGCCACAGATGCCGTAGGCGGTGTGTGCTTCAGCAGTTCCGTAATCGATATCGGCACGAAGTGTATGCAAAGGCACACGGCCTTCACGGTACCATTCCATACGCGCAATTTCCGCGCCGCCAAGACGACCCGAGCAATTGATACGAATGCCTTCTGCACCAAGACGCATGGCCGACTGAACGGCACGCTTCATGGCACGGCGGAATKCAACACGGCGTTCCAGCTGCTGAGCGATGGACTGCGCAACCAGTACTGCGTCTGTTTCCGGCTTGCGGACTTCAACGATATTGAGAGTTGTGTCCGCGTTTGTCATTTCTGACAGCTTGCGGCGCAGCTTCTCGATATCGGCGCCCTTCTTGCCGATGATCAGACCTGGACGTGCAGCATGGATCGTAACGCGGCACTTCTTGTGCGGACGCTCGATCACCACCTTGGAAATGGCAGCCTGCTTCAATTCGTCCATCAGATACTTGCGGATCTTCAGGTCTTCATGCAGCAGCTTGCCGTATTCACCTGTGTTCGCGTACCAACGCGAGTCCCAGGTCCGGTTGATGCCAAGGCGGAAGCCAACCGGATTAATCTTCTGGCCCATTATGCGGCCTCCCCTTTTTCCTCAACTTCGCGGACAACGATCGTCAGATGCGAGAATGGCTTCTCGATCCGGCTTGCACGACCGCGACCACGAACGTGGAAACGCTTCATCACGATTGACTTGCCAACATAGGCTTCAGCAACAACCAGAGCATCAACATCCAGGTCATGGTTGTTTTCTGCGTTGGCAATAGCTGATTCGAGAGTCTTTTTCACCGTTCCTGAAATGCGCTTGCGCGAAAATTCCAGATCGGCAAGAGCGGCGTTAACCTTCTTGCCACGGATCATAGCCGCCACCAGATTTAGCTTCTGAGGGCTGATACGGAGCGTACGGGCAACGGCTTTCGCCTCGTTGTCCTTAAGCTGGCGCGGAGCCTTAGCCTTGCCCATCTTTATTTCCTCTTCGCTTTCTTATCCGCGCCATGACCGTAATAGGTACGCGTCGGAGCGAATTCACCAAACTTGTGACCGATCATCTCTTCGTTGACCGAGACCGGCACATGCTTGTTACCATTGTACACACCGAAGGTCAGACCGACGAACTGTGGCAGGATCGTGGAGCGACGGCTCCAGATCTTGATAACTTCACTGCGACCGCCCTCACGTACCTTCTCAGCTTTCTTGAGAAGATAGCCATCGATGAACGGGCCTTTCCAAACTGAACGAGCCATTTCAGACTACCTCTCTTACTTCTTGCGCTGATGACGCGAACGAGCGATGAACTTGTCCGTCGACTTGTTGGAGCGCGTCTTCTTGCCCTTCGTGGGCTTGCCCCACGGAGAAACTGGATGACGACCACCGGACGTACGACCTTCACCACCACCGTGCGGGTGATCAACCGGGTTCATGGCAACACCGCGAACGTGCGGGCGCTTGCCAAGCCAACGGCTGCGGCCTGCCTTACCAAGGCTGATATTGCCATGGTCAGGATTGGATACTGCACCGACCGTGGCAAAGCACGAACCGTGGACGAGGCGCTGTTCACCTGAGTTCAGGCGAAGGATTGCCATGCCCTGGTCGCGGCCAACGAGCTGCGCATAGGTACCGGCGGAGCGAGCAATCTGACCGCCCTTGCCTGGCTTCATCTCCACATTGTGGATGATGGTACCAACAGGGATCGACGACAATGGCATCGCATTGCCTGGCTTAACGTCTGTCTGTGCGCCAGCAATAACGCTATCGCCAACAGCCAAACGCTGCGGAGCCAAGATGTAGCTCAACTCACCGTCTTCGTAGCGGATGAGAGCAATGAATGCGGTCCGGTTCGGATCGTATTCAAGGCGTTCAACCTTGGCAGCCACGTCATGCTTGCGGCGCTTGAAATCTACAAAGCGGTATGTGCGCTTGTGACCACCACCCTGATAGCGTGCAGTCACGCGACCGGTGTTGTTACGACCACCCTTTGAATGAAGACCTTCGGTCAAGGCCTTGACAGGCTTGCCCTTGTAGAGCTCCGAACGGTCCACAATCACCAGCTGACGCTGGCTTGGTGTGGTTGGATTATAATGTTTGAGTGCCATTGTCTTTACTCCACGGCCCCTCAGAGACCAGTCGAAACATCGATCGACTGCCCTTCGGCAAGCGTCACGACTGCTTTCTTGACATCACTCTGGCGCCCGACGATGCCGCGGAACCGCTTCACCTTGCCTTTGCGCACAGCTGTATTGACTGCAGTAACCTTCACGCGAAACAGCGCTTCGACTGCGGCCTTGATTTCCGGCTTCGTTGCCTTGCGGGCTACGTTGAAGACGACCTGGTTATGTTCAGAAACCAAGGTCGACTTTTCCGTAATAACCGGGCTGACGATCACGTCGTAGTGGCGAAGATCGGTCATTTGAAACGCTCCTCGAGAGCTTCAACTGCAGCCTTGGAAAGCACGAGCTTGCCGCGACGCAGGATGTCGTAAACATTGATGCCCTGAATTGGCAGAACATCGATGTTCGGGATGTTCGAAGCAGCACGACGGAAATTCGCATCAATCTCGGCACCGCCGATGAGAAGCGCATTTTCGAAGCCCAGCTTGGCGAACTGCGAAACAAGTACCTTTGTCTTTGCATCGGCAGAAGCCAGATCATCGATGATGATGAGTTCTGAAGCCTTTACCTTGGCAGACAGGGCATGACGGAGCGCAAGAGCGCGAACCTTCTTCGGCAGGTCATGATCGTGGCTGTGAACAACCGGACCATGAGCCTTACCACCGCCGCGGAACTGCGGAGCACGTGCCGAATGGTGACGGGCGCGGCCCGTACCCTTCTGCTTGTACATCTTGGCGCCGGTGCGTGCGATTTCCGAACGACCCTTTGCCTTGTGCGTGCCCTGCTGCTTGCGGGCAAGCTGGTAACGGACCATGCGCTGAAGGATGTCGTCGCGTGGCTCAAGACCGAAAATCTCTTCCGAGAGTTTGACCTTGCCGGCGTCTTTGCCTTCAAGTGTTGTAATTGTGAGATCCATTATTCGGCTCCCTCGGTTGTCTGAGCTACTTCTGCATCAGACACAGCTGCTGCGGTGTTTGCGGCCTGGCGAACACCAGCTGGCTTGGGAGCAGAAGCTGGCAGCGCTACCTTCATGGCATCGCGAACCAAAATCCATGCACCCTTGGAACCAGGAACAGCACCACGAACCAGAATAAGACCACGATCCAGATCGGTCGAAACAACTTCGATGTTCTGGGTCGTCACGCGGGTCTGACCCATGTGACCGGCCATCTTCTTGCCCTTGAACACTTTACCCGGGTCCTGACGCTGACCGGTCGAACCGTGAGCGCGGTGGGTTACCGAGTTACCGTGTGTGGCGCGGTGACCACCGAAGTTGTGGCGCTTCATCGAACCGGCAAAACCTTTACCGATCGATGTACCCGTCACATCAACCTTCTGACCAACGACGTAATGCTCGGCCGTGATCTCAACACCGACATCCAATAGGTTGTCAGCAGAAACGCGGAACTCAGCCACTTTCGCCTTTGGCTCAACAGAGGCCGTCGCGAAATGACCGCGCAGTGCCTGTGTTGTATTCTTTACTTTGGCCAGGCCAACACCGAGCTGAACGGCAGTGTAGCCATTCTTCTCGACTGTACGCTGAGCCACAACCTGACAATTCTCCATCCGGAGTACTGTCACCGGCACATGCTCACCTGCGTCATTGTAGACGCGAGTCATGCCCAGTTTCTGTGCAATTACACCTGAACGCATCGGTTCGTCCTTCCGTCCTCAAGCCTTACAGCTTGATCTCGACATCAACACCAGCGGAAAGATCGAGCTTCATCAGCGCGTCTACTGTCTGCGGGGTTGGGTCTACGATATCGAGAAGACGCTTATGTGTGCGCATCTCGAACTGTTCGCGGCTCTTCTTGTCGATGTGCGGCGAGCGATTAACCGTGAACTTCTCGATCCGCGTAGGAAGCGGGATCGGTCCGCGCACATTGGCACCGGTACGCTTGGCAGTCGACACGATTTCCCGCGTCGAATCGTCAAGGATCCGATGATCAAACGCCTTGAGGCGAATGCGGATGTTTTGACCGTTCATTTCATCTTTTCCTTGTTTAGCGGAGACGCCTATAACAGGCGTCCCTGCATAAAACCTTAATATTATTCAATGATCGAAGCGACGATGCCTGCACCGACGGTGCGGCCACCTTCACGGATAGCGAAGCGGAGCTTCTCTTCCATTGCGATCGGCACGATCAGCGTCACATCAACAGAGATGTTGTCGCCGGGCATAACCATTTCCGTGCCTTCCGGCAGTGTTACGACACCCGTCACGTCGGTCGTGCGGAAGTAGAACTGCGGACGGTAGTTGGAGAAGAATGGCGTATGACGGCCACCTTCGTCCTTCGTCAGGATRTAGGCTTCTGCCTTGAACTTGGTGTGCGGCTTGACCGAACCTGGCTTGGCAAGGATCTGGCCACGCTCRACGTCTTCACGTCCAACGCCGCGGATCAGCGCGCCAATGTTGTCGCCTGCCTGGCCCTGATCGAGCAGCTTGCGGAACATTTCAACGCCGGTAACCGTCGTCTTTGTCGTCGGCTTGATGCCGATGATTTCAACTTCTTCACCAACCTTGACAATACCGCGTTCAACGCGGCCCGTCACA
>NZ_JBFRDN010000039.1:0-38959 GCF_052113785.1 Phyllobacterium sp. TAF24 | reverse complement strand
GGGTCGGTGCCCCTTGCAACTGTTCGGGTGTCATCGAATGACAGGGCCTTGCTCACCATCGGACTGCAATGTCCGCTTGTCGAAACGGCATCCTGTCAATCGGTCCACGTGCCGGGAAAGGGTACGTGGACCTCTTCACATTATACCATCTCTAACAGACAAGCTTGTCGAACCACGAACCACGAACCCACGAACCCTTTTCATGCAGCCAGCTACAAAGCTGACAAAGCAATAAACGACTCTCCGCACCCTCCCCACAAGCACGATAATTGCCAAACACCCCACCTCGGTATTGCACTGCAACAAACCCCTTTACCTTGAAACGCCACAGGTTCATGGTTACCTCAACAAGAATGACATTTTGGAGGAATGACATGACAGCCTGTATCGTTGGATGGTCGCATTTGCCTTTCGGAAAACTGGAAGGCGAGAGCGTCGAAAGTCTGATCGTCAAGGCGGCGGTTGCTGCGCTTGATCATGCGGGTATCGGCCCGCAGGATGTGGACGAGATTGTGCTGGGTCATTTCAATGCCGGGTTCTCGCCGCAGGATTTCACCGCCAGCCTCGTGTTGCAGGCCAGTGATGCCTTCCGCTTCAAGCCCGCCACGCGGGTGGAAAATGCCTGCGCCACCGGTTCGGCGGCTGTGCATCAGGGTATCAAGACCATTCGCGCCGGTGCTGCGAGGGTTGTACTGGTCGTGGGTGTCGAGAAGATGACATCAACCCCCGGACCCGAGATCGGCAAGAATCTGCTCAAAGCCTCCTATCTGCCCGAAGAGGGCGATATCCCTGCCGGTTTTGCCGGTGTGTTCGGGCAGATTGCAGCGGCCTATTTCCAGAAATATGGCGACCAGTCCGATGCGCTGGCGACGATTGCTGCCAAGAACCACAAGAACGGCGTCAACAATCCTTATGCACAGATGCGCAAGGATCTGGGCTATGAGTTCTGCCGTCAGGAAAGCGAAAAGAACCCCTTCGTTGCCGGACCGTTGAAGCGCACGGATTGCTCGCTTGTATCTGATGGAGCAGCGGCACTGGTGCTGACCGATACGCAGACAGCCCTGAAGATGAAGCGCGCCGTTGCATTCCGCGCTGCAAGCCATGTGCAGGATTTTCTGCCGATCTCCAAGCGCGACATCCTTCTGTTCGAAGGGTGCTCCGAAGGCTGGAAACGCGCGCTGGATCAGGCAGGGGTGACAATCGACGACCTGTCTTTTGTTGAAACCCATGACTGCTTCACCATTGCCGAACTCATCGAATATGAGGCGATGGGCCTGGCCAAGCCGGGTGAGGGTGCCAAGGTTGCACTCGAAGGCCAGACGGCTATGGGCGGGCGTCTGCCTGTCAATCCATCCGGTGGTCTGAAAGCCAAGGGCCACCCCATCGGCGCCAGCGGCGTTTCCATGCATGTGCTCTCGTCCATGCAGTTGACAGGCGAAGCGGGTGGCATTCAGGTGCCGGATGCCAAGCTTGCGGGTATTTTCAACATGGGCGGCGCTGCGGTTGCCAACTACGTGTCGATCCTCGAACGCATCAAATAGGCATGAGCCTTAGTAGAGGTTTTCAATCCGGGACTTGAAGTCCCGGATTCTTTGTTTCAAAAGCACATTATAAATCCATGAATTGAATCATCTTTTTCCGACGAGGAAATGCCATGTCGAACGGATGGAAAGAATCGGCCTCCGCATGGATCGCCGAACAGGCTGATGATGGCGATTATGGCCGTGTCTATGTCCTCGACCGACCCATGCTGGAACGCATCAGCGGCCGCAGCTTTAAAAACGCCCTTGATGTCGGCTGCGGCGAAGGCCGCTTCTGCCGCATCCTCAAAGACCTCGGAATCAAGCCGGTGGGAATCGACCCCACCGAGGAACTGCTGGAACAGGCACTGGCCAGAGATCCGGAGGGGGACTATCGCGTCGGCTATGCGGAGGCGCTGGAATTTCCCGACGCGTCTTTTGATCTGGTGGTGAGCTATCTCAGCCTCATCGACATTCCCTATCTGCGCAAAGCCATTGCCGAGATGACCCGCGTGCTAGCGCCGGGCGGAACTCTTTTGATTGCCAATCTCAACAGCTTCAACACGGCCGGACAACCCGCCGGTTGGCAGCCCGATATCAATGGCGATCCGCGCTTCTATGTCGATCATTATCTGGAAGAGCGCGTCGACTGGGTGGAATGGCGCGGTATCCGCATCCAGAACTGGCACCGCCCGTTGAGCACCTATATGTCGCTCCTGCTTGGCCAAGGCCTCACCCTGCGCCACTTTGCCGAACCCGCCCCCTATGGCGGCGATCCCGATAAAGCCGACCGCTATCGCCGCGTGCCCTATTTCCTGATCATGGAATGGGAAAAGCCTGCGGCCTAGAGACTGAGAGTGCCGAAGCCCGGCACTTTAAGACCCGGATTCCGGATATCAAATCCTGCGACCAAGCCCATGAATTGAATCTCGAATTCGCTGCTGGTGCCCGCCGCAACACCGAGATACCCAAAGAGGGTCAGGCGCAGGTTCTTCCAGTCATCGTCAATGGACAGCAGCCGTCCCTCGGTTGGAAAATCGCGGCCAACGGCGTTGGAGGGCAACATCATTCCCGTTTGCGGATTGGCGCGCAGGACATGCGCAACGAAGCTGTTGGAGTTGGGGCCGGGCCAGATCACATAGTTTCCGGGTTTCGCATAAGGATAAGTATCAATCGTTTTCTCGATATGAGGTATCAGAGCCGCCGCCTGTTCCCCGTGGATTTCGCCGACAATAACAGGCGTGTTCGAGTACCAGCGCCCATCATAATCATAAGCATTCTTGCGAACAGGCGTTCCCCACCCAACAACATCATAACGATCATAGGAGGCCGCTCCCGGCTTTTTCAACACAAGCCATGAATGCAGGGACAAGGCACCTTTTAGTCCGCCAGTGCGGGCGGCAAGAACGTAGATGGCTGCATCATCAACCGTTGGCCTGGCAGGGAGCACTCCGCTGGAACTCCAATCCGCCATACGCCAATTATCGTCATGGGGCTGCGTCATCCACCAGCCGATAGCAACGAGCGAGGGAACAACGAAAAGAATGAGGATCGCAAGTGCCAGACGGATGAATAATTTGCGCAAGCAGCTTTCTCCATTGGAAAGGGAAACGGAGCGTCCTATAAGACCATCAATTCGGGCCGATTTCGGTCAATTTCCTGTTCAATGGTGGACGTCATGAGCAATCCTGTTCTGGTTGAAGTTTTTCGTGGTGAAACAGTTGAAAGCCGCCATCGCGGGGCTGTCGTTGTCACCGATGGTGATGGCAAGATTGTCTATTCCGTCGGCGATATTGAACGTCCGACTTTCCCCCGTTCGGCAATCAAGGCGATACAGGCGCTGCCGCTGGTGGAAAGCGGTGCTGCTGATGCCTATGGTTTTGGCGATGAGGAGCTGGCGATGGCTTGCGCTTCCCATTCGGGCGAGCCGCTGCATGTGAAAAAGGCTGCCGATATGCTCGGCCGGGCTGGGCTTGACGGTTCGGCGCTGGAATGCGGCGCGCATTGGTCATCGGATCAGGCGGTGCTGATCGCCCTTGCCAGAAGCGGGCAGGAGCCAACAGCGCTGCACAATAATTGTTCCGGCAAGCATTCCGGCTTTCTGTGCACCTGCGTGCATTTGGGCATTCCGACCTCGGGTTATTCGTCGCTTGGCTCACAGTCGCAGAACATGGTGTGCGAGGCCATGGAGAGCGTGACCGGCGCGGTCCACTCGCTTGATCATTGCGGCACCGATGGTTGTTCGATCCCGACCTATGCCATTCCATTGAAGAGCCTCGCCCATGGCTTTGCCCGCATGGCGACTGGTACTGGTTTGCCGCCGGTACGTGCCAAGGCCGCCAAGCGTCTGCTCAATGCCACCATGGCCGCGCCCTACTATGTCGCTGGTACCAACCGCGCCTGCACCCGCCTGATGGAAATGGCACCGGGGCGGATTTTCGTCAAAACCGGTGCGGAAGGCGTGTTTGTCGCCGCCCTGCCGGAGTTTGGTCTTGGCATTGCGCTGAAATGCGATGATGGCGCCACTCGCGCATCGGAAGCGATGATCGCATCGGTTCTCTCCAGGATTTTCCGCAATGATGCGGAACTGGAATCAAAACTTGATCGGTTTGCGGACCGGGAAATGCGCAACTGGAATGGCATTACCTATGGTGTTGTCAGCCCCGCTGATATTTTGACTGAAGCCGATATCAACTAAGAATATTGCGCTCAACGATCAGGCGACTATTGCCGCTGGCGTTTTGCCTCGCAAGGTCGCCTGTCACGGCATCCATCCAGCGATGGCCGACAATGCCGCCGCGCGGTGCCTTTTCAATGATATTGTCGGTGATAATGGCAGAACCAACACCATCGACCACACTGACATAAATGCCTGTGCCTGCCTGCCGGATGACGTTTCCCGTCGCCACCACATTGCGCAGATACGGCCCCCAGCCAAGCTTGATGCCATAAAGCGCCGCGTTCTCGATAAGATTGGCGGTCACGGAAATATCCGCTTCAACGCTGATGCCGATACCAAAGCCCGGTGCATCGGCGGGATAGGGGCCAATTGCCGAGAGGTTGCGCACCACATTGCCGGTGCAGGTGCCCATGCGCCCGCCGCCATCGAAATTGACCATGGAAATGCCGCTGGCCGCGCCATCGACAATATTGTTTGAGATGACAGCCCCTTCGAAGGCAAACTCCGAGTAAAGTGCCATCTCGCCGCTGTCACGGCAGTTATTACCTATGATCTGCACATTGTTTCCGGCATTGGCGCGCACGGCAGAAAAGGCGCACTTGTTCAGAACATTATTGGCAACCAGCACATTGCCGGCGCGAAACACATTGATGCCATTGCCATTCTGCCCAGTGCCGCCACCATCCGCCCGGATGTTCTCGACGCGGTTGTTGCTGATGATCGTTCCGTCCGGGCCCTGCGCATCGCGAAACACCAGAATTCCGCCATTGCCGCAATCATGAACATGGTTCGCAGCTATCTCCAGACCGCTGGATTGCGAGGCGAAAATGCCCGCATCCGCAGCCCGTTGGATACGATTGCGTTCGATCCTGCCGCCGCACCCGTACAGCGCTATGGCATTTTTGGTTGAAGCAGTGAAATCGCAATCATCGATGACGAGTTCGGACACATTGGTGCCTTCGACCAGCGCTTTGCCGGTGAGTGCTTGGCTTGCACCATCGATGACAAGCCCGCTCAGCCGAACCTGATTGGCATTGCTGGCATTGAGGAAAGAACCGGCGCCGCCATAGAGAAGGCGGGTTACGCCGGGAATGCCCGCAAGATTGGCGCGCGAAGGAAGATCGACACCCGAAACAATATAGGTTCCCGGTGGCAGGAATATCTGTTCGCCAGTGCGGCTCGCTTTCTGCAAAAGTGTATTCAGCACTTTTCCCTGATCATCAGGTGAGCCCGGCTTTAACCCGGTTGACGACGCGGCAAAAGCACGGACTGGCAACACCGTTGCACCCAATCCGGCCATTACGCCAAGCATAAGACGTCTGTTGATCACGGATATTTCCTCACGATCAGCGTTTAAACCGGCCAGTCAATTTTGCGCTTTCGGCCATCCGATTGATGGCACTTGCAGCAGGGGCAGGCAAGGCATACCTTTATCGGATGAGCAGAGCTTTCACGAAGGAAGACGACAGCAATTCCTCGATTGATCTGGGCGAGCGTCCCATCAGTCCGCACCGGAATCTTGTGACCGAAAACGGTCTTGCGCTGATCGATGCGGAAATCGCCGCTTCACATGAGGAACTCGCCAAAGGCAACGCCGATGCCGACCGCGACCTGATTGCCCGCGCGTCACGCGACCTGCGCTATTGGACGGCCCGTCGCGAGACTGCGGAGGTGTCGCATCCCGATCCCGCCAGCAAGGTCGTGCGCTTTGGTATGACCGTCACCATCATTGACGAGCATGACAAGACGCAGACATGGGCCATTGTCGGCGAGGACGAAGCCGATGCCAGCCACGGCAAGATTTCCCATGTCTCACCCATGGCGCAACTAATGTTCGGCAAATCAGTCGGCGACAGCTTTGTGCTCAACACGCATGAATGGGAAATCACCGCGATTGATACGGCGCCGTAAACGTGAATCAGAATGGTAGGAACGCGGGCTAACGCGTTTATTCAGAACAGCTTTCAGGGGCCTTGCGAATGGGTGTAAGTTTAAACCCGTAGTCAGTCACGATAAGTTCAAGCTCATCACCGGTTTTGAGATTGTAGCGTTCCAGTATCCCATCTGGAAAGATAAAGCCTACTTCGTCTCCGACCTGTATCAGCGTAACACGCATGATCTTTGCCCCAGTGTTGTAAGCGGATTACAACATCTGTCGGTAGGTTCATCAAGGCCATTGATCTCATCACTTCGTCTTAGAGCCAGCCCTTTTTGCGGAAGATCAGGAGCGGGATGACAGCCGAAGCGATCATCATGCCGATGGCCATGGGATAGCCCCAAACCTCTTTGAGTTCAGGCATGAAGGCAAAATTCATGCCGTAGATCGAGGCGACCAGCGTCGGCGGCATGAAGGCCACGGCGGCAACGGAAAAGATTTTGATGATGGCGTTCTGCTCGATGGAAATAAGCCCTACAACTGTATCGAGCAGGAAGGTGATCTTGTTGGACAGGAAGTCGACATAGGTGCTCAGCGATTGTGTGTCACGCTCCAGTGACTTGATCCAGGCCTTTGTCTCTTTCTTGTAGCTGTTCTGCTCGGTAATCGCGGCAAGGTAAACGAGCAGACGGCTCACACCGGCAATGCTTTCCCGCACCTTTGACAGGAACGCGCCCTGACCGCCGATGCGGGTAAGGCTGTCGCGGAAATTTTTCGTTGTCATTGGCTTGTCAGTGTCATTCCGGCGGAAAATCGTATGGGAATTCTGGTCGATATCGGAGGCAACGCCTTCAAGGATATCGGCGATCCGGTCCGTTACCGCTTCGACAATGCCGAGCAGAATGGTCACGCCACTGCATTTTTCATTGATGAGACCATTGCCGGGTTTTGTGGCGCGGCTGACGTAAAGGCTGAACGCCCTTGGTTCGGCGTAGCGCACAGTCACCAGAAAAGAACCCGTCAGGATGAAGGAGACAGGGCTGATGGCGTGGTGTTTGTGCTCGGTGAAATAGAGGATCGGCGCTGTCAGGTACTGTCCGCCATTTTCCGTATAGAACCGGCTGGATTCCTCGATTTCCACCATATCCTCGCGCGTCGGAATGGCGGTCTTGGTCCAGGTCTCAGTCTGGATATCCTCATCATGTGTCGGATTGAGCAGATCAATCCAGACCGTATTGTCGGGCAAGGTATCACCCACCTTGGCGGGACGGGCGAGAAGATGGTCTTCTTCGAGTGTATATAAAACGATCATGTCACAATGAATCCAGCAAGGTATCGATCAACTTTTCCGCAGCTTCGCCAATCACGGTTCCGGGCGGGAAAATCGCCGCTGCACCAGCCTTGAGCACAGCGTCAAAATCCTGAGGTGGAATGACGCCGCCGACAATGATCAGGATATCATCGTGCTCGCGGCGGCCCAGCGCCTCTTTCAGCTCGGGCACAAGGGTGAGATGCCCGGCGGCCAGCGAGGACACACCGACAATATCAACATTGCTCTCGATGGCCAGTTCCGCCACCTCATCGGGTGTCTGAAACATCGCGCCGACAATGACATCAAAGCCGAGATCGCCAAAGGCTGTCGCAATAACCTTCTGGCCGCGGTCGTGGCCGTCCTGACCCATCTTGGCGACAAGAATGCGCGGCTTTTCGCCCGTCCGTTTTTCATAGGCGGCAGCTTTGGCCTGAACCCGGTCGACAACCGCGCTCTTGCCGATTTCCTTGCGGTAGACACCCGATATGGTGCGGATATCCGCAACATGGCGGCCATAGGCTTTTTCCAGTGCCAGCGATATCTCACCAACTGTTGCGCGCGCCCGTGCAGCTTTGATGGCAAAATCGAGCAAATTGCCGGTGCCGGATTTTGCCGCGCTGGTGAGCGTCGCCAGCGCACTTTCCACGGCGGAGACGTCACGGGTGCCCTTGAGCTGTTGCAGCTTGGAGAGCTGCCGCGCTCGCACTTCGGCATTATCGATTTTCAGAACATCGATTTTGACATCCTCAACCGGGCGATAGGAATTGACCCCGACCACCGGCTGTTGACCACTATCGATCCGCGCCTGCGTTCTTGCTGCTGCTGCCTCGATGCGCAGTTTGGGAATGCCCTGTTCGATGGCCTTTGCCATGCCGCCGAGCGTTTCGATTTCCTCGATATGGGCGAGCGCACGGGTCGCCAGATCATGGGTCAGGCGCTCCACATAGGCGGAACCGCCCCATGGATCGATGATCCGCGTGGTGCCGGATTCCTTTTGCAGGATCAGCTGTGTGTTACGTGCGATACGCGCCGAATGGTCAGTTGGCAGCGCCAGCGCCTCATCGAAGGAATTCGTGTGCAGCGACTGGGTATGGCCCTGCGTCGACGCCATGGCTTCGATCATGGTGCGCATGATGTTGTTGTAAGGGTCCTGCGCGGTGAGCGACCAGCCCGATGTCTGCGAATGGGTGCGCAGAGAGAGGGAGCGCTCATCTTTCGGATTGAAGTTCTTCTTCAAAAGCACTGCCCAGAGCAGACGCGCAGCGCGCATCTTGGCCACTTCCATGAAAAAGTTCATGCCGATGGCCCAGAAGAAGGAAAGGCGCGGCGCGAAAGTGTCGATATCAAGCCCGGCGGCGACACCGGCGCGGGCATATTCGATGCCGTCGGCAATAGTGTAGGCAAGTTCGAGATCGGCGGTCGCTCCGGCTTCCTGCATGTGATAGCCGGAAATCGAGATGGAGTTGAATTTCGGCATGTGCTGCGAGGTATAGGAGAAAATGTCCGAAATGATCCGCATCGAAGGCTGCGGTGGATAAATATAGGTGTTGCGCACCATGAACTCTTTCAGAATATCGTTCTGAATGGTTCCAGCGAGCAGTTTTTGGTCGACGCCCTGTTCCTCAGCGGCAACAATATAGAGCGCCAGAATGGGCAGCACAGCGCCGTTCATGGTCATGGAAACGGTCATTTCGCCGAGCGGAATACCGTCGAACAGCTGCTGCATGTCGAGAATGGAATCAATGGCAACACCAGCCATGCCGACATCACCGGCCACGCGCGGATGGTCGCTGTCATAGCCCCGGTGCGTGGCAAGATCGAAAGCGACGGAAAGACCCTTTTGACCAGCCGCCAGATTGCGCCGGTAAAACGCATTGGATTCTTCGGCGGTGGAAAAACCTGCATATTGCCGGATCGTCCAGGGCTGCTGCACATACATGGTCGGGTAGGGGCCGCGAATGAATGGTGCAGAGCCCGGATAGCTATCCAGATGCGGCAGGTTCTTCAGCGCCGCATCGCCATAGGCACGCTTGACGCGAATACCCTCGGGCGTCTTCCAGACGCCAGCTTCCGGTTTACGGGGCGCTGATTTGGGCTCTTGCCAATTGATCTCGGTAAAATCTGGAACGCGCATTATTCGGACGCCTGCAATGTTTGATCAATACGCGGGAAGGTCAGCGGCTCGCAATGAACCACGCCATCCGTCGGCAAGGGCATGTGGGGCGCATCGAGCACCGTCACCGGACGTTCCTGTTTCGCCGGAAAAAGTGTCGTTCCGATGATGGCGCGCTTGCCGGAGCGATAGTCGCGGCTGCGTTCCTCGCGCGCCGCAATAACGCGCTGCTGGAATCGGTCTTCAACAAGGCTTTGCAGGATACCGCCTTCCTTTTCCAGCGTCTGGAATTCCTTCCATGCGGCTTCGCAGAGCGCTTCGGTCAGGGCTTCGATAGCACCCGAACCACAGCCGGGATCGGCAACGAAAGCAAGATTGCTTTCATCGGCAAGCACAAGTTGGGTGTTGCGTGCAAGTCGGCGGGCAAACTGGTCGGGCAGGCCATGGGTGATGGTATGGGGCAGAATGGCAAGCGAGTCCGCCCCGCCAACCGCCGCTGCAAAGGCTGCGATTGTTGTACGCAGCGTGTTGGTTTCGCAGTCCAGCTTCGTCATCATGCGCCACGAGGTTTCCGCATGGATGGTTGCCTCGGATGGCCGGATGCCGCAAGCCTCCTGCAACCGCGCCCAAAGGCGGCGCAATGCCCGCAACTTGGCAATGGACAGGAACTGGTCCTGATCAACGGCGATGGAAAAACCGATATGCGGCGCGGCATAAACGATTGGCTGGCGCGCTTCCTCGAACAGGCGGAAGTGCCCGGCGGCGATGGACAGCATGGCGCCGAGTTCCTGTGCCTCCGTGGCACCGGCATTGTGATAGACCCGGCCATCCGCCTCCAGCACAATCCCCGGCAGATCGGTAGAGAAAAAACCGGCCAGCGATTGCGGCAATGACGCCTTCAGGGCGGCGAGCGTCATGCGCAGGCGGCCTGTTCCGGCCAGAGTGGCAGCCGGATCAATGCCCAGCGAGAAACTCATCGTCTTGGGATCGACGTTGCGCGGGCGCATGTAATCAACAAACCAGTCGGCGCAGGCACGGCTTTTCGGATGCACATCCATGCGCAGGTGGATCATCTCCAGATGCACACCGCGCAACACTTGATCAACAGCTTCGCGCGTCGACGGCAACCCATAGCCAAAGGCATTCGGCGCGCCTTCGAAAACCAGTGAAATACCGGTTGCGCCATTTTCCAGATCTTCCAGAAGTTGTTTGTTGGCACGGACTGGGTCCGGATCGTCGATGCGCTGCACAATATGCCATGGCTGCGCCGGATTGCGGCGCGGTGTCAGCTGCGCCTTTTTGCGACGCTCGTAAAGCGGCTGGATAGCAATATTATCGTCAGTCCGGGAGACAAGTGTCTCCTTGAAATCAGCCCCCTTCAGGGCCTTCTGCGCCAGCTTGACCCAGCCCTCGTGGTTTGTTGCCGCAAAGGCTGTATCCTTGAGTATAGACGCGTCCATGCTCACTCCCGGTCGAATCGCACCGCTTTCCCGTCGAATGAAATCATTTCGGCAGAAAACCGGCGCAATTGTTGGTTTTCAGGCTCAAATAACGCAATCCGTGCGCAGCCCGATATTTTCTACCAACTTTACGGGGTGTTATGCTGCTACGCAATAAAACAAAATATGTGGCGCGGAGATATTGGGCTAGTCCAGAAAGGTCCACGTATCGGCGCCATCGAAGTGGCGAAGGCGTAAACCCTTGATATCAGTCGGGTTCATCAGGCCTGCATTGATGCCCATCCGATCCGCGTTCTCCTTGTCGGTGCTTTCCCAATGGGTCACACAGCCGCAGATCTGGCAATGATGCATCGCCAGCGTGCGATCTCCCTGAACATAGGCGACAGTCGTGCCTTCGCCTTTGGTGAAGGTCACATTTTTGGGATGGTAATAGGCCCAGGGACCGCCGACACGGCGGCATATGGAACAATTGCAGGATTGGAGGACGTTTGGCCGCTCGGCAAGCTCAATGCGAACGGCGCCGCAATGGCATGAGGCTTCAATCATGGTTTCCTCGCTGTGATACCTATGCCGGATGTCCTGTCTGCAATATCGGAAACTGTTTGAAATCGTCCACTCGATAATTCCCTGTGCATCCGTCACAGACGCACAGGGGAAATGAGTAGGCCTTACTGTCAGTTTCTGGCAGCACTGCGTTATGCGTCAGTGGTTGTCTCCCTGACGGGGCATGATGATCCGTCCACCGGAATCAGACCCGCCAGTGTCACCAAGCGGGCGCATCCGTCCGCCGCCATCTGGAGCCGGGCCGGGATCGACGCGCGGCGGCATAACCGGGCGTGGTCGCGGATCGGGCCGCGGACCAGGGTCAGGCCGTGGGCCGGGATTGACGATCGGCCGTGGGTTGTCAGGACGTCCCGGACGATCCCATCTTCTGTCGTCACGACGATCCCATCGTCTCCCATCGCGCCAGTCGCGGCGGTCATAGCGCCTGCCGTAGCGCGGGCCATCATAATAGGAATCGTAGTAACCACCGCCGTAGCCGCCATAGTAACCACCATAGCCGCTCGATCCCTCATAATAGCCGCCGCTGCCTTCAACGCATCCGGAGAGCGCGAGGCCGGAAACCCCGATCAAAGCTGCGAAGACAAAAGACTTGATAGACATCGTGTTTGCTCCTGACGAACAACATTCTTGTTTACTCAAACAAGTTCAGTGCTCAATGGTTCCTTAAATCGGTATTGTAAGCCAGCGCAATCAAGCAGGAGATGCATGATTAACGGTCACAATTGCACTGTTTTCGTAATCAATCGTGTCCCATACCGAAACGCCTGCAGTTATGATCATCAGATTTAGTCTGCAACACGCAAGTATACATGCTCCATTCCGTCAACGTCGTCCATTTCCTCGCCCACTTTGACGAAACCGAACTTTCGCGCGATCCCGAGCGAAGGCGCATTGTCGGGAGAGATCGACAAGACGAAATGGCTGATACCGTGTGCATCCCGCGCCCAATCCATGATGGCTCCCACCGCTTCGGATGCATAACCTTTGCCGCGATCATGGCCAAAGATCCGGTAACCGAACTCGACGGCATTACGGGCATATTTGCGGAGATAATCAGGGTCGGGGCGGCTGTGAAATCTTACATGCCCGATCATTCTGTTTTCGCCCGGCAGAATAACCGCACGCGATGACCATGGCCGATAAAGTGGGTCTGCTTTGAGTTGATCAAGACCGAATCGGAATGAACTCGCGTGATCCAGCACTTCTCCCGGTATTCTGACACCCAGCCGTTGTTCGACGTCCGCAATCTGTCCAGCCAGCAAAGCCGACAGGTCTTCGCCTTCCATAAGCCGGAGCACAAGGCGCGGAGTAATGATGTCAGTGATGGGAAGGGAATTGTGGTCTGGAATCATGACCGGCAATCTATCTGCCCGCGCGAATTGATCAAGCGGGCAGTATGTCATTACGAGCGAACAGCTGGCCCCTTGTCGAGTATTCTGCAGAGTTGCACAAATTCTGTGGCATCTACGGGCGTATCGCCATTGATATAGACGCCGGATATATCCCGGAGCTGGGGGATTGCCATGCACGCCTGATCGACGCTGGGGTATTTATGCTCGGTCGAAGCCAGATTGCCGTCAAGGGTGAGCACGATTGTTTCTGCGTCGCGATTGACATCAGACGGATCGATCACTTGGTCCTCCTGGTGTTGATTGAAGTGCGAGTGCCAATTTTACGGCAAATGAGAGCCGTGCCAAGCCTTGAAAATTCCACCTTGTGGATAACTGGGAGCAATGGCTAGAAACTCTCGCATTCATAGGACTTTGCGCAAGGCATGTCTGGGAGCCAGGGCAGGGCAGACCGCAGCCACACCTCCTTTCGCGGCACAAGCTCGTTGCGCTGGGCCAGCGATCCAACCCGCAGGCCATAATGAGTCGGGTGTTCATCGGTGCTTGTAGAATAGAGGGGAGTACCGCAATGCCCGCAAAATCCTTGCATCCGCTGCCTGCCGCTATCGGCGGTTTTTCTATAGGTTTTGGGCATGCCTGTGATGAAATGCAGACTGCTGGCCACCGCGGGAACCGAGACCCGGAAGGCGGTGCCGGTCAGTCTCTGGCAATCGGTGCAGTGGCAGATTGTAACGCTGTCGGGGTCTATTTCAGCTTCGAATTTGATCTGGCCGCAATGGCATGAACCATCGACTTTCATTTCGTTCTCCGTTGAAGCAGGGCCCATCTAACCCCATAAACAGAACAACAACCCTGAAAGTTCCCCTAGACGATAAGCGCTTCCGGCTTCTTGATCTCGATTTCAACAAAGGCAATCGGATGTGCTGAGCCATTCATGACATCATGCCGGATACCGGACGGGCGCTGATAGGATTGGCCCGCAACGAGCGGGACATCGGTAATATCGGTTCCGTTGTGAATCCGTAGCGTTCCATCCATGAGCATGACAACGAAATAGGGCCATCCATGCTCGTGCCAGCCGGTAACCGCACCCGGCTGGAAATCCCAGCGGGTTATGCGCACGGCGTCATCATCCTGCTGAACGGTGGGAATTGCGGGTAGATCGCACTGGAATGCCAATTATTATCGCTCCTGATTGATGAACATTGATCCAATCGCGTTCAGCCGGGGAATGCAAGTCTCCCGGCAATTCTCACAGGCCGCTGCTGCACGTTTCCGCAGTTGCGTTCAGGCGCTGTTCCTCTATGGATGCAATGACATTGCGCCCGACAGCGACGACGAGCAAAGCGCAGATCACCGCGACACCCAGATTGAGCGGCTTTCGCGGGTATCGTGCATTGAGAAAAGCCCCCAGCGCATAGATCAGCAAAGCCGGCGCTGCGAAGAGCAGCACCTGAAGCGATCCGTCGCAATCAACAGCATCTATCCCCTGCGCCTTGTATTCATTGACGGGCAGCACCGCCCCAAAAAATGCCAGGGGCAGGGCGGCAACAAGAATCCCAAACCCGAGCCATTTCAAGCGGTTGTTTGATGGGCGCGCGGCAGAATCAAGAGGGCGCACGCAAGGGGTCCTGAAGCGAATGTGCGGGTATTTGGCCGGGCCTCGAATCTTTTCTGGAAAACAGAGCAAGGGTCCCCAGAAGGGCAAACAGAACGACAAGTACGCCGATCACAAGGCATTTGTGTCTCATCAAGCATCTCCGTTGTGACGTTGACGTAACAGTGAAGTAGTTTTTTGGCAGCAATCGGGTCGGGGGTCAAATTCCTCTGCCAACTGTCCACATAAAAGGCCTCTGAGATGCAAAAAGCCCGGCAGGATTATTTGCCGGGCTTTTGTTTTTTGCTAAGATTCAGCGACAGACGCGCACTTTCTTGATGACGATACGGCCATGAACACGGTGCCGTTCTGTCCTGACAAAGCAGTTGCGGTTCCATTTGCGTTGGTTGTGCCGGTAACCGGGCCGGTAATCAACATTCTGCACTTCGGTTGCGGTATTCCCGGCCAGAGTTGCAGCGAACGGTGCGGCTTGGGATGGTGCATTGAATGCCACCAGAGATGTAAGGGCGATTGTTGTAGCAATGATCAGATTTTTCATGTCGTACCTCTAAGCTATTGACGATCACACAATACACGGGCCGGACGCTCTGTTCCGGCATTACAAAAATTTTAGGTTTGTCAGTCGGTGGTTTCACCATCCGGCATCGTTACAAAGATCAGCACGGCAATGATGGTGATGAAGAAACGGAAGGCCGATTCGATGCCGTTCCACGTTGACGACATCCACATGCCGAACCATTCGCCACCAATGGACAGGAACGCCACCTGCCAGACAAGGAAGCCAAGCGCGAGGCCGCCAATGGCCCACTTCTTCGAGCGGTTGAACGCACGGGCGTTGTCTGCGACACGTCCGATCATGTTGAAAGCGCCAATCCAGCACAGAATAGCTGTCAGGGTCTCGGCTGCGATGATGAGAATATAGAATGCATTGTGCAGCGCCGGGCTGCTGATAGCACGGTACTTGATGGTTGCATCAGGGAAGATCGTATCCATCAGCAGCACATGCTGGACGAAGGCGAAGTTGGAGCCGTAATCGGTGATATTGCCGAAAGCCACAAGCGTGGCGAAGAAAGCGATTGCCGCAACGAACGCGGTTTTGCTCAGGCGGGTGATAAGCATTGGACGTCCCTCATGATCTTGTTGTTTTTCAATGAGAGAGTGTGCCATCAGCCAGTTAATGGCGGCTTATTTTTATGCCGTTTTGAATGATGGAATGTGAAACATTGCCTGATTGAGGCGATGCTAATTCTCGTCGCTGTCAATACGCAGCAATGGGGCCTGTTCGTCCTCAATCAAGCCCACCGCAAAGGTTCCGACTGCTGTTTTTCCCTTTGCAAAGGCGAGAACAGACAACAGGCTCGTCACCAATGCAGGGTCTTCGGCCCTCGGATAAATTTGTAGCGCAAGCGTGGCCATATCGATCCATGCCCGCTCATAGGCATCCATCAGCCATTCAGGGATAGGTGGGTTGCGATCATTGTTGAGGCGCGCTTCTTCGATGGTTGCGATGAGCGCGAAGGCATTCCAGTCCGCAAGCTTCAACTGCCAGGCAATCCGGACAATCTCGGGAACGGAAGCATAGGCGGCCGTATCCACATCCCGCTTGTAAATCAGATTATCCCAAAGCTCATCCCAAGCCAGCGTAAAATCGCCCTGTTCGAGTGCCTGAAGTGCCTCGGACGGGTTATAAAGGTCACGATACCCGCTGCGTAGCGTGTACCAGCGTTCATCGGTCCATGCCAACAAACTCATGCTTGCCCCATCAAATGTTTACCGAGCCAATCAATCGTGTCATTGGCATGAATGCAATAACGAATGCGTGCGGGATGGCTCCGATTCCGTCCACGCGAAGCAATGGCTGTGCATAAGGATGCAATACATGAATTCGACTATAGACAGCACTGATGCAACAATACCGGTTCAGGGGCAGCTCGAAGCCTATAATGCCTGCGACATTGACACATTCATGCAGTTTTGGGCTGATGATTGCCAATATTATGCTTTTCCCGATCAATTGCTCGCCAATGGCGCCGCAGAAATCCGCGAACGGCATATTGTCCGTTTCAAGGAGCCGAATCTGCTGGGAAAACTGCTCAAGCGCATCGCTGTTGGTACGATGGTCATTGATCAGGAAGTTGTAACACGCACGTTCCCCGAGGGTCCCGGCGAGGTGGATGTCATTGCCATCTATGA
The DNA here is from genome assembly GCF_052113785.1 of Phyllobacterium sp. TAF24. NCBI lineage: Bacteria > Pseudomonadati > Pseudomonadota > Alphaproteobacteria > Hyphomicrobiales > Phyllobacteriaceae > Phyllobacterium > Phyllobacterium sp. TAF24. Next base: position 22,274 of record NZ_JBFRDN010000039.1, on the reverse strand, counting down.
AATCGATAAAGGCAAGATTGCTAAAGCCTGGTTCAAGATGGGCCAGCCACGGCTGCATGATTCGGCAGCCTGACCCCGCAATCATAATTCACTAGTGAATCTTTTGTCCGGCGAAAATACAGCTACCAGTGCTAAGCACTGAGGCGGATGTTGCCGGAGCGCTCCGGGTGCATTCAGCCAAGGGCTCTGATGATCACATGATAATCAGGCCCTGTTTATGTCGGGGGGATTGCATGATCAGGAAACTTCTTGCGGGCATCGCATTTGCAACATTGGCCGTCTCATCCGCGCAGGCACAGACGTGTGCAGGTAATTTCAAGACGGAAGGTATTCCGGTTATCACTGCCATAAATTACAAGAGCTGGCAGGTTTTCCCGAAGCTCGACCCGAAGACGGCGTTGAGTAATCTCGCGCAAGCCGTGGCTGCTGAAGGTTTTTCCGGCATCGATGTGAACAAGAGCCTTGGTGCGATCACGGCCGAGCAGGAAGTCACCGGTTCGGGCCGCCCGCAGACATTGCGTGTCGTCGTGCGCAAGGCGGGCAAGGGTAGCCGGGTTGATGTGGTTTTCATGGTTGCGATAGGACAGATAGCACCCGAAGGCACAACGCGCACCGCCATCTGCCGCATTATTGCATCGGCCAACGGTTAGGGTGGGGAGAACTGCCCGGCCGCTTCGGCGACCGGGCAGGTACTCTGACCGGGCAGATAAATCTATCGGCGGACAGCGCGCCCGACGGCAATCAGGATACAGGCGCCGACAAAACCGGCGATGAGATAGCCGATCCAGCCTGAGAGAATAATGCCGAATACCGACAGGATGGCATTGGCAAGCACCGCACCAACGATGCCCAGAATAATGTTCATGATGATGCCGGTATTGCTCTTCATGAACATCTCGGCCAGCCATCCGGCCAGACCACCGATGATAATGGCAGCAATCCAGCCTACACCTGCAGTTCCCATATCAATTCCCTCCGTTGCGAACAGTCGCGACGATTGAAACGGTGGAGCGTGCGGTTTGTTCCGCGCCCCATGCGCTATTTCCAGCCTTTGCGTGGCCGCCAGTCTTCTTCGTCATCCCGTTCACGCAGCCAGCGCTTTATTTCCCGGCAATTGCGGGGGCGGCCATCACTGACCCTGCCGTCGGTGCAGGGGTTGTAACGCTCACGTCTCTCGCGATAATCGTCCCGCCTTTCCCGATAGCGCTCGCGCCGATCCAGCATGCGCAGGAGTTCGCGGCAACTGCGGGGCTTGCCGTCATTGTAACGGCCGTCGGTGCAGGGGTTGTCGTACTGAACAAAATGGATCAGCGGCTTTTGATAAAGGCGGCTGTCGATTGGTGTCGCATCACCGACGGCAGACGCGGCGGCCACCGCAGACGTGGCGGCCATAGCAGGGGTAAAACTCAGAAGCAGCACAGCGGGCAGCAGGACTCGAAAGAGACTGGGCATCTTGGCTCTCCGGATGTGGTGCCATCATTGACAGCACCGGATCCAAAGAGTGTGAGCGATTCCCATTGCGGCAACATTGCACAAAAGTGGAAACTGTAAATTGGGCAATATCTGAAACTTCACGGAACCAGATAGTGCTGGCCCCACTCATTTTTCGGAACCTTGTCGCCAATCTGGTATTTGAAGGCGACGATTTCCATATTGTCTTCATTCGTCATGCATTTGAATGCCAGATGATACCATTCGCCTCGGCTACGAAAGGCTGCGCCGCGCGACTTGATCGAATGCACATCCACCTTCGGATCAGCAAAGGCATAGGCAAGCACCTTATCGGGATTATAGCCATGTTCGTCCTTGCGGATGCGCTCCATAGCCTCGACGTCGCAGCGCTGTTCCAGCCGGGTCTGCGGATCGAGCTTTTCCAGTCCGACTTCCATCCTCGTATCCATTGCCGATGCGGATTGCAGGGACAGCGCAAGGATTGCGAACAGGAGCGTTGGCTTTTTCATGAATGGGGTCAGCCTTCTATATCTGCCTGCGGACAACGCCTTGGCAGCGATGTTGATGAATCAAACCTGACGGTCTGCTTTTCGAATCGCGGGGAGAGGAAATTTGCCCAAAGCTGCGGCAATGTCAAAAGTTGCCAACTTGGTTGCCGATCATGTTGAGGATACAATCCCCTATCCGACCCATATCCGGCCCCCTATCCGGCAAAGAGGAGGTATATCCGATGACAGAAGATGAACAGGCAATCCGCAATGTCGTCGAGACGTGGATAGCCGCCAGCCAGGCAGGCGATACTGCCACGATTCTCAGCCTGATGACCGACGACGTTGTATTCACCGTGCCCGGCCGGGAACCATTCGGCAGGGAAGTCTTTGCCTCTGCTTCAGACAGTCTGAAAGAGATGCGCATGGAGGGGACAAGCGATATTGTCGAGCTTCAGATTCTTGGGCAATGGGCGTTCATCCGCAATCATATCAGGATTGCCGTTACCGCACCGGGCAGCGCGACGCAACGCCGCTCGGGCTATACGCTGACCCTTCTGCAAAAAGAGCCCGACGGCAAGTGGCGGCTCGCGCGCGACGCCAATATGGTGACAGAAGACAAGTAGCTCGGTGTTAGGCGCGGCGAGCCGTCACAATCCATGTCCCGGTGCCGACGAAAACGCCATCCGGCGTCCGGTAGGCTTCAAGGTTCCGCCGAATGGCCTCCCACGCGGCGTCTGCCTTGTCGGGGAACTGTTTGATGTGTTCACCGACGAAACCAATGTGAAGAATGCTCAACACTTCGTCGATATCGCCGCCACCTGTCTTAAGATTCAGTGGCGTAACACCAATATCGGTAAAACCTGCCGCGCCAAGAACTGCCCGCACGCGCTCGGGATTGGCGAGCGAAAATGCGCCCGGACCGATTCCCGGTAAATCCGGGGCTGGCACGCCATGTTTGCTGGCGATCTGAATTGGCATTTCAAACCATTCGACTTCGGGCCGGTCACGCCAGCAAACAAAGGCAAGACGTCCGCCCGGCTTCAATGCCTTGCCCAGATTGGTGAAGGCCGCAACAGGATCATCGAAGAACATCACGCCAAAGCGCGAAAACAATCCGTCAAACTGACCGGAGCCAAAGCCATGTGTCTGCGCATTGGCTTCGATGAAGTGCAGATTGCTCAGGCCTTTCTCCGCCGCATGATTGCGCCCGGCAGCGAGCATGGACGCAGACAGGTCAGCACCGGTTACACTGCCATCCGGTCCGACAGCATGGGCCAATGCCAGAGAAGTATTGCCGCAGCCACAGCCCACATCCAGAAAGCGCTCGCCCCTTTGTGGTGCAAGAGCTTTGATTGCCTGTTCGCCCAGCGGCGCAAGCATCCGCTCCAGCGGGGCCTGCAAGGCTATCCAGTTATGCGAACGTGAATCGTCCCATACACCCGGTGTTCCGGTATCATTGTTGCGTGCATCAGACATGGGAATCCTTGCTGTTGGATGGAGCGTCGATATCTGTCGCTTATTCATCCGTGCTCAGATCCAGATCGGCAAGCTCTTTTTCTCCGGCAGTCTGGGCCTCCTGCTCTGTCTTGTAAGGACCGATCTGCGGACCGGCTTCCCCATCGACAACGAGCACATAATACCAGCTCGTATCGTTCTTCTGGCTGACCGCCACATGACAGATTTGTTCATTGCTCATCGCGATTCTCCTGCCTGCATAGCGGTTATTTCATAAAGCACATGGCGGCACAGCGGGTGATCTTTTGGCAGGCTGGGATGGTCGAATTCGCCCGTCTTTTGCATGCCAAGCCGTTGCATCAATCCCCAGGAGGCAGTGTTGGCGGGCGTGGTAAAACTGACGATATGGTCGAGTTTCAAGACCTGGAAGCCATAGGCAAGCGCGGCTTCTGCTGCTTCCCGTGCCAGCCCTTTGCCGTGCCATGGCGTCGAAAGCCGCCAGCCGATTTCAACTGCCGGGGTAAAGGACGCTTGCCATGGGATATCGGCAAGTCCGCACATACCGATCAGCGTTCCGCTGGCACGCTCTTCAAGCGCCCAGAAGCCCCAGCCATTTTCAGCAAACTGCGCGTCGATGCGATCAAGCATGGCATCCGAACCTTCACGCGTCAGGGGCATGAGATAGCGCTGAACGGCAGGTTCACTGTTAAGCGCAAAAAACGGCGCACGATCTTCCGCCCGCCATTGGCGCAGTCGGAGCCGGGGAGTTTCTGGTTGCATGGGGCAATTATGGGAGTGAAGCCCGAGGCCGTCAAGGCGTGTTGAGGCGAACAAGAGGGGCGGCAGGTTTCGGGTGGCGGCTTGGAACCCGTAAGGCCATTCATTGCGCCGCGGGCATGTTTAACGTGCCCTTCCCACCGAAATCGCAGAGGCTGCAAAATGAACAGTTTGAATGGAAAGATCGCTATCGTTACCGGCGCAAGCTCCGGCATTGGTTACGAAACGGCAAAGCTTTTTGCCCGCGAAGGCGCGAGCGTTGTTGTCTCGGCCCGCAATAGGAATGGGCTGGATAAGCTTGTTGCCGAGATCATTGTTGATGGCGGCAAGGCTATCGCGCTGGCCGGGGATGTCAGCGATGAAACCTGTGCCAAAGCTCTGGTGGAATTGGCTGAAGAGAAATTTGGCGGGCTGGACATTGCGTTCAACAATGCCGGAACCAATGGTGAGATGGGGCCAACGCCCGATATCTCGCTTGCCGGTTGGCAAAACACTGTTGATGTCAATCTGACATCGGCTTTCCTCGCGGCAAAATACCAGTTGCCGGCCATGCAACGGCGTGGCGGTGGCTCGCTGATTTTTACCTCGACCTTTGTCGGTCACACAGCAGGTATGCCCGGCACGGCTGCCTATGCTGCCAGCAAGGCGGGGCTTCTCGGATTGATGAAAACACTGGCGGTGGAGTTTGGTCCACAGGGCATCCGTGTCAACGCGCTGCTGCCGGGCGGAACGGCGACCGCTCTGGCCGAAGCCTGGGTGGATACGCCGGAAAAGCTGGCCTTTGTGGAGGGGCTGCATGCCCTGAAGCGGCGGGCACAGCCGATCGAGATCGCCCACTCGGCACTCTATCTTGCCTCTGATGCGTCAAGCTTCACCACCGGCTCGGCAATGCTTGTTGATGGCGGCGTCTCGATCAACCGGACGTAAGAGTTACTTCAACTGCGTGCGCAGCGTTTCCTTCACCACCATATCGAAGGAATCGCTGCCCTTGTCCTTGTCTTGCTTGGCCGTCTGTTCGGCGACATAGGCATCGCGCTTCTTCACCAGTTCAGCCATGCCTTCTTCCAACTTGCCGCGTTCCTGCGATTGCTGATCGAGAACAGCCTGTTTCTCTTCATTGGACTTACCGCGCAACTTCTCCGGCAATTCCGCATCCTTGAGTGCATCGAGTTTCTGAGTGCCGTTCTTCACGTCGGCAACCAGATCGCCGCCACCGGTAACGACTTCTTTCGAACCACCCTTTTTCGAATAATAGCGGGAATTGTCGACCTGCACCGAGGCCGGAGCCATGGCCTTTGTTTCCATCTTGGTGCGCAAATCAGCCTGCTTCGCCCCGCTGCCATAGGGGATAACAGTCTTGTCGATCTTCTGTTGCAGGATGATGATGTCGCCGTCAAACGGCGTTTCGATAACAGTGATGCGTCCGCCATCCTGCGGAATCGCGATATAACGGCCATGTCCCAACTGGGCGATTTCGCGCCAGACTTTCGTCGTATCTGGATCGTCACCCGCCTGCACTGTATTGACGGTAATCGCCGCATCCTGCGCCCGTTTCAGCACCTGCGGGTACAGGGGGCCATTGGGGTAATCCATATGCGGCGGGGCGTCGCCGACAAGAAAGACGATGCGTTTTGCATCGCCGCCCTTGGTCCATTCCAGTTTGCGCACGGACTCATCAAGCGCCTCATTGACGGACTCGGGCGTATCGCCGCCGCCATCGGCTTCGAGCTTGATCAGCTTGCCATAGAGCCCCTGCATATCGGAACTCATGGCGAAGGACTTGACCACATATTCGTCGCCCCTGTCGCGATAGGCAACCAGCGCCATGCGGATATCCGCATCGGGATTGACGTCGATAATCGTGTTGGCGATTGACCATATCTTGCGCTTGGCTCCATCGATGAGATCGGCCATGGAGCCTGTTGTGTCGAGCACGAAGGCAACTTCGATGCGCTGGCCCTTGATATTGCTTTGCGCCAGAGCCGGCGAGGCCAGGGCGGTCATGGCAAGACCTGCAGCAAGACCTGTTACGAGAAGACGCGGTGAACGATACATGGATTCCCCCCAAACGTTGATCCGATGCCTATGTTTCGCGGCGGATTGCGGCTTAATTGGGAGATGCTTTGGACAAGACTGTGATGCCCGGGAAATATCGATTCTTATACTTTTTGCTAGCTAAGATTTTTCTACATTTGCAGATAGGCTGTGAGTATGCGGACAGCGCGCTAGTCATTAGATCACACGTCGCTCCGATTTGACCAAAATGCCAATAAGTATTTGGTAATACTGAATATTATACTTCGATTATATTGCGTTTGAAGATTTGGAGAGCAGAGATTGGCGATGAGGTTTATTGCCTATGTTGACGAAGCGGGTGATGAAGGGTTTGGCAAGCTTGCAGAACAGGGCCCCACCGCCCAGTCATCTTGGTTTGCAATTGGTGCCTGCCTGGTCAGTGACGATGATGATAAGCTTCTGCCGGTTTGGCGTGACGAGATACTTCGGCAATTTCCAAAGAAACGCACGTTGGATTTGCATTTTCGCGATCTAAAACATGATCAAAGAGTTCAGACGTGCCTTATGATTGCGCAACGGCCAATTGCGGCGTGTGTTGTTGCTTCAAACAAGGTCACGCTTCTGACACACCCCAAACGAGAGATTTTTAAGAAGAAGCAACACCTTTATAATTACCTGACTCGCTTCCTGCTCGAAGGACTTACACATGCTTGCAAACGTAAAGCGGAACTGGAGGGCGATGGGCAGGCAAGTTTACGGGTAGTCTTTTCCCGGCGAAGAGGCACTGACTACCACGCTATGCGTGAATATTTGGAGTTTATGCGCGATGGCCGTGAGGTCATGAAACCGGTTCGAACAATCGATTGGAGCGTTCTTTCTCCCTCGGACATCGCTGTTGAAAATCACAGCAAAAGGGCAGGTCTTCAAATAGCCGACGTATTCACCAGTGCCCTCTGGCATGCGATTGAACCAAATGGATATGGCTTCTGTGAATCTCGGTATGCACGCAGCCTCGCTACCCGCCTTATTAAACGCCGTGGCCAAAGGTTGGATTGCGGACTGACACTTGTTCCAGCTTACGGAAAAACACCGCTGAACAACGAGCAGACAGAGTTTGTCGAATGGATTAGATGCTACAAATAAAAATGTGGGCCCCCAGACTCCTGAAGAACACTGCAGAGAGTGCTGCCGCCTCGAAGGCAACTCGGAGCAATCTGGCGCTTACCCACCACCATATAATAGGATTAATATCGTATTTTTCAATACAACATTGGTCTATGAAGCACGAATTGACCAACAATTCATTCTCGCCCGTATTTGGGTGGCAAGATCGATTGCCTTACGGACATTTCTGGGTGCATTGCGCTATTCCGTTGACAGAATAGCGCATTCAATAAATGTAAGCATGCTGATGGTAAGTGTGCGATCTGTTGAACCTGGTCCCCCAAAGACGAAAGTGCCCCGGATCGTTTACAGTCAGTAGAGGCTCGGTGCTCTCCATGGTAGTGACATGCAATGGCCGGTGTCGAGCCTCACAATTCCTGTGTTCAACACATGATGTGTTGATGGCGCGTATATTACGCGCGCCGCCGGTGGGTTGGCATTGCATTTCAACCTGAAGCCCGACATTCTCCAGCCTCCAACGTTCTTAGCGAGGCAACATGATCTCCCGAATTGAACTTGAAACGGTATGGGCACCCCGGCTTCTCTCTGTCCTGCGCATCATAACGGCATTGCTGTTCGTGGCGCATGGCTCGTCAAAGCTGTTCGGCTTTCCCATGGCAATGGACCCGGCGCCAAATCTGATGTCGCTGATTGGCGTGGCTGCCATCCTTGAATTCGTCGGTGGCATACTTTTGGCTCTCGGTCTTTTCACGCGTCCAATCGCATTCCTGTTGTCGGGTGAAATGGCCGTTGCCTACTGGATGGCGCACGCGCCGCAAGGCTTCTATCCGATCGTCAATCACGGTGAAAACGCTGTGCTCTTCTGCTTTGTCTTCCTCTATCTGGCTGCCGCCGGTCCGGGAAGCTGGGCTCTCGACAAGGCGCGCGGATAGGCACGGCTCCATGCTCGCCAGGCTGTTGACCACCGTGCCAACAGCCACATTTACCTGTCGTTAAGCATGCAGGCTTACCCTTGGAGCCTTGGAGGGCGCATAGCCCTCGTTGGATGTGAAGGCTGGTCCGATGATAAGCGATAACGACAACGACAGTATCTGGACAGATTTCGTCTGCCGCACCTGTGCGCTCGCAATCTTCATGATTGGCGTTGCGATCCCCGTCGCATTCAAGCTGTTCCTGTAGGTTCCGGCTGCAAAGGCATCATTGCCGATTTGTAATTTGACCCGGCAGGGCAGCCGCTCCACCATGGCGATGCTGGTTTGTCGTGGGGCCAGCACGAGGCTCGACGGTCACCTGTCCTTCAAAATTCCGGTGCCGTCGAGTCTCTCCAAATTTTGAAGATAAATACTTCAAGTTTTACATGCGGAAACCCCGTTAAGGTTACTTATAATAGAGCTATTCTAAAGTTTAGCGGAATGGAGCATAAGAAACGCCTCTCATAAAATGTCAAAAGACTGTGAGGAGACTGTTTCGTGCGATCAAAGATTACTTACGTCGATCAGAAGAATTACAAAAACAAAATCGTTGTTCAGGCGTATGGGCGCAGTGAGACCGCCCAGGCGCATTTGCTGGCTGCGATGCGCAGAATGCGGCGGCGTATGCGCATGAAAATGCTCGTCTTCAATAAATATTAGTCACAGGTTCAGCCGGGCGTTTATCCCCTGCGCTGCGGCGCGGCCGGTGGCAAAGCACGCTGTCAGAAGGTAGCCCCCGGTCGGTGCTTCCCAGTCCAGCATTTCCCCGGCCACGAAAACACCGGGTAGCGCTTTCAGCATATATGTCTCGTCGATGGCGCTCCAGCGAACGCCACCAGCCGAGGATATGGCCTCGGTGATGGGGCGGGGGCGCAGTACAACCAGCGGTAGCGCCTTGATCAGCCCTACCAGCCGTTGCGGATCGGAAAGATCAGCTGCGTCGGCAAATTTTCGCAGCAATGCAATTTTGATGCCCTCGATCCCTGCGCCTTTGCGTAAGCGATTTGAGAAACTCGCCTTGCTGTCCTGACGCGCCAGGTCCCGCGCCAGCTTTTCGGTGGATCGTCCGGGCGCCAGATCAAGCACAAGCGATGCGCTGCCTTGCTCTTCCAATTGATCCCGCAAACTGGCCGCATGGGCATAGACAAGACTGCCTTCGATACCATGTTGTGTGATGACAAACTCACCGGAAAATGCACCAGCACCTGAGGTAGCCGTAACGGATTTTACCGGAGTTCCGTCAAAACGCTCCCTGAAACCATCGTCCCAATCCACGTCGAAGCCGCAATTGGCCGGGCGCAGCACATTAATTTCCACGCCCTTATCGGCCAGCCACGAGGTCCATGCGCCATCGGAACCGAGCTTTGGCCAACTTGCGCCGCCAAGTGCCAGCAATGCTGCGTCGCATTCGACGGTCTTGATCCCCGCCGGTGTTTCAAATGTGAAAGCGTTTCCGGTGAAACCCATCCAGCGGTGACGGGTTAGAATGGTCACACCCTGCGCCTCAAGCCGGCGTAGCCAAGCACGTAACAGCGGCGATGCTTTCATCACCTTTGGAAACACCCGCCCTGATGAGCCAGTAAATGTTTCCGTGCCAAGGCCAGCGGCCCATGCCTGCACTTCTTCGGGTGTGAACCCATCAAGAGCAGGGCGCAAATGTGCAGATGCAGCACCAAACCGGGCAACGAAACGCGCGTAGTCTTCCGAGTGTGTGATGTTCAGGCCTGACTTGCCCGCAAGCAGGAACTTACGGCTGACGGTCGGCATTGCATCATAGACTGTTACGTCATGTCCGGCTGCTGATAGCACTTCGGCTGCCATAAGGCCCGCGGGGCCGCCACCGATAATCGCGATTGTTTTGCGTTGCATATGCCTGTCCAAACCCGAAATACTGCTGTTCACTCATGACCCGGACGTGTGGTGAGTACAAGATCATTCGGCACAGGAACTTTTGCAAAAACTGTCTTTGAAGCGCCATTGTAATAAAACAGTTGCATGACACGTTAACACTTTCGCGCATATGGGCTTTACGGCTTCCATAAAAAATCGTTACAAGGGTGCGTCGTTCACTTTGTGCGACACTCAATACATCTGCCCTACGGAGGTTCATTATGGCCACAGGCACAGTTAAATGGTTTAATTCTACAAAGGGCTTCGGCTTCATTCAGCCTGAAGATGGCGGTGCAGATGTATTCGTACACATCTCTGCAGTTGAACGCGCTGGATTGCGTGATCTCAACGACGGCCAGAAAATCAATTACGAACTGGTGCGCGACAAGAAGTCGGGCAAAATGTCAGCGGATCAGCTGAGCGCCGCTTAAAGCTGGTGCCAGCGGGGTCACCATTGGGCGATCCCCGGGGTCACCTAAGTGTGATCCTCCGGATCGTCCCGGTGGCGGTCCACGATGACAGAACAGAATGAAACAGGCCGGATGCAAATCCGGCCTGTTTCTTTTTTGCCGACAAAGGCGCCATCGAATCGTTCCACTAGCGCTTTTGGCCATGTTGAGGCATCCTGTCATCGGACTTTGATCGTAGCAGGGGAGGACGCGAATGCGCTGCTTTACGGTACTTGGACCCTCGCAGACCGGAAAATCCACGCTCGTGGAAAAACTCGGCGCGCTGGAGGGCGCGCCAAGGAAGTCGGTCTCGCCTTATGGGTTAAATCTGACAGAATTCACTTTCGGTAATGAAACATGGTGCGCACTGGATGCGCCGGGTGCCAATGAAGCCCTTACGCACGCGCAGGATGCACTCTTGGCCAGTGATGCCTGTATCCTGTGTGTTTCACCCGCGCCTGAGGATGCGGTGCTTGCCGCGCCTTATTTGAGAGCCATCGAAGCGTCGGGGACGCCTTGCATCGTTTTCGTCAACCGCATTGACGAGCCAAGAGGCCGGGTGCGCGATGTCATTTCAGCATTGCAAGGCTATTGCAGCCATTCTCTCGTGCTCCGGCAGATACCCATCCGCGAGGGAGACAAGGTTGTCGGCACATGCGACCTGATTTCCGAACGCGCCTGGCGCTATCGCGAGGGGCAGACATCCGCCCTGATCGAGATACCGGAAAGCGAGCTTGAGCGGGAACACGAGGCGCGCGCCGAACTTCTGGAACATTTGTCCGAATTTGACGATTGGCTGCTGGAAGAGCTGATCGAGGACCGCGAACCGCCGAGCGATGCGGTTTTTGCCATTTCATCGCGTGTCTTGCGCGAAAACAGGATTATTCCCGTGCTGCTTGGTTCAGCCAGCCACAGCAATGGCATCATGCGCCTGATGAAGGCGCTGCGCCATGAAGCGCCACCTGTTGACATGCTGCGCAAGCGCCTTGCCGCTGCAAACAGCACGCCTGAAAACGCCTTGGCGGCTGTCAGCTTCCATGCCTATCACCGCCAGAATATCGGCAAGACTGTGCTGGTGCGTGCGTTGAAGGACGGACTGAAGCAGGGTGGACTACTTGGCGGAGGGCGGCTCGGGCCGGTGCAGGATCCGGGAACCGGAAAGCCCACCCCATCGGGAATACCTGTACCCGGCGATGTCTTCGCCACCGTGAAATCCGATCATCTGCCGGTGCCGTCTTTGCTTAGCCTCGATGCCGTGATCACGGCACCTGAATGGACCACACCGCCGACACCCATGCTGGAGCGCATCCTTGTCCCCGAAAGCGAACGGGACGAAACAAAATTGTCGGAAACACTGGCAAAACTGGCGGAGACGGATCACGGATTGAAGGTCATGCAGGAGGAGGGCACGGGTGCCCAGCTTGTCAGTGTGCAGGGCCCGGTGCATCTGCGTGATCTGTGCAAAATGCTGTCCGATGTCTTCCACGTCAATGTCACAGACCGGATGCCGAGCCCGGTCTACCGGGAAACCATCTCCAAACCGGCGGAGGTTCACTACCGGCACCGCAAACAGACAGGCGGTGCAGGCCAGTTCGCCGATGTGAAACTCAGCGTGCATCCCAATGGGCGCGGCGAAGGTTTTTCCTTTGCCGAAACGGTCAAGGGTGGTGCTGTCCCGCGCAATTACATACCGGCTGTCGAGGCGGGTTCGCGCGAGGCAATGGAGCGAGGGCCACTGGGGCTACCGGTCATCGATGTCGGCGTCATGCTGACTGATGGTCAGCACCATTCAGTCGACAGTTCGGAATTTGCTTTCCGCGCTGCGGCAAAAATGGGGGTAAAGCAGGCGCTTTCAGAAGCGGCGGCTGTGCTTATGCAGCCGGTGTTCCGCATCGAGATTCATATCCCATCTGTTTATTCGGGCAATCTCGTACCCATTATTTCCGCCTTCAAGGGGCAGGTACTGGGTTTTGACCGGGACGACAACACCAAGGGTTGGGATGTCTTCCGGGCCATTATTCCCGGCAGTGCATTGGATGAATTGGCGCGCGCCTTGCGCTCGGCAACGCAGGGCATTGGCAGTTTTTCCAAAGCTTTCGATCATTTTGAGGAGCTTTACGGCAAGGAGGCGGACGCTATCGTCACAGCTCAGGCCGCGCACGCCCATTGAACAAGTGCCGGGCCGCCGCATCGAGACGGCCCGGCATTGCTTCAGTTCTGTCGCTCGGCGGCAAAAAACGCCTCCGGACTTTCCACTTCGATCAGGCGACGCTTTTCAATCAGCCAGAAGCGGTTGCCGACTGCCCTGACGAAACTGCGGTCGTGCGAGACCAGCAGGCAGCTTGCCTCATGCGCCATCAGTTCCGATTCCAGTGCCTCCTGACCGTCAATATCCAGATGGTTGGTCGGTTCATCCAGCAGGTAGAAGTTCGGATTGGCAAGCCGTAGTACCAGCATGCCAAGCCGCGCCTTTTGCCCGCCTGACAGCACACTGTTCGGCTTGCTCTGGATATCAATGCCAAGTCCGGCTCCAGCCAGAAGGGTGCGGGTGCGCTGGTCGCCAATATCGAAGCGCCTGTTGATCGTATCAAACGGCGTGTCCCGATCCGGCAGGTCGGCAAGTGCCTGATCACCATAGCCGAGCACCAGAGAAGGCGTTGCCTTGACTGCCTCAGGCGAGGTCAGCGGCTCCGTAATGGCACGCCTGATCATGCCGACAAGACGTGTTTTGCCCGCACCATTGGCCCCGAGAAGAACGATCCTGTCGCCTTGGCATATCCATTTCCTGCCTGTCTTGAACAGGAGCGTACCATCTGGCGTTTCCACCGATGCATCGTCGAGCGTCACCAGCACCTTGGCATGGGTGCCGCTGTTGGTGAGCCTGATTGCCCCGGCAGAGCGTTCCTGATGGGCAGGACGCGCAGCATCCTCAAGCCTTTCCGCCCGCTGTTTCAACTGCTTGGTCTTGACGGTCAAAAGATCGCTGCCGGAATTGATGCCGATATTGTTGAGCTTGGCGGCTTGCTGGCGCAACTGCTGCGCCACCTTCATGTCCCGCTCGTAACGGCGTGCTTCCGCTGCATCGATTTCATCCAGCGCTGCCCGAGCCCGTGTATAGGGCAGGGTAAAGGCTTGCGAGTTCTCCGGCCGCAGGAACAGTGTCCGGTTGGTCGTGGCATCAAGAAAAGCCCGATCATGGCTGCAGATGACAACAGGAACATCGCGCGGCAAATTATTGAGCCAGTCTTCCATCTGCGCGATCTTGGCAAGATCGAGATGGTTGGTGGGCTCATCCAGCAGCAGAACATCCGGGTCTGTCACCCATACACGCGCAAGCAGGGCAAGTCTTTGCCAGCCGCCGCTTAGCAGGGCAAGGGTGCGCTCGCGCAACTCATCGGGCACGTCAAGCGAGGCAAGCACCACATCGACACGCCAGCTTTCCGTCTCTTTCTGCTCGGCGGGCAAGGCCTGCAACACCATTTCGTAGAAGGAGGTATTGAGAAGATTATCAGGCACAACCTGTTCGACAGTGTCGATGCGCAGGCCGCGCGTGCGGGTGATATCGCCGGTGGTGGAATCAAGCGTTCCAGCAAGGCAGCGCAGCAGGGTGGATTTACCCCGGCCATTGGCGGCGACGATGCCGATACGATCCCCCGCGCCGACGACGAGGTTGAGGTTGACAAAAAGCGGGGCTCCGAGGGTAACGCCCAGGTTTCTTACATTGATGAGTGCCATTTTGATTCTCTGGTCTGCCGGGCCATGTGCATTGACGGTATTCTGTTTGTACCGTCGGTTTTGCACCGGTGGTCAGCGTCCATGCGGGCAATGACCATTTGGCTCGGTGGGTTGTGACGTTACGCAAGGCCGCTCGAATAACGAGTTTGGCGCTGCGTGACCACGAAGGGCAGACCTGGAATGGGTATGGAAAAGCTGTTTCCGGTCAGCCCTGCAAACGTATCTGCAGGGCGTTGACGGGGCCACGCTGGCGATGATGCCGGAAGAACGTATTCATGCGCAGCCCTCCTTTCCTTAAAATGAGCTTGGCACTCCCATAGCATTCCACGGAGCGGCTTTCAATCGCCTTTGCCATGGTTGATATGGCGCAGAATTACCTGGAAAATATGCTGGTTACTATCTTTCCGAAGTGTAGCTCTACATGCATTATAAGAAGGGGGTTGCTGCGAAAGCAGATTTTGAGGGGATTTCATGCGGCTTGGCAAGCTATTACTGGTGTCTGGATTCTTGTTGTGCCTGAACGGACAGGCTTTTGCCACCGAGACGATGGGCCCTTTCAGAAATGGCGAATATCCGGCGGAAGTCGACCTTTTGCTCGGGATGGCCGAGAAGGGCGATGTCAACGCGCAGTACAAACTTGGCGATATTTATCAGACCGGCACAAAGGTTCCGGAGAACGATTATGAAGCTGCCAGATGGTATCGCAAGGCTGCCGATGGAGGTCATGCCAAAGCGCAGCTGGAATTGGGTGCGCTGTATGAAAATGGCGCCGGTGTTGTTGAAGACAAGGCCGAAGCCGCCCGGTGGTATCGCAAGTCCGCTGAACAGGGATATGCCAAGGCACAGCTCTACCTTGGCGATATGTATGATGGCGGCATAGGCGTTGTACAAGACAGTTCTGAAGCGTTCCGCTGGTATCGCAAATCCGCTGAGCAGGGACTGGCGGGAGGGCAGAACAGTCTTGGTGTTATGTACGACAACGGTAGAGGCGTTCGGCAAGACCACAGCGAAGCGGTAAAATGGTATCGCAAAGCGGTGAAACAGGGACATCCGAATGCCCAGACCAATTTGGGTCTGAAGTACGAATTTGGTGAGGGCGTTGCGAGGAACCCAATCGAGGCAATTCGCTGGTACCGCAAGGCCGCCGAGCAGGGCTGGGCCGGGGGACAACACAATCTTGGCACCATGTATGATGAAGGCAAAGGCGTTAAGAAAGACGATCTGGAGGCGGTGCGCTGGTACCGCAAGGCTGCGGATCAGGGATATGCGAAAGCAGAGAACAATCTGGGTGCCATGTACTTTAACGGGAACGGCGTGGCCAAAGATTTGGGGCGGGCTGCCGAGTGGTATCGCAAAGCTGCCGACCACGGAAACAGTTACGCGCAAAACAACCTTGGCAACATGTATTTCATGGGTAATGGTTTTGCAGAAGACAAGGTTGAAGCAGCCAGATGGTATCGCAAAGCCGCCGATCAAGGCCATGCCGATGCACAGAACAACCTTGGTGACGCGTACTATTTTGGAGCCGGTGTTGCCGGGGACAAGGCAGAGGCTGCAAATTGGTATCGCAAGGCGGCCGAGCAAAACAACGCGGATGCGCAATACAACCTTGCCTATCTCTATGATCTGGGAGAGGGCGTCGTCCAGGACTATCCTCAAGCCGTCAGCTTGTATCGCAAGGCCGCAGCGCAAGGAAAGCTTTGGGCTCAAACGAGGCTTGGGTTGAAATATGAAAACGGCGACGGCGTGCCCCGCAATATCGCCAAAGCACGAGGCTGGTACGCCAAAGCGGCGGAAGGCGGACTTGATGAGGCCCAGTTCAACCTCGGAGTTCTCTATGCAAATGAAGTGGGCGGTAAACCAGACTACATGGCTGCACTGAAATGGTATGAGAAGGCGGCGGCTCAGGGGAATGCCAAAGCGCAAAACAATCTTGGTACGCTGTACGAAAAGGGTGGGGGCGTTGCGAAAGACCTGCGCATGGCGGTCGATTGGTATCGAAAAGCTGCCGATAAAGGCAGTGCCGTCGCGCAGAACAATCTGGGCACCAAATATTATCAGGGCGAGGGTATTTCAAAGAACCTGTTTGAAGCTGCCAAATGGTATCGTAAATCTGCCGATCAGGACTATGCCGATGCGCAATATAGTCTCGGCTATATGTATGAGCACGGTGAGGGCCTGATAAAAAATCAGGCTGAAGCCTTGGGGTGGTATCGCAAAGCTGCTGAACAGGGAAATGCCGACGCGCAATACGTGCTTGGCGGCAGGTATGAATATGGCACAGGTTTGGAGCAGCACAAATCCCTTGCCGCGAGCTGGTATCGCAAGGCTGCTGAACAAGGCTATGCCGACGCTCAATACAGGCTTGGCCTGCTCTATTTTGAGGGTAAAGGCGACGCGCCTGATCAAACACAGCCGGCTGCATGGCTAAGCAAGGTCGCGCATAGTTTTACCACGGCGCCAACGAGTTCCGGTGTGCCTGATTCAGCCGGTGATGGCATCGTGCAGGACCGGGCTGAAGCAGCCAAATGGTTTCGCAAAGCAGCCGAACAGGACAACACCGATGCGCAGTATAGGCTTGGTCTTATATATGCGCGGGGGCTGGGCCTCACGGAGGATAAAGCCGAGGCGGCCAAGTGGTTTGGCAAGGCGGCGGCCCGTGGCTCTGCCGAGGCGCAATACAGCCTCGCTGTCATGTTGGTCGCCGGACAGGGTGTAACCAGAAACGCAGGTGAAGCAGCCAGATGGTTCCGCAAAGCTGGCGAGCTTGGCAATGCCAAAGCTCAGTACAGCTTGGGACTTGCGTATGAGCAGGGAACCGGCTTGCGGCCGGACAGGACAGAAGCCATCAAATGGTATCTGAAAGCGGCAAGGCAGGGCCATGCCAAGGCCCGGCTGAAGCTGTCAGAAATGGGTGCCGGTGGTTAGGGGCATGCCCCCGACAGCGTTTTGAAGCTCATCCCCGCGAAACTTTGAAAAAAGCCTGTTTGCCCTGAATGCCCGCAAGATTGCCTCCATGGCCTTCCTTGGTACACAGGGCAATCGCTTCGATATAGTAGTTTGCCATAGCCGACATGGGCGGGTTGAGCAGAAATGGCACAGCTTTCCAGTTGTAGAAGGTCAGCGCCACCAGATTATGCGTCTTCGGTATGAGTGATTTCGGGTCCTTGAACAGATTGGAGACGAGATTGAAAATGCCAATCGACTCGCGGCTTGGGGTCATGAGTGTGCCGGTTGTAATACCGACAGCGCCAGAAAATTGGTCCGACCCATCGGAATCCTTCCAATAGGGGCCCTTGAAGATTGGCACGCCAATCTCTCCATCAATGACAGGTGTTCCGGGGACGGGTCCGATCGCCTCGCCGGTTGAAGGCAGCTTTGCCAGTTCGTTGGAGCCTTTGACTTTGAAATCCTTGACCTTCACGGTAAGCACACTCAAGCCGAAGGTAATGCCGAGTGTTCCGCCGAGACCGCCGCCGGTGAAGACAATCTGCTCACCGGTTTTCCGGTTGACCATGGGAATGGAAATGTGACCAAGCGTGACGCCTAATTTGGCAACAGGCGTGCTGACTGAAACACCAAGCTCCTTGGCATCAACAAGATTCCAGTCCGTCCGCTTACTATTGATCGAAGAGGCATAATTCTGGACCTCCTCCCGCTGGCGATTGTACTCATCCTGTTGCCGATAGGCTTCCTGCATCATCCCGGCGCGGGCAGCAGCGGAAAATCCAAAATCACTCGGGCCCATGGTTCCTCCTGTAAGGCGTATTGCTCCGAAGATTAGACGAAAGAGCTTATTCTCGTCGCACTGTGCAATAAAATTTGCAGGTAGAATACCCGTAGATTTCTGTGAATCTCAAATTTCTTTGTTGCGAAAACACCAACGGAGATGCAGAGGCAATAGTGGCGACGGCCAGATTGTTGTTGTTTCTGGACCGGAATTTCATTGCGAAAATCTGTTGGACATCACGTGAAGTCCTCCAGCTGATTTAGCCGCTGGAGGCATTACTTCGGTCAATTACCGGCAAATCAGCGTGTGGCAATACGCGAGGAAGATGGCAGGCGCTCCACCACGACGAGGCGCGAGACCTCGCCTCGCTGGAAAGCCTTGAGGAACCGGCGATAATCCTTGAACACCACACATCCGTTCGAATCGCCGCGCGGCCCGAGCATGTAGGTGTGGGCGAGCAGGCCGTTGCGACCAAAGGCATTGCGACCATCAACCGGGGTCAGGCGGATCGCCGCGACGCCATGGAAAAGCGCCTCACGCATGGTGAGATTATAGGTGTGTGGCGGTGTTGGTCCACGGTTCGACTCGCGTGTGAAGCGGGGATTATCAAGCATATGCCCCATGCCCGAATGCGCTTCTAGCTGTTCGCCATTGGGCAGGTAAACCGTGCGTGCGGAAATATCATAGACCGCAACACCATTGCGCGAGCCGCCAAATATTGACCCGAACAAACGTCTGGTGCGCGGCATGGCTTCGATCACCGCATCATCCGGCCGGATCGAAGCGAGTTTCGCGTTAGGCTGCTGCTTTGCCGGTGCATTCGGTGCTGCCGGAAAGCTTTCC
Source organism: Phyllobacterium sp. TAF24 (assembly GCF_052113785.1). NCBI lineage: Bacteria > Pseudomonadati > Pseudomonadota > Alphaproteobacteria > Hyphomicrobiales > Phyllobacteriaceae > Phyllobacterium > Phyllobacterium sp. TAF24. The sequence goes on along the minus strand of NZ_JBFRDN010000039.1, from coordinate 3,340 downwards.
GTCGCAAGTTTTGGCCGTTGCACGGGCAGGGGAACGTCTATCGAGTCCTGTCCGTCATCGGATTGCGTATCATCCGGCGCAATGCTGGCCGTATCCCGGGCGGGCGCATTCTCGGGTACAGGAACCGCGACTTCCAGATCCGGTGCCAGTGGTCCAATCAACGGATTGCTCTCGGTTGCCGATGGTGCGTAGCTTGCCAGCAGCGGTATTTGAGGCTCACCCCTCCGCTTGTCGACCAGATCGGGCTGTGCGCTAAACGGATCGTTCGATACGGATGCCAGAGCGGCATCCGCTGCGGCGATCTCCAGAGCCGTTCTCTTGGGCGCGTCTTCAGGCAGTGGAATTGATCCGACCGTTTTTGTATCAGGCGTTGACGCCCTGCCATTTGCAGCAAGCGCAAATGCACGATTGGCTATGGCAGACTGAATAGCGTTCTGCACGTCGGTGTCCACTGGACCGGCTGGCTTATTGAGAAGTGCTGTCACATCGGATTCCGACAGTGGTGACGTTTCCATCACGACAAGCGCGGAAGCCGGTTCGGCAAAAGCATCATCGTAAGTCACGACGACGCGATCTGCCGTATGCGCGTTTTTCGCCGCGCCCTGTGCACTGCGGAGAATGCGGTGCTTCAAATCGGGATTGAGCATTGCCAAAGCGCTGCTGCCTGGTCGGCGTGCGATCTGATCGTGTGGATTGACAAGAGCGATGGTCTCGAATGCCCGCAGATCATGCCGGATGACGGTTGGACCCGAAGAGAGGGTGGAAACCATTTTCTGCGTCGTGCTGACAGTTGCAAACATCCACACGGTTGCTGCTATCCCGACACCAATGGCAAGCGCGCTGACCAGCGTGCCGCGCGACTTGCCTGCGCGAGAAACAAAACCGTTAAAGGAGCCACCCTGACTGAATGTATCGGTCGCGAACGCCATCGTACTCTTTTTCCAAACGCTTACTCAAACCTGCGGCGCGCCCCAAAGGGGGCACCACGGCCAATACAAACCATCAGGCACGGAACACGCGTGTCTGACGTCATTTGCCGATTGGCTTGGAGCATGAAGAATCTTGGTTACTAATTTCTTTATATATCGACGTCTTGTTGATCACGAATTGCCACAGACCGGATAAGAACGTTGTTGATAATCTACATTGGGATACAAATCAGTGCGCCGCCCGTACCAAAGACATATTGCGCAAACGACAAGGTGGCCTATTAATGAAACCTTCGGGTTTCATTTGCCTCACAATGCAATTTCAAGAGGACATATCCATGGAAAAAGGTTCAAAAAGGGCCATATTGTGGCTGCTTGTGATTCCTTACATCGGGCTGCTCTGGGTTCCCTTCTATAATTTCCGCGAACCTGAACTGCTCGGCTTCCCCTTCTTTTACTGGTATCAGCTCGCCTTCGTGCCGCTGACTGCATTGATCACCTGGATTGTTTATCGGAGCACCAGCTATGACGACTAATCTTGATCCGGTAGCCATTTCGATTTTTGTTTTCTTCTTTGCGCTTGTCACCATTCTTGGCTTCGTCGCCTCGCGCTGGCGTGCGCCAAAGACCATGGACCATATTGATGAATGGGGTTTGGGTGGCCGAAACTTCGGTACATGGATCACATGGTTTCTCGTTGGTGGCGATTTTTACACCGCCTATACGATAATCGCGGTTCCGGCACTGGTCTATGCGGTTGGTGCCTACGGTTTTTTCGCACTGCCCTATACGATTGTTGTTTATCCCTTTGTATTCATGGTGATGCCGCTTTTGTGGAAGCGCGCCAAGGACAATGGCTATGTGACTGCCGGTGACGTGGTGTTCGGGCAATATGGTTCGCGCGGGCTTGAGCTTGCCGTGGCGCTGACGGGCGTGATTGCCACCATGCCCTATATCGCCCTGCAGCTGGTTGGTATGGCCACTGTCCTGCAAGCGCTGGGATTAACGGGTGAATTGCCCTTGGCGGTCGCCTTCATCATTCTTGCGCTTTATACCTATTCGGCTGGTTTGCGTGCCCCGGCACTGATCGCCTTCGTCAAGGATATCATGATCTATATTGTGGTGATCACCGCCGTTGCGCTGATCCCGTCGAAACTTGGCGGCTATGCCAATGTGTTTGCCTCAGCCGATGCGGCGTTCCAGGCAAAGGGGTCGGGCAGTCTGCTTCTGGGTGGCAATCAATATGTGGCCTATGCCACGCTTGCGCTCGGTTCAGCGCTGGCCGCCTTCATGTATCCGCATACGCTCACGGGTATTTTCGCCTCCAATAGCGGCAATACCATCCGCAAGAACGCGGTAATGCTGCCAGCCTATACGCTGCTGCTCGGCCTTCTCGCTTTGCTTGGTTATATGGGCCATGCGGCGCATCTCAATGTCTCCAGCCCCAATCAGGTGGTTCCGGCACTGTTCCAGACCCTGTTCCCGAGCTGGTTTGCCGGTTTTGCCTTTGCGGCGATTGCTATCGGCGCTCTGGTTCCAGCAGCCGTGATGAGCATTGGTGCCTCCAACCTCTTCACCCGCAATTTCTGGAAGGCCTATGTCAATCCCAATGTCACCGATGCCGGGGAGGCAAAGGTTGCCAAGATTACGTCGCTGGTGGTCAAGATCGGCGCGTTGCTGGTGATCGCATTCCTGCCAACGCAGTTTGCCCTTGATCTGCAATTGCTCGGCGGTATCTGGATTCTCCAGACGCTCCCGGCGCTGGTGTTCGGCCTCTATTCAAAATGGTTCCGCGCACCCGGTCTGCTGGCCGGTTGGTTCGTTGGCTTCTTCGGCGGCACCTATCTGGTCTGGATCAATGGCCTGAAGCCATTACAGGCACTCAGCCTCGGCGGTGCTCCGTTTACGATCTATATCGGACTTCTGGCACTGGCCGCCAATATTGTGGTGGCTGTGATCGTCAATCTCGTGACGGTTCCAGCTAGAAAAACCGCTTGAGAGTGAGCGTGTGCTGGGTGCGGTAGTCTACGTGCGATCGGGCGTGTGGTGAGTTTTCACCCCCCTCTGTCCTGTCGGACATCTCCCCACAAGGGGGGAGATCACATTGACGGTAACGCTTTCCCGCAACAGGAAGCGTTGCAGATTGTGCAAAGGCGGCAATACAGCTGATCTCCCCCCTTGTGGGGGAGATGTCCGACAGGACAGAGGGGGGTGAATGCTGCCGGTTCGTGGTTCGACAAGCTTGTCTGTTAGAGATGGTATAATGTGAAGAGGTCCACGTACCCTTTCCCGGCACGTGGACCGATTGACAGGATGCCGTTTCGACAAGCGGACATTGCAGTCCGATGGTGAGCAAGGCCCTGTCATTCGATGACACCCGAACAGTTGCAAGGGGCACCGACCCCGTATGA